>JAYUKO010000259.1:0-37272 GCA_043764415.1 Bdellovibrionales bacterium | reverse complement strand
GGGGCAGGTGGGTGGACCCATGGTGCTTGCAGGAATTATCTTTTGTGTTCTCGCACGCTGGATTTTGCCAAAAACATCGGGTAACGACGATGTGGAGAATAATTTTAAACTGAGTGATGTGGCCACCGAGCTTTTGGTCTTAGAAAAAAGCTCGTGGATTGGCAAAAAACTTCAGGAGTTAGTGGCGGCCACCGAAAAGAACTTCAGTATAGTCATGTGGTCCAGCAAAGACCATCAGCGAAAAAACCGCGAGCTCGAAGCCCTGGTCGAAGAGGGCGATACGTTTGTTGTGCGCACGAACGCCGACGAGCTTGTGTCCCACGATGATCGCCAGGGATTAGTTTTAAAAGCTTTACAAAACTTCCATGTGGGCGATGCGCACAAAACAAGTTTGCATGGCGAAGAAAAACGTCTTTTAAAAGCGGTGATCTCGCCCAAGTCTGAATTTGCAGGGCAGACGTTGGCGCAAATAAATTTTCCAAAGCGCTTTGGTGTGGCTGTTGTGGGTTTATGGCGCCAAACGGGTTGGATATCAAAGGGCCTCGACGAAACCGTAGTGCTACCCGGGGATATGCTGGTGATGTGGGGGCCAAAAGAAAACCTCGATGGGCTCAATCTGCAGCGCGGTTTTTTGATGTTTCTCCCATTTTACGGGCGCACCACGCGGCGGTCGAAAAGTAAAATCGCCACCACCATCATGCTGGGCTCCATTGCGCTTTCGGCTTTTGGTGTGCTGCCAGCGTACATCGCCTTTGTTCTGGGTGCCCTGTTGATGGTGCTCACCAAGTGCGTGGACCTGGAGCAAGCCTATGGCTCCATCGAAACCAAAATTTTTGTGATGATTGCGGGCGTGATTCCGTTGGGCATCGCCATGGAAAAAACAGGTGTGGATCAACTACTTGCAGATATTTTGTTAAAATACACGGGCGGGTGGGAACCTCTCGCCATGCTGCTTGTGTTCTTTTGGATTGCTTCACTCGTCACACAGATTCTCTCCGATGCCGCGACTACCGTGCTTCTGGCTCCGGTGGCTGTGGCTTTTGCTAAGACCGCGTTGATCTCACCGACGGGTGCCGTGGTCTGTGTGACCATGGGATCTGTGGCCTCGTTTTTAACTCCCATTGGGCACCATGGAAATTTATTGATCCTAAGTCCCGGTGGTTATAAGTTTTCCGACTTTTTAAAAATTGGATTGCCTCTAACAATTATTTTGTCGGTGATCACGTGTTACATGAGTTTGCAGATTTGGGGCGGGTGAGTTGATTTATCGCTCAATGTGTCAGCGGAAGAGTAAAGTAAAACGTGCTTCCTTCGCCCACATTTGATTCAACCCAAAGCTGACCGGAATGGGCCTCGACTAATGTTTTGGCGATGTAAAGCCCCAGACCCAAGCCTCCACGGTCTTTCGATGCGAGTTGAGCGTAGCGTACAAAAATACTTTTTATTTTTTCGTCGGGGATGCCCGACCCCGTGTCGCTCACAGAAACCACAACTTCGCTTTTTTTATTTTCTGCTTTTACTTCGATGGATCCACCGTTCGGGGTAAATTTAACAGCGTTGGATACAAGGTTCGACACAACCTGGAGAATTCGATCCCGATCACAAATGATTTCGTCGGAGAAATTGCACGGGAGAATCTGCAAGGTAATATTTTTAGCCAAAGCAGCAAGCACAAAGCTTTCGGCAGCGTCGTTAATAATGCTACCGAGAGGGTGTTTCTGTAAACGGATCTCTAATTTGCCTTCGGCAAACCGCTCCATGTCTAAAATATCGCTGATCATTCTTAAGCTCGTATCCGCGTTGCGCTTGATAAATTCCACCCACCGCTTTGTTTCGGCATCCATGCTCTCTGGCGTGGCGTCGGCTAAAAGCATCGCTGCGCAGGAGGATACCGCACCCATGGGATTTTTGAGATCGTGGCTAACGATGGCTAAAAATTCTTCGCGAGTTGTTAGCGCTGTCTTGGTTTTTGAGTGTTCGGCCATTTCTCTGGATAAAAGCTTCTCCGTTTGGTCCACATGCAGGTCGGCTTGGTCTCTTTCGTTCAATAAGTTTTTATCGGTTCGTTTTCGCTCTTGCGAAAGCAAACGTGCCGCCTCTGCACTTTTCACTTCGCGTTCTCGTTCAATGGCGTCGTCGACTTTCGATCTTTCAATCTCAACAGCAGTATCGGCGCGGAGACGTTCGTCTTTTAAGACCACGTCGTAGTTCTTTTGCTCGGTGCTTTTGTCGTTTCCGGTCGCTTGGCGCTCTTTATTTATTTCAGAGTCAGCCTGATCGCGGGCCAAAGACACGGCTTCGTCGGCGATGTTGCGCTGTTTTTCCACAATTTTGTCGGTACTTTTTTCGGCAGAGCCATGGGACTGAATCAACGACTCATTCGCCTTTTTACGTTCGGCATCGAGACTGTCGTCCGTTTGTTTCCGCTCGTCTTCAAGAAAAGGTTCGTTTTGTGTTTTCATAATGGACCCCTACTTCTTATTTGCTTGCCTAATAAAATATATGCGCTGCTTTTATGCCCAGAGTCAAGCTTGCACGATGAGTCAGTCGTTTTCCTGAATTTCTATAAAATAGATGATAACTAGGGGACACAAATGGGGGTGCAGGATGCGTTTAGTTTTCTTTATATCGGCCTTGGTCGTGAGTGCGGCAGTTTTCAGTTCTGGCGCGAGTCATAGCCACTTACTGAGTTTGGATAAGGACATTTACCTCACCACAGACTTTATCAAATTAAGCGCACAAAGTTTACAGCCCAATACATTGTACAAAGTAGAAACCTCCACCGTTGACTCAAAGGGGCTCACTTGGACTTCTTTTGCCGATTTTTTATCTGATCAAAGCGGAACAATTGATTTTTCATCAATTCCACAAAATGGAACTTACAATATCGCGAATTCACAGGGGTTGTTTTGGTCTCGGCTTCCCGAGAACAGCCAGCAGGACAAAGACTATTTTAGTGGTGGGGACTCTTTTTCAACAACTGTAAAGTTGAGTCTCAATGGCTCGCAAATGGATGCGGTGGAATTTTCGACTTTGGCTTCGAGTTCGGAAATCACGGTTACGGAATCCCGTAAGCCGGATGCTTTTTTTGATCTTGTAAAACCAACGAATCCTGCTTTGCAAAGAAACGTGGGAATCATTTTGCTGGGCGGCTCTGAAGGTGGTTTAAGTTCAAAAGGTGCCAAAGAAATCGCATCCCGTGGTTATACGGTTTTAAATTTGGCCTACTTTGGCGAAGTCGGTCTGCCAAAGGAACTTATCGATGTTCCCGTAGATTCTCTGATTAAAAATATTCGCGAATTTAAAATAAACCATCCGCAGCTCAAAAACATTATTATCTGGGGCGGTTCCAAAGGAGCCGAATTGGGATTGCTTCTGGGCACTCTAATGCCCAACGAAGTCAACGGTGTGATTGCCGTAGTTCCAAGCCATGTTGTGTGGCAAGGGCTTTCGATGACTGATTTTATTCCAAAGTCATCGTGGCGGGTGGAGAACAAATCCATCGGCTTCGCGCCTATGATTTATGAACAAAGTGATTTTGCTCCTCCAAAAATCTTATTACGCAAAGGGTACGAGCGCGCTATTTTGCAAATTCCAGATTTGTCGATTGCCGAAATACCGGTGGAAAAAATCACAGGTCCTATTTTATTGATTTCGGGCACCGACGATCAAGTTTGGCCGTCGTCCATCATGGCCGAAAAAATTGAAATCCGTTTAAAGAAGATGAATTTTAAATACAATTTAGTAAATTTAATTTACCGAGGTGCAGGACACTGGATTGATGTTCGACCTTCGCTCCCGAAAAGAAATCGCTACTTCAATGAGGTGTTTTTTGTTGGTGGAAACGTTGACGCCGATGGTGCGGCGGTGACGGATGCCACGCAAAAAGTGTTTGGGTTTTTAGAAGCGCTCTAATCATAAGCAATGATTGGGCATTGGAATCGTAAAATAGAATTGAGTTCCTTGGCCTATTTTTGATTCCACCCAGATTTTTCCACCATGAGCCTCGATGAGAGTCTTCGAAATAAAAAGTCCTAAACCCAGTCCGCTACGATTTTTTGACTTCAATTGCTCGTAACGTTCAAATACGGTGCTTATCTTTTCGGAAGGGATTCCAGGGCCCGTGTCGCAAACAGAAATCAGTACCTCGTTGTCCGTGACTTCTGTTTTAATGAGAACCGCTCCTTGTTCTGGCGTAAATTTAACGGCATTGCTCAGCAAATTTGAGAGGACCTGTAAAATCCTGTCTCGGTCGCAAAAAATGTGGCCACATTTTTCGTCGGGAATGAACTGTATTTCGATTCTTTTAACCGAAGCCATATGAGAGAAACTGTCCATGACGTATCTGATAATACTGGCTAACTGATTTTTCTCTGGGTGTATCTCGAGCTTACCATTGGCAATTCGCTCCATATCTAAGATATCACTAATCATCCTTAAACTTGTGTCTGCATTGCGCTTAATAAACCTCACCCAGCCTTTAGTTTCGGGACCCAGCTTTTCGTTGCTGGCGCCTTTTAATACCATTTCCGCACATGCGGAAATCGCTCCCAAGGGATTTTTTAAGTCATGGCTGACAATCGCTAAAAATCCTTCGAGGAGTGATAGTAATTCTTTGGTTTTTAAATGCGATGCAATTTCTTTGTCGAGAAGCAAGACGGCGCTATCTTCGCGCTCGTTCTCTATAAAAGGTTTTTTTGTCATTGAATCCCCCTCGAAACAAAGAATAACATGTTTCATTGGGAGAATTAAAGTCAGGTTTCAATTAATTGCTAAACAAATTAGAGTTATTTGTTTACAGCTGTTTAGAAGTTCTTCGAATTCGGCAAGTTTGGTTTGCCGAATGATTTCTATTTCCATTTTTTCGTAAAACTTATTGGCACACTTCGTTGCCAAGCTGGTTGCGCACATGCTGGGCTTCGGCACTGTCTTCGCTAACTACGGTTAAAGACGCTGAGCCTGAAGGGCGCACAAGCGGAGTGTAGGAAAACTGATTGACGATGGCTCCCGCGGACGTTTTCTTCAAATCCAAATGGGCAATGGCGGTCACGCGTTTTTCAAAAGCTCCTTGGCCGGCAACAAAATTTCCAAGGGAATAAATCACAAACCCATTACGTCCATCACTTTTTGGGATCCACTCTGTGGTTTGTAAAACATGGGGATGGTTTCCAATGACCACAAGGGCACCTGCCGTGATCCAATTTTTTGCCCACTGTCTTTGTGTTCCGTTGGGGTTTGGCTTGTACTCAGCACCCCAATGCGGAAATACAATCACGGCATCGGTTTTTGGTGTGAGGGACTGGATCAGTTGTACCACTGTATCGCCAGAACAAAGAACAACCTGGCTCATGCCATCTTCCCAACCGTTTGTTCCTTCTGTGCAGGCAACAACGCCGATTTTTAAGCCGCCCGCGCTGACCACTTTTCCCTGCCATGCTTCATTACTTGTTCGTGTTCCCACATAGTCCAAATTGTATTTATTTAAATTCTCAATTGTTAAATCCATACCAGCTGAACCGCGATCCAACGCGTGATTGTTGGCGGTGGTTACAAGATCAAAGCCGCTATCTTTTAAATCTTCTGCCAGATAGGGATGAAAATTAAAAATCATATCTGTGCCGGTGTACACACGTCCATCATAGACCCAGCCTGGATCTTGTGTTTGTCGACCTCCGCGGAGTGTTCCCGGTGCCAGTGGTCCTTCTAAATTTCCAACAGTTAAATCTGCATCGGCTAAAATAGGATTGAGCTGCCCCCAAAGTCCCATAAAACGGTGTTCGCTGGCCACGGCTACTTTATAAAGTGATTGGTGAATCAATATATCGCCCACGGCATTGATGCGCGCGTTTCTCGCGACTTTGCGGCAGGGCTCGGCACTGGCAAGTGATGTTACAAATGATGTTAAGTTGAAAAGAGTTACAAAAAATAGAATCGTTTTGGATTTCATGGACACCTCGGTTGAAAATACTCTTAGCAGAATTGGTCCTTGAGGAGGTTTTTTTTCGATAGGGTGTGAAAGAGTTATAGGAACTGTATGTTTTTTCGACGACTTTAAGGGCGACTTTAAAACTGAAAAATGCGATACAGGTTAAAACTCCATGGGGGCTCTTATGTTTTTATTAGTGATTCCTTTCCTTTTCGTTTTTAGCTTTGCGCAGCCCCCTAGGGCGCAAACCCCTGTGGTTTTAAAAACTGCCGACATTTTGAGTGGGGCCAAAGCTTCGGATTGGCGCAAGCTCGAAGATGAGAACCTTTTGTATTTTGATTTTGGCAAAGGCCTTGTGGTTATCGAGCTGGCTCCCGATTTTGCGCCGGAGCATGTGAAAAATATTAAAAAGCTGATCAACGAAAAATACTGGGACGGTTTAGCTATCGTGCGTGTGCAAGACAACTATGTGGTGCAGTGGGGGGATCCGCACGCTGAAAAAACCGAGCTGAAGAAAAAAATAAAATCTGCTAAGGAGACACTCAAGCCAGAATTCGATCGAGCGTATTCAGAAAAATTATCCTTCACCCCGCTTCCCGATGCGGACACCTACGCTAAAGAAGTGGGTTTCACAAAAGGCTTCCCTGTGGCGCGAGATAAGGCTCTGCAAAAAATGTGGCTCACCCATTGTTATGGAATGGTGGGTGTGGGGCGCAACAATCCTGCGGACAGCGGCGGAGGTGCTGAGCTCTATGTAGTTATAGGTCATGCTCCTCGGCACTTGGATCGCAATGTGACGCTGGTGGGGCGAGTTGTGTTAGGGATGGAGTTGCTGTCATCGCTTCCCCGCGGTACGGGATCGATGGGATTTTACGAAAAGCCCGAGGAGCGTGTTGCGATCAAGTCGATCAAACTTGGCTCGCAGGTTTTGAAAAAAGATCGTGTGGAGTTGGAGACGCTAAAAACGGACTCTCTAGCTTTTAAGTCGTTGATCGCGGCACGGAGGGATCGCAAGGAGGAGTGGTTTCATCATTCAGCGGGGCGGTTGGAGATTTGTAATATGCCCCTGCCTGTGCGTCGGCCCAGCGACTAGTCCAAGTCTGCTCCACAAGGACCGTTTCCACTCATAGAAACATTAATTTCACCGCGTAAAAAATTTAACTTTGAATCCTCTTTCGAGAACACAACCTTAATTCCTTCGCCATAATCAGCCCCGGTGCAATAAAGGTCACTCATTTCAAGAGAAGGTACAAATTCTTGTGAATTCATAGAAACAGAGCAAGTGACTTCAGTGTCATGTTCAGTGCATTCCGCACCCATGATACGACTATACAACACGCCATTTTCAGCTAAGTCTTGGTTTCCTTCTGACGATACTGTTGATAGATACCAATCAATAATGGATACCTGCCCATCTGCTGGAGTGCTAATCATTTTACTTCCATTATCGAATACAACTAATTTAAAAATTTCTTTTTCCGATGTGGGCACAGGAGCCGCCACGCTCAAACTAGAAATCAAAAGACTTGATACTCCTAATAAATACTTCACAGGTTTGTTCTCCATTTAATTCGTGCGATCGTTGTACCAATGGCACCAGAGCTAGCAAGGTAAGTCACTTTTTATGGACTGTCATGTTTTTAGGAGAGAAGTATAAATTTTATCTAGGCGGCGGAGTTAATGAAGCCCAGTTGGCGATCCGCGGAGGGCGCGCTTTTCTACCGGCAGTCGTATTGCGAGCAACACAAATGCATTTAACAAGCTGAAAGCCGTCGCGGTCACATACAGATTGAAAATTAATGGAAGGACGAGAAGCTCAATCGCTACAACCCAATAGTTGGGGTGTGAAATATATTGAAATGGGCCAGTGCGTACTAATTTTTCACCAGACAAAACTAAAATGCGCGTTGTCCACCGGCCGTTGAGTGTTCGAATCACCCAAATCCGACCCATTTGTGCCAGCGCGAAAATAAAAATATAGAAGTACCAAATCTTTGAGAGTTCAAGAGGATGTGAGATTCCCTCAACCAAAAGACTTACGAAAAACAAAGTGTGCATGGTGACTAGCAGCCAGTAGTGGTTGCGGCCGAATTCGGTGGCGCCTCTTTTTAAAAGAGCTTTTGTATTGCTTTTAGCAAGGCGCAATTCTAACAATCTCTGCAGAATTACAAAAGTTATCAATACAAAAAATGAAATTGTAGCGTTGCTCATATTTAGTCCCACTTCAGCAGCACCAGCTCTGAGCTAAACCCCGGCCCGAGGGCGCCGACCAAAGCGTGCTCTTTTGTATTTGGCTCTGTCGACTTTAAAAACCGGTCTAAAATAAAAAACACTGTCACGCTCGACATATTGCCATAATCATTCAGCACTCCGTACGAGTGGGCAAGGCTGTCATTTGAGATTCCGAGCCCGTCAACATAGGCCGTTAGAACTTTGGCTCCTCCCGGATGCAAAACAAAGTGAGTCAGATCGCGAAGAGAAAGACTATGAAGAGCCATCAATTCTTCAATATTATTTTTTACAAGTGACGTTACGATGGCTGGGATGTCGCGCGAGAGTTGTACTTTAAACCCTTCGCTGGTCGCACGCCAACTCATAACGTCTAATGAATCTGGATAAATCGTCGATAGGCTGCCTAGGATAGACGGCTGTGGCTTTGCGCTTTCAGGCATTTTCACTTGATCACCAAAGATGGCACAAGCCGCCGCGCCATCACCAAAGATCGCGGATGAGATGATGTCGGTTTTAGAAGGCTTATCTTGTTGAAAAGATAAACTGCACAACTCCACAGCGATCACCAGTGCGCGATGCGTGGGGTATGATTTGAGGTAGTCGTAAGCGCGAGCCAGCCCACCTGCGCCAGCAGCACAGCCCAGGCCCCAGATCGGAATGCGTTTGATGTGGGGGTTCATTTTGATTTTATTAAACAGCCTGGCGTCGACACTTGGGGTAGAAAGTCCCGTTGTAGAGAGGAAAAATACCACATCGAAATCAGTTGTGCTGATCCCGCACTTTTCGGAAACGGCTAAGGTTACACGCTGAGCAAGTTCAACGGCTGTTTGGATGTAAAGGTCGTTAGTTTCGGTGAAATCGTGTTTTTGACGGAGCCAATTCAAGTCTACTGTGAGATGGCGCTTTTTCACCAACGAATTTTCGAAGACGGGGAGTAGTTTTTTAAGGAGTCGGCTTTCGCCGAAGATGGATTTAGCAAAGCCTATGACTTGCTCTTGCGTGATAATATGGGGTGGAGTGGCTGTTGCAACAGCGGCGATTCTTGGCATACAGATGTATAGTGCAATAGCTGTGCTCGATTAATAATTGAGATAGATTACAAATGCATGTTCAGAAATGTCTGTTTTTCTTTGGTTATTTCAGGACTTCAATGGGGGGTATTTTTTCCCACTTTTTGGACAAAGCATTTTGAATTGCAACCTTCTGTGGCTCATTTGCAGTGAAAATTTTTACAATATTTTCAGTTTTAAAACTGAGATATTTTTCCGTATCCGAGATTATTCTCCATTCGAACTCATTTCTAAAATCGTAACCTAATGGATAACGATCATAGATGCTTTTGATCTCCAAATTGTCATTGGTCATCAAAACGATTTTCTCTTGGAATTCTTTGAACATCTTCTCTGGTTTACGAAAAGCCGTTATCTTTCGAACAAGGTGCTGAATTCTTTCACCTTCAGCGGTAGTACGGTCAGTCTTCGAAGCTAGTTTCTGCCACTCGATTACAATCGGCTCATTAACAATTTTAAAGTGCTTGTAGTATTGAACTTCTTCAGCGTAATTTTTCTTAATAAAGTCATCTGTTAAAGCAATTCCTAGATTTCCATATTCTTTCAGGTGAACATTTTTCCTCAGCTTATTCTCAGAACTTTTGATAAAACAGATCATGAAAATGTTCTGCGGAAGGAATGCTATACTTTTAGGGCTGTAAATCAAATCATCAAGTTTAATCGGAACTGATATTTCATTATTTACTTTCGTCGCTCGCTCAAGCGGAACTTTGAAACCTGAGGAGTTATTTGCGATTAAAAACTCAACGCAACTGCAAAATTTCAATTTTTGAGGCAAGAGGATCAAATCAATAAATTTCTGAATTTGTAAGGCTGGATCGTGCTTTAAGTTACCAAATGTAAAATGGGTAAACATAGAATTTTGAAAAAAATTGGTTGCGGGGGCAGGATTTGAACCTACGACCTTCGGGTTATGAGCCCGACGAGCTACCAGACTGCTCCACCCCGCGACAATGGGTGTTAAACTGGTTACGTTATAGGGCGTTAATATTAGTAGGTCAACCGACGACGTCATGAGTCTACCAAGATGAGACAATCTTGGAAAACTGTGCAGAATCGTTGCACTTTGAAGCACTGCTTGTTTTTTAAACCAAGATCTGCCGTCGCCAGCTTATAATGGAGGCTAGGCATAGAGGTTTTGGCTGTTTTTTTATCAAGAGGGGGCTGCTTGATATTGAGTCGTATTCGTTTATTTCACGTTCGCAGTGGAGTTTGTTTATTCTTCATTGCCATCTTAGGTTGTTCTGGTGGGAAATCACTGACAAGTTCTCAAACTACTGCGGGATCAAATTCTGATATGACCGCAAATCCAAATCCGGCGTCCATAAAGTACTTTAAACTCATGGTGAGTCGCTTGGGCGATGGTTTAGGAAGTGTAAGCAGTGACATCTTGGGAATCTCCTGCGGTGCCGATTGTGCAGAAGATTTTGCGAGTGGAAAAAAAGTGACTTTAACCGCAACAGCCTCTGCGGGATCTAGTTTTGTGAGTTGGGATGGCGACTGCAAGGCCTTTAAAAATATCTCAACGTGCGTGCTTGAGATGAAAGCCAATAAGGTCGTCAGTGCATCTTTTAAAAAGGAGATCAGCACGCCGCCAGTTGTTTCGCAGTCTTCTTTTTCGTGTCTCGAAGGCCGAGCCGATATTGTGACTGTGACAGGTTTTCATGATGCTAAATATATTGCGTCTGCAAAAAAAGATCGTGCCTTTGATGCCCGTACTGCAGAATTTCTTATAAAATATGACCCCTATGGGATCATTGAGGTTGAAGGAAACTCAACCGAAACCGGCATGTGCTGGGCAGGCGGGTATATTCAGAGTGATCAACCTTGGAATGCCACATGGGCGGATCATAAAGCCACCGACGGACAACCCACTCGCAATAGCTCGGTGATTGATAACATTGCGTACAAAGCGGTTGTTACAGGGCTACACTTTTTTAATGTTCATGATGGCCCAAAATCAGGAAATGCGTTTGATTGGCAAGTTCAGCATGTTTGGGGGCAATACATTCGAGATGATTCTGTGGAGAATGATCATATGCACTCAGGACGGGTGTTTGATTCGCTATTTGATGGAACGTATTCTGGTATTAGCACGCGTCCTTCGAGCAGCTCAGAAGACACCGACACAGGCCTTGGCCAAGTGATTCAGCTGGAAAAAGTTTTGCTTCGTCTGCAAGCAATGCCTTATCCGTACAGCTGGGAATCAAAAAGTGGAAACATCACTAGTACAGGGGCAAAATATACAGGATCTGGAGTTCCGTACAGTCATGCCAAATGGTTTAAGTACTATGATGAAGACAACAGTCGCGGCGATCGCGACACAAAAGGCATTCATTTTTCGTTTAAAGATATTGTCTTAGCAGGCAGTCACAGTGCTGTTGCATCAGAAAGATTCAATATGCCTTCAGTAAAACTCATCGATAGATGCGAAAATGTGACCATTGCCTGGTTGGGCGATGATGCGTTTCCACTTCACGACACAGTGAGGGCTGTCATGACGGCATTTCCAGGATGCATCACTGTGCTTCAAGGCGCAGCGGCGAGGAACTTTTGGAAAGAAAAAGTTGTGGATTGGCACAATCGGCATCTTGATGTGGGGCCGAAAAGAAAGCCCGCAAATCCTGGTGAGATTGTTTTTCCGCAGATGTTTTGAAGTCAGAGCGTCTTTTGATTGTCAAAAAAAGTTTCGCACGCGGCAGTTAATTCTCTTCGTTGCTGCTTCGTTTTTGAAACCGCGCTTTAAAACGCTCTAGTTCCTCGGCATAGGCTTTTACCTTGAGTGTGGTGCCCTCGCCATCAAACGACTCCGCCAGCACGCGCATTCTGGCGCGAATCTCGCCAATGGCTCCTTGTGTTTGATAGGGCACAAAGAGAGATTCCTCCACCATTTCGGTTTCGAAGGTTTCGATCAAACGAAGGCGCAGTTGGGCCACGTCTTTTTTGTTCACTGCGGATAAAAAGTATGCGTCGGGGTATTCCTGTTTTAATTGTTCTAAAGCATCGGGCAAAAGGCGATCGACTTTGTTTAAAACTAACAAGCTTGGGATTTCGCTGGCGCCCACTTCGCCGAGAACTGTTTTTGTCACTTCGAGCTGCGAGCGGAACGTTGGATCCGAAGAATCCACCACATACAGCAGGAGCGAAGCACTCAAGGCTTCGTCGAGCGTGGATTTAAATGAGGCTACGAGATCATGTGGAAGCTTTTTAATAAAGCCCACAGTATCGGAGATTAAAATTTTAGGGACCGTGTCGGGATACAGAGAGCGCACAGTGGTGTCGAGGGTGGCAAAGAGTTTGTCGGCCACTAAAACGTCGCTGCCAGTGAGGGCGCGCATCAGGGACGACTTTCCAGCGTTGGTGTAGCCCACAAGGGCCACCGAGATTTCTTGCCCCCGTCGCGCTCGACGGGTTTGTTGTTCTTCGGCCAGGCCTGCCAGTTCCTGTTTGAGTTCTTTAATGCGATCGCGGATGTTTCGTTTGTCCAGCTCGATGCTGGTTTCGCCAGAACCTTTTCCGCCGCCGCCCTCTTGGCGATCATCTTTAGCTCCGGTTTCGCGAATGCGTGGAGCAAGGTAGGCGAGACGCGCGATCTCCACTTGTAACTTTGCAGCTTTGGTTCGAGCGTGGCGACTGAAGATTTCGATGATCACACCGGTGCGGTCGTAAACTTTTACGCCCACGGCACTTTCTACGTTGCGCAGTTGTGACGGTGAAAGATCGCAATCAAAGATGACGATTTTTGCAAGCTCTGAGGGAGCCTTGGAAGTTGTGCCGTCATCTATTGAATCACCATCGCCGGAATCAGTATCGTCGTTAGCCTGCAGACTGTCATCGGATTCATCCGCAGCGAAGTCGTCGCCATCGTCTTCTGCATCTTCAAACTTCAAAGCGGCTTTGTGTTTCTTTTTAACAAAGCTTGGGCCTACCACGCCTGGGCCACCGGTCCAGCTTGCGAGTTCTTTTAATTTTCCATCGCCAAGCACTGTGAGGCCACGCTCGGTGGAGCGGCGTTGGATCATTTTGCCAATCACGCGGGCACCCATGGTGCTGACAAGGCGGCCGAGCTCTGCCAGGGAGCCTTCGACGTCGGAATCAGTTACGCCCGGTAGCTGGATGGACACTAAAACGGCAGTGGTGTCTTTGATTGAATTCATAGCGCACCATAACTGAGCTCTCCGCTGAGGGCAAAAGAAGATTGCAGCGGCATTTAAAATAGACTTTACTTGGGGGCGATTTTTAACAAGGAGCTTTTTTTATGTTTATTTACCCGATGGCTGCCATGGTTTTGTATATCTTTGTTGTGGGGCTCTATAACTTTGTTGTGAGATTTCGTGCGATCAAAAGTAAAGAGCTCAAAGTAAGCCATTTTCGCACCTACGATACGAGCGGGAGCGCCATTCCTGAACGAGTGACCATCGTTGGTCGCCATTTTGACAATCAGTTTCAGCTGCCCATGTTGTTTTTAATTACGTTGACGGCAGCGCAAACCATGCCGCTTTACAATTCGCCCGTGATTTTGCCGCTAGCTTGGGGCTTCGTACTCACGCGCGTGGTGCATGGGTCTATTCATTTAGGAACTAACGACATTCGTTTGCGTGCCATTTCGTACTTTGCGGGCTGGGGTTGTGTTGTGGCCATTTGGCTTGTGATGGCGCTGCAGTCCATGGGTTGAATTAATCAGTATAAAACTGTTTTTGGTGCGGCCCTTTGGTATTGGGTCGCAGTTTGTAATGATGGCGGCAGTTTTTAGAACAGGTTTTGAGTGTTGTATCTTCTTGGGATTTTTCCAAGCACTTTGTGCACAGTAAAAAGTGATGGTCGCACTTTAAACAATCCATCTCTTGGCTTGAAACATCTCCGCAGTGCGGGCAGAGGGAAAACTTCGCAGATGGCTTTAAGTTTTGGTCCACTGCTACTCGCGAATCAAACACAAAACACTCGCCAGCAAACTCTTTGTTGGGGAATTGCTCCAGGTAATTTAAAATTCCACCTTCGAGCTGAAACACATTTTTAAACCCTTGGGCTTCCATTTCGTAAATGGCTTTTTCGCAGCGAATGCCGCCGGTGCAATAAATCAAATGCGGTTTTTCGCGATCGGTGTCCAGGGTTTTGATTTTTTCGGAAAACTCCACAAACTCTTCGATTTCAAAGTCGATGGCTTTTTTAAATTTGCCAATCTCAGTCTCGTAATAATTTCGCGTGTCGATCACCACCACATCGTCGCGCTGCATGTAGGAGTTCCAGTCGGCGGGCGACAGATGGCGATGTTCACCCTTTGGAACGAACTCTTCGCGCTCAAAGGTGACGATCTCGTCGCGAATTTTCACATCGAAACGACGGAAGGGTCTTTTGTTGCTTAGGCTTTTTTTAATGAGAGAGGTCTCGGAAATCCCCAGGACTGATTTTAGCTCCACGATAAAATCATCCAACGCCACTTCGTCGGTGCTCGCCATGGTGGTGTTAAAACCCTCTTTGCCAAGAATCACCAAGCCGATGATGTTTTTCTCGGCGGCTTTTTGCGTAAGCGCGTCGCTAAAGCCTTGAAGGGCAGCCTCCGCGAGAGGGTGAAAGGCGTAGAATGTTTTGATGATAAATTGCTGCATTGACTCAAGCTTTTAATACTTTTTTGAATGATTGTCTAGAGGTTCACGAGCTGTTAGTTTGCCCCACTATGTCTCAGCTTACACAGGAACAAATCAAGAAAAGACGCACCTTTGCGATCATCTCCCACCCCGATGCCGGTAAAACGACGATCACCGAAAAGCTCATTTATCACGGCGGGGTGATCCGCGAGACGGGCGAAGTGAAGGGTAAAAAAGGCACTAAGGCCGCCACCTCCGATTGGATGACCATGGAGCAGGAGCGCGGGATTTCCATCACCTCCAGTGTGATCAATTTTGATTACAATAACTTGCGCATTAATTTGTTGGATACTCCCGGCCACAAAGACTTTTCCGAAGACACGTACAGAACGCTGGTGGCGGCAGATACGGCGCTGATGTTGATTGACGTTGCCAAGGGCGTGGAAGATCGAACTAAAAAACTTTACGAAGTTTGTAATTATCGAAAAATTCCTATTTTTACATTTATCAACAAGTGCGACCGCGAGGGAAAAAGTCCCTTGGAACTCATCGACGAAATCGAAACCACGCTGAAAATGAAATGCTATCCCGTGAACTGGCCGCTGGGTGTGGGCGAACTTTTTAAAGGGGTCTACGACCGCCTGGCAAAAAAAGTGTATCTGTATAAAAAAAGTTCAGCCAGAGACGATGAAATCGAGTACGAAGTGGTGCCGATTTCTGATTTTAAAGACCCGCGCTGGAAAGAATGGCTCCACCGCGATATTTACGAAAGTGTGCTCGAAGAAATTCAACTGATCGACGCCGATAACGACGAATTTGATATTAACGAATTCAATGCCGGAAAAATTTCGCCCGCGTTTTTTGGCAGCGCCAAAATGAATTTTGGTGTGGATTTATTTTTAGATTATTTTACCCGCTGGGCACCGCAACCCGGGGCGCACAAAACCAAAGACGGTCGCACTGTTGATCCCTACGACGATTATTTTTCGGGCTTTATTTTTAAAATCCAAGCCAACATGGATCGCAAGCACCGCGATCGCATCGCCTTTATGCGCATTTGCTCGGGCGAATTTCAGCGTGGAATGAAAGTTCAACATCACCGCTTGGACCGCGAACTTCGTTTGTCCCACTCGAATCAATTTACCGCGCAAGACCGCGAAACTGTGGATTCGGCTTATGCGGGGGACATCATCGGCGTGAGCGATAGCGGAAACTTTCAAATCGGCGACTCGGTAAGTACGACAAAATCTTTGTTTTTTGAAGACATCCCAAAATTCTCGCCCGAGATGTTTTCCAAAATGACCGTGACCGATGCTCTTAAACGGCAGAAGTTGCAAAAGGGTTTAAAAGAACTTTCTGAAGAGGGCGCGATTCAGTTGTTTTTTGATCCCATCGTTGGGATGCAAGATCCACTCATCGGCGTGGTGGGCGAGCTTCAATTCGAAGTGCTCAAGTACCGCCTCGAGGACGAGTACAATCTGGAAACCAAAATGCAACGCATGACCCACACCGTGGCCCGCTGGCCGCGAAAGGACGACAAACCCTGCAAAGATATTAAGGGCGTCAACGTGGTTTACGAAGATATGAACGGTCAGCCGGTGATCATGGTGGACAACGAGTGGGATATGAAGTGGCTGGAAAAAGAAAACCCAGGGGTGGTGTTTGGTTCGCCATTTAGCTCGGGTTTAAAGATTTAAGCCCTAGTCCTGAAGCAGATACTTTTTATACACCAGCAAAAGAAAATTAGAATTTTTTCAATGCCCATGATACCCGAATCTCTCGTGAAAAATTTGGAGGTTTAGGGTGTGGGTTTTCTTTGTTATCCTATTGGGAATGTCGGGGGCGCAGGCGCAGGATTTTGATTTCGGAATCGACGATTTAGAACTCGATCGAAAGCCGCAGCTTGAGTACTTCTTTTTAAACGAACTTTTATCGGTGAACGAAACTGGCGGTTACCACTCAGAGGGCAACGAGCGCTTGATTCAACGACTGCGGCCCTATGTTGTGGAGCTTTTAGCCCCCGAAAAAAATGGTACGGGAATCGTCCTCGGCTTTAACAAAAAAAATCAGCCTATCATTTTAACAGCCGCTCACATGCTGATGTATAAAGACTTCGAACTCGCCAATGTGAGACGTATTTTTTTAGATCAACCCCATGGTAATCAAGCGGGCTCCATTGTCGATGAATTATCCCACGTGGTGCGCCCGGCCTGGCGAGGCGAAAACAGCATCACTTCCAAGGGTTGGTATGGGCTTTCCATGTTTCATCCCGCGTACAACGTGAATGAATCTTTAATTATGCGCGATCAAAAAATGGATTTTGGACTTTATCTTATGACCGGCACAACTGTGGCCGTGGATTTAACTCAAGAGAATCTCGATGCAAAGTACACAGTGCGCGAGTCGATCAATACCGGCTTTGACCGCCCCATGCTCGCGCCCGTTAAGACCGCTCGGTTGAAAAAAAATCTACTGGACAGAACAACTCCCGTGGGCACGCGTGTGCTAGTGATGGGGGTGTCGAAGCCCAGTGCTGCAAGCGTTCCACAAATGTCTGCAGTGTTTTCCAACGTGCTGTCGGATACAATGACTGAGCGAATCTCCGAAAAATACGTACTGGGTTTGGATACAAAGATCCAATACGTATTGCTGGGAAATTTTGAAAAATCAATGTCTGGCGGCGGTGTTTTTAACGAGCTGGGCGAGCTTGTGGGAATCGTTACAAAAGTCATACGCGATCGCACAGGAAATTCTGTCGGTGTGATTGTTTTGGACATCGAACACATTCTAGAAAACATCGAAAAAATCACCAATCAAATGGAAGTGCTTAAAGTCGTCACCGACGTCAAAGCCACCGCCCGCGGCTTCGGCCGCCAGTGCTACCTGCTGTTCCAATAGGTACCAAGTACCTTTTACGGAAGCGTACTGAATTTGAGATTGCGTATATTACCGGAAAAGGTACTTGGTACCTTTTAAACTTCGTCGAGGCCGGGGATGCGTTGGAAGGCGATGCGGGTGGGGGCGGCTTCCATTTTTTCGTGCAGCGATCCTACGTAGATGGTGTTTTTGCCGTAGCGGGCGTTGATTTCATCCACCGCTTTAAATGTTTTTTGCGCTTTGTGACCGCTAGTAAAGAGCGAGAGTTGATGTTCGTACTCCGAAATAAAATCTGATAGCACGATGGACACTTTGATGGGCTTTTTTTTAAGCGGCGCCTGTTTATACATCACGTTAATCTGCTTTAAAAAGTAGCTCGAGTCCTGAGTACCGTCGAAACGCAGTTCTTTAAAAAATCGCTCGCCATCGAGATAACGCAAAGACAAGCTGAGCCTTCGTGCCATCATTTTTTTTGCGCGCAAACGAACAGCTGCTTTCCACAAAAGCTTATGGGCCACGGTCAACGCGCCCTCGGAGTTTCGCTCCACAGGAGGGAGCACATGAGAGTGACCAATGGATTTTGGTGGCGATTCTTTTTGTAAATCAATCCAGCCGCCGTTTAATAAAAGATGCAAACGTGCGCCGTGCACACTTCCCCAAAGACCGCGCATCGTTTGTTCGCTGCTCGAGAGCAAATCAATCATGGTGTGGATTCCCTGATTTTTAAGGCGCTCGTCCATGCGTTTGCCGATGCCGGGAATGTCCTGCAGTTTTAACTCAAACAAACGGTGGGGCAGTTCGTAATCCTCGATCACGGTGAGGCCATCGGGTTTTTGCATATCGCACGCAATCTTGGCCACTAAAAAATTAGGAGCAATCCCAATGGACGCTTTGACAAATTCGCCCACATCTTGGGCAAGAATTTTTTTAACCTCGCCTGCCAACACTATGGCTTTTTCCTTTTGCTGCTGGCTGCCGGTGAGTTCGCAGGCGATTTCGTCGATGGAGCAAACTGCGGCCACTGGTAAAATTTTATCAATCGCCTGAATCACACTGTGGTGAAATTTCACATAGCGGCCGTGGTTTGCGGGAATAAAAATAATTCCCGGGCACATTTTTTTTGCGTCGCCCACCCGGGTGTTGGTTTTTACGCCAAAGGCCTTGGCCTCGTAACTGGCGGCAATGACTGCGGTAGAATCGGCTAGCATTGGTACCACTGCCACTGGTTTGTTGCGCAAGTCGGGGTTGTCCTGCTGCTCGCAAGAGGCAAAAAAAGAATTTAAATCGACGTAGAGCGAGCGGAGTGGATTGGACATGTCGTTGCCATTAAGAATAAAAAGAGTTAGATCAAAAGTACATTTTTAAAAGGAGCTTCAATGGTTAACGCTATCTTCGCGGTATTGTTAGTATTTTGTATCAACGCACAGGCGAATATAGACAGCGAGCTCCAGCTGGGCTCTGTGGGTGGTGTTTCTGAGGAGTATTTAAGCTCGGCCATCGAAATTCTACCTGGTGTGGGGCTTTACGATGAGCTTGTGATGGTGTCTTCTCTTCCGGTAGGTGCTGAGCAAGAGTTGGTTTTAAAATATACAAAACAAGGAATTGCATTGAACCACGCGTTTCAGTGGGAAGATGCTGTGCGCTCTTTTTACGCTGCCATTGAGCGCGATCCAAAAATGGCGCGGGCGTATTTAGGTTTGGCGCAAGCTTTCACTATGCTCAATCGCGATCAAACAAAGTTGCCCAGTGTGCTAAGCGGTCTGCTTGGCAAAGCACAAGAGGTCTCAGTTGAAGTGGGTAACAACGAGCAGGATCGCCTGTGGGTGGATTCGTTTCAGTTGTTGTATGAAGCGCAGTTTGGAATTGCTGCAAAACCTATGATCTCCGTGACGGCAAAAAGTTTTCAGGGCAACGTGATGAATCAGTTGGGACAAGCGCTCAACATTTTAGCCAGTCAGTACAATGATCCGGAGGCCTTTGCACTTTTGGGATGGGACTTAGGTGACTCCCAGATGCTTACCTACGGCGTACAACGATTTCCTAAGCACTCAGGAATCATCCACTACCTTGTGCACAACAACGAAAATTCTGGTCAGTACCAAGCCGCTGTGGACTACGCCCGCCGCCTGGTGGCGATCACTCCCAATGCGCCTCACCATGTTCACATGTTGGGGCACGTGCTCCCTATGGTTGGAAAGTGGGACGAAGCGAGTACGTACTTTTTAAAAGCCCACTGTATTCATCAAGCGGTGTTTCGCGTGCAAGACCCAATGTGCGCTGGTGTGAAGGTGGAGGGCGCGCCGCTTTCGAGCTACACTCCAGATCCCACAGAGATGTGGCACTACGGCCACAATCTGGAACTGTTTGGATTTAGTTTAATGCGCGAACGACGCATTCAGGATGCAGAAGTCATTTTTTCCGAAATGTGTCGAGTGGCCAATTGCCAAAGCTTGTTGCAGTTTTATCAAGGTGAAAAGATGCATAGCAAAGTTGTGGACGTGGTGATGCAGATGCCATCGGCCCCTGCGACTTATAAGTACATGCAGGCCCAGAGCTTGGTGCTTTTGGGCGAAACGCAAAAAGCGCAAAGTCTTTTAGCCACACTCACGAACGACGGAAGTTTAGAGCCATTTGCCGCGGGGTTAGCGTTGGCGTGGAGCCAAGGCAGCTTAAGCCAAAATCAAAAGCAAACCCTGGCCCAACTGATTGAGCGCGCCACCACCAATCCTAATTTTGATGCATGGTCGCACTTGCTTCCGGTTTTGCGAAAGCTTCACGGCTATGCTCAAAACTATAATGCGGCCGAAACGCAAAGCATTTACGACGCTGTCCAGAAGATCGATGCCGGCCACCCTTTGTAAGTTATCATAAAATCAGCTATAAAATGGAGATATGCCTGTATCTCCATTAACCTCTCCGTTAACAATTCAAAATCTGCATAAAAAATATGGCACTTTTTCCGCCGTGAACGACGTTTCTTTCGAAATGAAAGCCGGCGAAATCTACGGACTTCTGGGACCTAATGGTGCTGGAAAAACGTCGATCATTTCCTGCATTGTCACTTTGCAAGAGCCCACCTCGGGCGAAATTTTGATTTTTGGAAAAAGCCCCCATTGCCATCCTCTGGATGCCAAAAAGTATATTGGTTTTGTTCCGCAAGAGGTGATCAATCACGGCTATTTTGACGTGTACGAAATTTTGGAATTCCAATCCGGTTACTTTGGCAAAAGTAAAAACAAAGAAAAAATTGATTATCTGCTCAATCGTTTGGGTTTGTGGGAACACAAAAACAAAAAAGTAAAAGCGTTAAGCGGCGGAATGAAACGTCGGTTATTGATTGCAAAAGCCCTTGTGCACGACCCAAAAATCTTACTCCTCGACGAACCTACGGCTGGAGTTGATATTGAACTCCGTTTATCGCTTTGGGATTTTGTATTAGAATTAAAAAAACAAGGAATATCGATTTTATTAACCACGCATTATTTGGAAGAAGCCGAGGAGCTTTGCGATCGCGTGGGGATTTTGCAAAAAGGAAAACTTCTCACCGAAGGTCCCACCAAGCAGCTTGTGCATAAAATGACCAAACGAAAAGTATTTTTAAAATTACGTACTGATGGAAAACTTCAGCATCCCCAGATGGTTGGAGTGCATGAAAACACCTGGGAGTTTTTAGTGTCGCCCGAAAAAGGCATTGGCGAGCTATTAGACGAATTAGGCTTAAGCACGTCGGCAGTGCTGGATGTAAAAATCGAGGAAGGGTCGCTCGAAGACGCCTTCCGCCACGTATTGGGGACGCTATGACAGTGAGCAGTCGTTGGACGCCGTTTATGACGTTGTATGTGCGCGAGCTCAAACGCTTTATGAAAGTCTCTGTGCAGACGGTGTTTTCGCCCCTGGTGAGCTCTGGATTGTACTTATTGATCTTCGGTGTGTCCTTGGGTGGAAGTATTGAGCTTGGCCATCCGGTGTCCTACTTGGCGTTTTTGATTCCAGGTCTGGTGATGATGTCGGTTTTAAATAACGCCTTTCAAAACTCATCCAGCTCCATTGTATCGGGAAAGTTTAGCGGTGATTTGGAAGACTGGAAAATATCACCACTCAGAGAGTCCGAGATTTTAGCCGCTCTGGCTTTGGGTGGCCTCACTCGCGGACTTGTAGTAGGTGTTGTGACGTTTTTAACCGGCGAAGCGTTTTATTATTTTATCAACGGCGAGTGGCTCGCCATTGCAGCGCCTTTTTGGTTGCTGATGTTTTTATTTATCGGCGGCGCAAGCTTTTCGCTCTTTGGTGTCACCGTTGCCTTTTGGGCTCGCACTTTTGATCAATTGAGCGCGGTGAATTCGTTTATTTTGTTGCCGTTGATTTATTTAGGCGGCGTGTTTTTTTCCGTCGAAGGTTTACATCCCTTTTGGAAACTCGTCTCGCGCCTCAATCCGTTGAGCTACTTTATTAACGGCGTCCGCTACGGCATGCTGGGCATCAGCGACGTGGACGTGATCACGGCCATGTGGGTGTCGGTGGTGTCCCTGGTTTTCTTTTATTTCATCGCCCATCGCACGCTGTCGCGCGCCAGTTACGCTCGTTGGTAATTATTTTAACAGCGTTCGCATCTACTTTAACAGCGTTCGCAACGACGGATACGCCAAGGCCCCGGTGTTTTTTCGACGATACATATCTTTGGGCATCGAAAAGAGATCAAAGAGAGTGTTGATGACCGATCCACTCGTTAAGTAGTTCGCGTCAGAAAATTCAGTTGGTAAAACATCGAGAGGCTGTTCGGTGGAAAAATCAAATGGCTTAGCCATAATATTGATTTTATCTTTATCCAATTGCAAATGGGCTGGAGAAAGCAATTCCGTTGACGTCTGAAAGTCGCTAGCGCCAATCACCTGGCCTCCGCGAATGCCTTTTCCAGCAAATAAAAACGAGTTGCAAAACGTATTGTGGTCTGTGCCGCAGGTTTCAAAATTGACGTTGTCTTGCCGCATGGTGCGGCCAAACTCCGTAGCCACCACAATGGTGGTTACATCGAGAAGTGATCGCGCTGAATCGTAGGCTGTGTTTTTAAAATAAGAGAGAGTTTTTGCAATTTTATCCACCGTGTCTTGATAAAGCTTCACGTGCACTTCGTCTGATTGGATTCCGTGGGTATCGAAGAAAAATCGATCCTGCTGACCATTGGTAAAATCAAATGACCGTGTCGCTTCGATTGCAATTCGCATCATATTTTTTTGCACCATCCGGCCGTAGAGGTCTAGAAAGTTGAGGTCCACATCGGGATTTAATGACGACATATCCAGCGAACCTAAAATATTTGCTAGCGCCTGTGCTTGCGCGCTCTGATTGTAGAGATTCGTGCTTCCCTGGCTCCACTGACCGGCGGTATCTAAAAGCCCTCCGGCTTTCATCCGAGAAAGCGCAAAATCCCAGGCGGCTTGTTTCTTTGCAAGGGATGGTTGTTTTTGAATCCGCAAGATCAATTCTGCGGCATCGCCGCTCTCCAGCTCAATGAGAGAGGTGTGAAAGGGGTCGATAGAAAGCAAGCCACAATTCTTTTTAATACCATCCAGGGGGCGATTTTTGGTGGAGAGGCTTTTGCTATTCACGAGTGGCAAAAACGAGTCTCCGCCAAGGGGATTCCCTGAAAAAATCAAATCGATCATATTGTTATGACCGGCGAAGGTCTTGTCCATAAATACGCCATTGATAATGGAGAGATCATTTTTATAGGGGCGAAGCGGAGAGGTGAGAGAGGAGGCCCACGCGTTTGTGCCGTTAGCGCCTTGCCACAACTGGGGCTCTTTACCTATACGGTTAGAAAGCAGCTTGTTTTGCGTCATCTCCAGCGGGCGCCCATCAAAAAGATAGGAAAAATCAGCTCCGCCCTCTAAAAAAAGCATAAAAAGAAAATGATCCTCAGAGGGGTTTGCCAAACTTAAATGCATGGGCAAAGAGGCCATGCCGATTCCGCCCAGTCCGTATTTTAAAAAGTCTCTGCGATTGAATTTCATAAACGTCCTTACTTTTTTAAGAGGTAGTGCGGATTCATCATTAAGGTGAAAGTCATTTCATAGATCACTTCGCTAGCCGTTTTCTTAAGCATGTCGGGGTGCTGAAAGTGCGTAAGCCAGGCTTGCTTCTCGTCGAAGGAATAATCAAAAAGAGTGACTTGATGAAAAAACTCAACGAGGACATTTTCGTCAACGGCGGACAAAGCGGGCCAGCTACAGAGTTTGGCGAGCGCGGTTTGCAGGTCTTTCTGCAGTTGCAACCCCATCGTGGTCGCAGAGCAGGACTCACTCAGTTGTTGGGATATAGTGTCGATCAGGACTCCTAACAAAATCATATTGTAGCTGTTGGGATCGCCATTTTTAATGGCGTAGGAGGCGGCGTCGTAGTGGCCGAGCTGATTGGCAAAACTCAATGGGGTGTTAGGAAAAAAGTAGAGATCGAGCACATTCCAAGTTTTGGTAGGTGTCGTCGAAACAAAAACGCGTGAAAATATCTTATCCGACAAAGCACTAAACCCGATGAGTTTTGCGGGCGTCGCGTGCGCCGAGAGGCTTGAGCAAAGTAGCAGTTTAAAAAGTAAAAATCGCATATGAACTCCTTATTTTTCACTCAACCATTGAAATAGCATCTGTCGGTAAACCGGATTCATATCCCCCGGGGGCATGCGATCAAATTCGTAGCTGCTAGTGATTCGTTCGAGCATGAATTTAAAAGTTTCACTGGAGGGTCGCTGCCGACCCGTGGTTTTGTTGATATGTGGAAAGCCCATGGAACCATCGCTCGTGACAATCCATTTGGAAAGATCGAGCGACGTTTTTCCTGTGGCCGAGTTATGGCACTTTACACAATTGGTTTCGAGAATATGGGCAATCTGACAGGGAGGGCGAGTGGCTGTGTCGCCACCGGTTTTTAGATCGTAACATTCGTTCGAGATGGCATTTTCTTTCGTAAACGTTTTGCTTAGAGCCACGCGCTTAAATAAATTTTTCATCGCTTTTTGTGGCGATATGGATTCTTCCTGTGTAAAGGTTTGCGCGATTTCATCGACATAGCCAGGATCAAAAATTTGTTCTGGCGTCGTAGAATATTCGAAGACTCGTTTGATCATGCAGCGTTTGACGTCGGGTGACGTTTGTAAGATTCTGTGCAGATCGCTCAGGGTTTCGCCGTACTGATTCAGATTCTCGTACTGTGTGGACTGGATGTAGCCGATGTTCCAACTTTTTCCATCGGGTTTTAACCACTGTTTTTGGTACTGAGTTGTGTCCGTTTGTGCAAAATCGTCAAAGGTTATTAGCGGCGATGCTGAGAAATCGTTAAAACCATTGCCGTAAGTTTTAAAAAATCCAGCCATGGGATCCAGCTTGTAATGACACGCGTAGCACGACGGGTTTGAGCCGTGAGCACCTTTTGCGTGGTCGTCACTGACCTTCACATTGATGGGGGTGAGGTCATCGCAAAAAAAGTGTTTGAGAATGTAGGCACCTCGTCGACGATTCATATTGGTCGACGAATTGAGGAGGCGGGAGGCGATTTGTCGATTTTGATAAATCAGGCCCTTTCCGTATTTAGCAGTATCTAGAAATTTAATGTCGGTGATTTTAGTGATTTGGTAAGCGTCGGGTTCGAAGTCGGCCAGAAGAGCTGGAATTTTGTCGAAGTACGAAATAAAGCGGCTGATCTTGTCTTTTGCGCCGGTGAGATTACCGATTTTATATGTGCCTGTTTGTGTTTCGGGCGAGTACTCGTAGTTACAAAACGTGTAGGTTGCCGGCGAGGCTGGAAATTGTTCGACCAGGACTTCGTCGATTCCTGAAGAAATTCCCAGCAGGAAGGTTGCATAGCTATTGCCGTAACTAAAGCTTTCAAGGCTTGAGAGGTAGGAACAAGTGTTATCAGCGGTTAAATTGAGTTCATCGTCGGAGAGTTGCGAAATCGTGCGCAGGTGTTTTGCGACTTCGGTAAAAAAGTAGGTTCTTTTTTTTGCAGAGGTGTCGATGTCTTTTGTGGGCTCGGAGAGTCCGAATGATTTAAAAATATCGATGCTGACAGTGCCGAGCGGCGCCACATACTTGGGATGGGACTCAGCCAAAAAATTAAAAAAGCTTTGATCTTTCTCAATGGCGGCGGCTGCGGTGATGGCGTTTGGAAAATCAAAGACCCTCGGATTCAACTTTTGGTCCGCCATGTACAAGGGGTCCACGCGGAAGCCGGTAAAGTAGAGAGAAAAGTCGGCCACCGAGATGTAAAACAAATCGGATTTTAAAAAAAGGTCAACCACTTGCTCTTTAGACATGTTTTTAAGTTGGGCGATGTTGTCCTTTTGCAGCGAAAGTTCCGTTTTTCCTCGTAAGAGGAGCGAAGCTTTGGCCACCCATTGAAGATGTTCGATCTCCTCTGGGGAGTAGCGGTTGGGTTTATCTTCGCTCACGAGGCGAATAACAGTGGCTTTTGCCGATTGATCCCACGGATCTGTGGTCAATGAATCCGAAGACATTGCGGATTGCTGCTGGTTCAAGGAGCACGAAGAGAGAACCAATAGTAAGGATAAACAAAATAATATTAAATTCACATGGCCGCCCATCAAAGTTGTAATGATATTCTTGAATTGACAGACATGGTTGTCAAAGACACGAAGTGGCATCTACGTGCAGACTAACGTCCTAACGCAGCTCAACGTGAGTCGCTGGATGGCTCCTCGTAGACTAACAGAGTGAAAATTTATGGTTTGTTTGTGTTATTGGGAATCAGTTGCACGTTCCTTTCTTGTTCGTCGTCTAGCGGAGATAAACATCCTCGCGAAGGGGTGCGCTACACCATCGTTTGCAAATACTTTATGCAGCAATGTTACTTTCGCGCCAACGATCGCTGCGAAGGGCGCGGGTATAAACTGTTAAACAGCAACGAAACCATGCGAACCGGTGGACCCCAAGGGCGCTACCGTGAGTTTTCATTAGTGATTGAATGTGATTGATACGATGAGGAAAGGCTGATTATGCGAATTGGTTTATTAACGGGCGGAGGCGATGCTCCTGGTCTTAACGGCATTATCGAAGCCACAAGCCGAGCGTTGCTCAAAAATAACTGCGAAGTGGTGGGGATTTGCGATGGTTTTGAAGGCGTGTTTGGAAAAAATACGATTCAAATTAACACAAAAAATATTTTGGGCATCCATTCCCAGGCAGGCACCTTTATAGGCACCTCCAATCGCTCGGGCATTCAAGGCCGCGAGAAAGAGTTTTTAAAAAAATATAAAGAGCTTAAGCTCGACGGTTTGATTGTGGCGGGTGGAGATGGCACGTTTCGCTGTTTAGAGCCAGTGAAGGATCAGGTCAAAATCATTGGTGTTCCAAAAACCATCGACAACGATCTGTCGGGCACGGAGGCAACCTTTGGCTATGATACCGCTTGCTCCGTGGTGTGTGATGCCGTGGATTCGCTGCGCGCCACAGCTCTCGCGCACCGTCGCGTGATTGTGGTTGAAGCCATGGGGCGAACCGCTGGGTGGCTTGCCATCGGCGGGGGAATTGCCTCTTATGCCGATGCGATTTTTATTCCCGAAATTCCGTTTCATAGCAAAAAGTTTACGGCTTTTTTAAAAGAACGACAAAAAGAAGTGCGCGGAATGGTGATCGTGGCCTCCGAAGGTGTACTCATCGAGCCCGCTCCTGTGAAACGCAAAAAAGATAAAAGCGGCGTTTCGGACGTTGTGCAAGATTATGGCATCGGTCATAAGCTGAGCCGCTGGATCGAAAAAACAGTGAAATGGGAATCGCGCTGTGTGGTGCTTGGTCATTTGCAGCGCAGTCGCATGCCCACGCCCACGGATCGTTTTTTAACAACGTCCATGGGGTTGAAGGCTGCGGAGCTTGCGATGAAGCGCGGCTGGGGTTCGGCCGTGGTGTATCGTGAGGGACGTGTGACCAGTGCGCCTTTGCAAGTGGTGATGGGGCCACCGCGTTTGGTGGACAAAGATCACCGCTGGGTCAATATGGCCCGGGGCCTGGGTATATTTATATAAGGCTCTGACCGATGATCAATTGGTAACGTTTAATAAACTAGATGCGAATTCGCTTGCGCGAGATGAGGAGAGAAAATGAAAAAGGTATTGGGTTTAATGTTGCTGCTTTCGGGCTGTACCAGTGTGACAGAGGAGAGTTTGTATAGCGCCATGAAAAAAAATCCACAAAAGTTTATGCAGGCCTTGCGGGAAACTGCGGAGGCTGCGCAAAAGTCCGAAATGCAATCCATGGTTGGCGAGCGCGAGGCGCAGATGGAAAAAGATCTTAAAAATCCGCGCCCGGTGATTGTGGATAACGCACGATTAATTTTTGGCAATGCCAATGCGCCGGTGACCATCGTGAAGTACGCGGACTTTCAGTGCCCGGCATGTCGTATGGGATACATGACTCTCGAAGAGATTAAAAAGAAATACGCCGATAAAATCAAAGTGATTCATAAAAACATTCCTCTGCCCATGCATCCGCAGGCGCCCTTGGCTGCCGAAATTTATGAAGCCATGCTGATCGTGGATAAGAGCTTAGCAAAAAAATTCTACAGCACGGCCTACGAGACCTTGGGGCAGTGGGGAAGTGACGACAAAGTGTGGAAAATGGCGCAAAGCCTCGGGATTAAGAAATCCGTTGTGCAAAAAGAGATCGCCAAGGGCGCTGTGGCAAAGCGTTTAAAGGAAGATTTGGACGAGCATCAACGTTTGGGCTTTCAAGGCACACCGATGTATATGGTCAATGGTGTGGCCATGGAGGGCGCGCCGAACTTTCAGCAGATGGCTGCGGTGATCGAAAAAGTTCTTAAAAAGTAAATTGCGAGGCCCAGTGCCTGGGCCAAAGTTCTGTCTCTGGAATCCTATTGGTGCGGTACGATGATAATTTCGCTCTTCGGAAGCGCTGCCTTTAAAAGATTCTCCATTCCCGGAGCATGGCGGAAGCCAATGGAAAGTTTCAATGGCAGTTTGGAGGTGGAGTTGCAAACAACTTCGAGCACACTGTCTGTCATGTACTTGTTGCGATCACCGATAGAGTAGGTGATCAGCTGCTCATCGTTTTTGAAGGGATCTCCCTTTACAGCAAAGGCTACGAGGTCTGGTTTAAACAGAACATAACCCTGTTTTTCCATATCTTGAGTCATCGATTGGATCGCGCTGAGCAAAAAAGCGCGGAAAGAATCAGGAGCTTGATCGAAGGTGCTGATAAGAACAGTGGCAAATTTTTCCGAATCCAATTTTAAAAACTCCCGGTACACATTGGCAAACTCGGGTGAGCGTAAGAGAGCCTCTTTCACGTCCTCCATTTCCATGGAAAGGATCAAGAGGTTCATGTAAACGGGATCTCGCATCACGCCGTCAAAGGCGTTTAAAATATACATCGCCGAGGCGATGGAAATAAATTTGAGTTCATTGCTGTCCATTCCGTAAATATTTGGCGCAGCGGCCGTCGCGCTGGGGTAACCCACTTCAACAAACTGCTGGATGTACATGTTTTTTTCCTCAGCATTGGAGTTGGCCGAGCGCGGAAGGGCTTCGAAGAACACCCGGGACTCACCATACGCGGCTTCGGACAGAAGCTGGATCCACACTCTTTCCGCAGCCACCGTCCCGTGCTCTTCGGAAAAAAGCTCGATTTTAACAGCAGGGGCCTTTGAGCAATCCGGAGTTGCGAAGACGTTAGTAGAAAATAGCAGCGAGAGGATTGGTAAAAAATGGATTGTTTTCATGGACGCAACCTAACTCGACCCTGGCTGGTTGAATAGACCGATTGAAATAATAACAGAACTGTCCATAACATCGTCGCCTACGGGCTGAACTCGAGATTAGACACTCCAGCCGGTGGCCATACCGTTACGCGAGTTGCAATGATCGGTAAGGACTGGTCTAAAATGTGGACTGGCAGTTGGAAAGCAAAAGGTCGTTTTTAGCAAAGCGACCGCAGATAAAATAGCCGTTGCCGTCGTTTGACAGATTGATTTCCAGATAGCCGCCAGCGTCTGCGATGTCGAGGCCAGAAATTTTACAAGAGTACTTTGCGGTCATTGTGTCGTGGGTTTTTGTTGGATTGTTTAGGTTGTGGCTTATTGTAGTTTCGCAGTTCACAGCCTTCATTTTGAGGCCGCAGTAAATTCCTGTGGCGTAAAGTGGGAGCCAGTCGGTTCCGTAGTTAATGTTTACGTCGCCGCTATCGACATCGACTTTAAGGGTGGAAATTTCACGAGTTGCTGTTTTTGCGTCACAATGAAAACCTCGGGCCGTTCGTGAGTCAGTATTTTCAGCTGCCGCCAGATTTAAATTCAATAGGGTCATCAACAGTAAAGAAATCATTTTTTTAACTCAACCAGTTTCATTCGCGCGTCCTCAATTTTGCCAAAGTGAAAAAGTTGAGTCACAGTTTCCATTTCAGTGGCTAGAGTTGTGCCATTATTGAGGAAGCATTTTTGTAGATCTGGAACCAGAGTTTTTTTAGCTTCTTCTTTGAAAGAAGCATCCACTTTTCTGCCCTTAGACATTTCGGTAAACCTAATCATAAAATCAGCATTGCATTTTTTATCGCGCTGAACTTTGATGGCGGCACACTTATCCACGATTTCAGAGTTGTAACCAACCAGATTTTTAAAAGCGTCCTTATTTCTGTTTAAATATCTTTGGTGGAAGGCATTGCAGAACCTTTTAGCGGTATCCTCTAGGGTTATTTGCAACTTTTGTTCGGTAGCCGCCAAGGACGTGGAAGAAACCAAAAGAGCTACTAAAAAATAAGGTATACGAAGCATGTTAAGTCCCCCGGGTCGATTGCTTAATGAAGCTGATTGAGTTGATCCAGCGTCCAACTGCGTGTGGATTCGATATCCATGATGGGGTGATACTGGATACGATCAATCATGGCGCTGAACTTTTTGCGTTGGTCAGGTGTAATGGAGGCGGCTGTGGTTTCTTGAAAGCGATAGATGTAAAGGACGAGTTTGCGTTTAAAATCCCCATAGTCTTTAACGAGGATGGATTGGATTGCAACTTTAAGATCATCGAGATTTTGAATACGTTCTACCATGTAGGGAGAATAGGAGATCTCGCCAGCTCTGTCAAAAAGAAGCTGGCGTTATTTAACGGGAATTACAATGTATTAATTCCAGGGAATTACAGCGTACTAATAAGATCGTTATGAAGACTGTTTTCTTCATCATCTTTAATATTCACTACGTGTCTTTTGATTTTTTTGCCGTTTTTTTGATCAACGACTTTGATATATTGGCACTCAGTCACACTCACAACGCCGTCTGCTTTGGCAGAGCACTGCGAATAGATTGAGTTTCTAGCCGCTTGGTCTGATTTAAAAGACTTCGCGCTGGAAAAGCGTCCTAAATCGCGTTCCCCATCTACAGTGCTTTCAGTGCAACTGCAGCGGGCGATCATCCCCATCACTTCACTGGTTTTCGCATGGACAGTGCTAGTGATCGCAACCAGTCCAATAAATATTAAAATTTTCATACGTCCTCCAAGGTTCCAAACCAATATGCAAAGGAGGGCTCAAGCCGAGAAGAAATATATGAGATTTGAGAGGATAAAGAGCGCAAAAACGTCACTAATACGAGTTTAAAAGTCCTGAATTTGTTCCACCCACGCAGGATGGTCGATAAAGGGGTTGCGATTATTTTGAACTAAAAACACCAGATCGTTATGGGTCTCTTCGTCCACGTCTGTGGGGTCCTGCGTATGCCACTCGCGAAGAGTGTCTTCTTGCTCACGATCGATGGGGTGTTTGTAACGTACCGAAAAATAAAACAAAGCTCGAGCGACGTTGCCTTTGACGTCATCGTGGGGTTCAAACACCGTTCGTCCGGTGGCGCTCTTCCCCAAGGCGGCGCCCGGGCAATGACTAATAGCTCCGCTTATCACGACGCCGAAGGGATGATTTTTTCTGAGAGAGTTCACTTTGGAGAGTTCGGGAAACAAAATATGCAGATCGCCCTTTTGCAGAGACTCGGAAAATTCTGGATTGAATTTGCTTTGCGGCCAGGAGTGTTCCGTATTGACGACGCGATAGTCGGGAATTTGTAAAGGAGCCAGGGGGCTGCCTTCGGAAAGATCCTTGTTGGTGATGGTGATTTGGCAGTAGGTGGTGGTGACAGAGTAGGTGTCGAAGGAAAAACCTTGAAGGTAAAGATGGCCAAAGAGCTGCTGGCGGGCCGTTTTGTAACCGACAGAGGCATGTCGGAGTTCGATGCTGCTAAATAGATCATCGCGAAAGGTGTTTTGCGGGGAGAAGTGGTAGTAGTCAGGAGGAGGGCGCGCAGAGGAGAACGAAATAAATAGTGAGATGACTGTAAGAACAGTTGATCCGCCCATAGACCTCCGTATCCGTTACACACCGTCCTGTGGTGTTAATAAAAGTATGAACTAACTTTTAATTTTTATCCATAATTTCTTTTAATATCGAAAATCGTCCTGCAAAACTAAAATCCTGACGGGTTTTCTGGGCGGCGATCTTTGCCTTCATTTGTCGATCTGGATCCTGAAGACTCTGCACCATTTTGTCGGCCAGTTCGTGGTAGTCACCGGGAGTGTGAATCAAACCATAGGACGCATCGCGAATGATTTCGAGGGCTCCACCAGCACCGGCCGCCACCATGGGAACTTCGCAAAATATTCCTTCAACGATCACTCTCCCGAAGGGCTCGGGCTCAATGGAGCAATGGACCAATAAATCGAGGGAGTTGTACACCAACTGCGGGTTGCTTTGAAACGGAACAAAATGAATGTGGTCGATGCGATCCAAAACTTCCACCAGCGTATGCAAATTCTCGGTAAAGCCCCGCTCCCCCAACGTATCGTAAATCTGCCCACCAATGAGCAGAAAATGGCAGTTTTTTAATTTCGAAAGAGCGCGGTGGGCTGCCAGGATAAATTCTTTTTGTCCCTTCCAGCGCGCAAACACACCCACCAGTCCGATCAATTGATGGTCGTGGGGAATTTTTAAGAGGTCGTGCAAATACTTATTTTTTGCAGGAAAGTATTGAGTTTCACTAAACCCGCAGTACACAACATTCATGGGCAATCGTGGGAACGTTTTTGCAATGGCTGCCGAGGCGGCAATCCAGGTGATGTTGGGCCTCCGTTTGAAGCGTAGAAAAAAAAATTGCATGGAGGGGGATCCCAGTAAATCGCGGAAGTGAATCACGATTTGCGCAGGAAGGAAAAAACTAAGTAAACACAGAGAAATATGGCATTTAATGCCTGTGGAGTGAATTGTTGAAGGAGCTTCTTTTTTGAAAAAGGCGTGCAGGCGGAATAAATAAAAAACGTAGGAAGGAAGGCCAAACAGAAAAAAATCCAGTTTGGATGAGCTGGATTGGCGGGAGAGTTTAGTCCACAAACTTGGAAAGGGCATAATTTTGTAATTGATGGAGAATTCATTCAATTTATCGACAAGCGGTCCCTTCTCCTTGGGCAGAAGAACAAAAAACTCGTCAGGCTTTTTTGTTTCTTTGTAAAAAATTAAAAAATCAAGAAGCGATCGTTCGGCGCCGCCGAGGTGCGAAGAGACTCCATAAAAAATAACTTTTTTAGACACGCATCTCTCCAATGATTATTTGCGCTGTTTGTGACCAACTTCGCTGAGTGACCATTTGCAAACAGTAGCTTGATGAGTCAGCGAGTTTTTGCGGATCAGAAAGTAGCGCAAAAAGCTGGTTTTTAATTTGTTCGAGATCAGTGGGATTGACTAGCCAACCCGATTTTTGTTCATCGATAGCATCGGGAATTCCTCCGCTCGCGCCGCCAAGGCTCGGGAGTCCGCAGGCCGCAGCCTCTAAAAACACCAGGCCAAAACCCTCCACATCAGGGAGTTCCTCACGCGACAAAAGCACAAAGAGATCGGCCGCATTGTAGTGTTGAATAATCTGCTCTTGCGACAGGGCTCCCAAAAATTCGACGTACGGCTGAAGTGAAAGCTCGGCGGTGATTTTTTTTAAACGGGGAAGGTCGGAGCCCGTTCCGATGATTCTGTATTTGATATCGAGTCCTTGTTTAACCAGGGCCGGCAGCGAGCGCAAAACCATGTCCACACCCTTGTAGGCGTTTAACCTGGTCACGGTGAGCAGGTTTTTTGTTGACCTAAAAAATCGATCTTTTATCGGATTGGGAAGTGGTTTGTAGATCCTCGTATTAATGCCATTGTTCGCCACACAGAGTTTGCTGGAGGGTGTTTGGGTGATTTGTAATATCAGCTCCTTGGTGTATCGACTCACCGGAAATATTTTTTCGGCGTTGAGCAAAGTCTTTTGTTTGAGGGAGGAGATCAGTTTTTTTCGCAAAAAGTGCTTAAAGGTTTTTTCGCTTTCGACCACTTCCATGGCATGGGCGGCGATAAAGTAAGGTTTTTTCGGTGCGCCCCACTTTTGGGTAAGATAAACAGCGCTGGCATCAGGAAACCAAAGTGGGCAAAAAATTGCGTCGGGTTTGATGTCCATTTGTAGGCGCCAAACCGCATGGGCCCACTGTGGTAAAGCCAGTGCCGCCATGTTGGGTGTCTGGATACGGGTGATTTTAAAGGGCGAAGCTTGATCGTAGGCGGATGCGTTTGCAGCATGGCGTGCGAGGATGTGAACATCGAAGTGAAACTCGTTGTGCAGCACCGTCATCAGCTCGTGCACGTAATGGGCAACCCCGCCCATTTGAGGTTTAAAATCAAAACTAGGAACAAAGATTTTTTTTCGTGGCGGGTTTGGTAACGTCATGAATTTGCAGAGTTGAGAGATTGATAAAATTGAAAATACTCTTCAGAAACAACATCCCACGGGCGCTGCTGGGCGGTCGCAATGGCGTTTGCTGAAAAACGTTTTTGCTGGGCAGGATTTTTAATTAACGTACCCAATTGTTGTGCCATAGAGACTGGGTCGAGGATGTTTTCGATCAAAAGACCATTTTGATCGTGCTCGATCAGTTCCGAGCCCCCGGCGCTGGGGGAGACTACACAGGGGAGACCCGACGCCATGGCTTCGAGGATCACCAAACCAAAGGGTTCGTACACTGTGGGAAAAAAGAACAGGTCGCTGGCCCAATAATAATCGCGAATATTTTTTGTGTGTTGAATAAAATGCACGTACTCGCTGATTTTTTCCTCTGCGGCAATTTTTTTAAGAGGCTTAACGTCGCCTGCCCCAACGGCGATGTAATGAATATTGGAAAAACCTTCCGCTTTTAAAACACCAATGGTTTCGAGGGCCAGCGGCACACCCTTTCTCTGGTTGAGGGCCCCCGTATGCAAAAGCACTAGTGCGTCTTTGGGAATGCGCAGTTCATTGCGAATACGCTCGCGAGCGGCGAGGGCTTCGTCGGTAGTGGGCGAGCAAAAGTATTGGCTATCTACACCGTGATAGATGGTGCGAATGTTTTTTTCGGGAATTTGAAAGTTTTGGATCAGCTCTTTTTTTATGGAGTGCGAAATGGCGATATATTTTTTATTTTTTTTGTAAACCCGATGCTCAAGCCAAACATTAAACAACTGTAAAATTTGGTGATAGATACTTTTAAAAAATGGAGCATCGTCTTCTAAGTTAAAGTCAGCTTGCAAGTTTTGCCAGGTTTTATGCAAAAATTGAATTTGGAAAACATCGGGATCAAAAGTGGCAGTCCCGGTGCTTTGCACCCATACTTTTTCGGTTTTTCTAAGACTCGAAAATCGAAACAGCGAACGCAACCCGTAGGACAGCACTTTTAAAATCAGGGGTCGGCGCAAGCCGAGGTATTTGGTAAAGGTCACAGATGGCCACGGGCGGTGGTCGGTAAACTGATAGGCGTGAATTTCTAGCGGTAGCTTTTTACTCAAACCAAAAAGGATTTCCAGGTTGGATTTGTCCTGTCCACCCCACGGGTGAAGATCGTGAATAGCGATAATCAGTTTACGTATGCTTTGCATCCCTTCAGTGTAGAGGGTCTTTTTTCTTTTTCAACGAGCTTGTAACATAATATTTGTTTTACGTTTCACCTTTTCCTTGGCGGCGAACACAGTCATACTTTGGAGAATGAAAGCAAAGATCCAGCTTCTGAGCGTTGGTCATTCCTATGTTGTCGCTTTAAATCGATCGTTGATGCGAGAGCTTAACAAAAGCGATCGCATTCAGGTCACAGTGGGGGCGCCACGATTTTTTGCGGGCGATCTACGGCCCATCCAAATCGAAAGCGAGCCTGCGGGGAGTGAGTTGCAAGTTGTGGATCTGCCGTGCACGTTGACCTCGTCGATTCACTTATTTTGGTACAATCAATCTGAGTTAAACAGACTCGTGCAGTCAAAACCGTGGGACTATGGATATGTTTGGGAGGAGCCATATATTTTTGCGGGCTTCCAACTAGCGCGCGCTTTGCAAAAAGAAAAAATCCCCTATTCGTTGTTTACCAATCAAAATATTTTTAAAAAATATCCATGGCCGTTTTCGCACTTCGAAAAGCGCACCTTGCAGCAGTGTGATTCGCTTTGGGGATGTGGACCTCAGGTTTTAGAGACTTTTCGGCAAAAGCAGCACACTGGGCCTTCGCAAGTGGTGCCGTACTTTGTAAATACCGAACGCTTCGTTCCGTACACAGCCCAACAAAAAACCCAAAAGCGCAAAGAGTGGGGGCTTCGCGACGTAAAAACTGTGGGCTTTATGGGTCGGCTGACCAAAGAAAAAGGCTTGGAGCACTTTTGTTACGCCGTGGAAAAACTCCCGCGCGAGACGCCGTGGCAGGTGTTAATTTTAGGTGATGGACCCATGAAGGCCCAGTTGCAGTCGTGGATTTTAAAAAACAATTTTCAGGAGCGGGTTTTTTTAAAACTTGTAAAGCACGAAGACGTGCCGCAAATTTTGCCCACCATGGATGTATTGCTGTGTCCAAGTCAAACGACCCCGTTTTGGCGCGAGCAGTTTGGACGAATGATCATCGAGGCGTTTGCCTGTGGTGTGGCGGTGCTGGCCAGTGACTCGGGCGAAATCCCCTTTGTGGTAGATGATGCGGGGCTTATCATCTCCGAGCATGATAAAGCGGCATGGGCTCAAACCTTGAGCGAAACTTTAACAAATGAGGATTTGTTACACACATTGCGTGAGCGAGGGTTGCTTCGAGCGAGAACTTTTTCCATAAAAACCGTCGCGGAACAGATCGAAAAGATCATTGTTGCTAGAGCTGCTAAGTCCAAGTAAAACCGGGCCATGACACAACCATTAAAAAACCAACACGTTCGCAATATTCCTTTAGATATTATTTTAACGCTGATCACCTGCTTTTTGTACAACATCTACGTGCAATACAAACAGTGTGCCGCGGTCAATGACATGCTGAAGGAGTACAAATACAGCTTCGTACAGTGGCTGATCTTTACCATCCTCACATGTGGCCTGTACCACATCTATCACGAGTACCGAAAGAGCTCCGACGTGGCTGTACTTTTAAAAAAAGACGCAAGCTCCGCCGGTCTTATCGCAGTGGTTTTGACGGCTTTTGGTTTAAGCATCGTGAACGATGCGATCCAGCAGTCAGAGATCAACGGCTATTATGGTAGCCCAGGTCTTTAAACGACTTTTTCAAATC
>JAYUKO010000258.1:0-10200 GCA_043764415.1 Bdellovibrionales bacterium | reverse complement strand
CTGTTGTTGTTCGCCATTTCTTGTGCTTCAGATATCGTGAAAAAAGATGGATACGATCGTTTTCAAAATGCCTCTTCCTCTGGAAATGAATGTGGACGCTTGTTAAGAAAACTTCCCAAACAAGAAGGAACAACTTGGGGTGAGGCGTCTCGCCAAGCCGTGGAGTTTGCGTTCTCTGCGTGTTTGCGCACGTACTCGAGCACCGACACGCATGCTTCGAGTCTTGAATTTTTTAAGGCGGTGTTTAAAGAAATGGGTCTTACCTATGAAGAGGTGGGTCTTGCCAATTCAGCACGAGTGATTGCCTATTTTGATAAAAACTCTAAAAAGCCAAGTGTCCTCATCGTGCATTCTACGGATGTGGGCAACAGCCAACTTGTGGGACTAGAAGGCCACACGGCCTCCTCCATGTGGGGACAGCAAAAAAACGACGTGAAGTCCATTGGTGCTATGCAATTGATGGCTCTCGCCTTTGCAAGCCGCTCAAAAAGCCCGAGCAATAAAAATCTTGTTTTCGTGGCCACCGAAAATGGACAAACCAAAGAAGCCCTGCAGATGTTTCCCTCAGTTCAAATGGTGCTTAACGAGGGCGGGTACGGTTTTAACAAACAAAATAAAAATGTTTTTCTGATCGGCGCTGAGCAAAAAGGCGGAGCCTGGCTTAAATTCAAACACAAAAGTGCCACCCGTTTGTTGTCTCATTTGGATCAACTGATGGCCGTGTTTTTGCCCCACGATCCCCAAGATTTTAAAGATCCGGGAAAGTGTCAGATCAAGTCGTTTCACACCGCCGAGCAAACCATCAACACCATTCCGTACAAGGTAGATCTTGAGTTGCGCTGTAAAGGCCTGTCCGAGTTGGCTGTTGGAAAAGCGTTTGTTCATCAAGACGTTTCGATTCTCGGAAAGCGCGACGGCAACACTTACACGGTTTCGCTGGAGCTGTCCTATCCCAAGGAAAACATGATGGGAAAACTTTCAGCGCTGCAGATTGCCGCCCAGGGTTTGCAAAAATTATCCATCATTCCTTATCGGGATTGGTCATTTGAAGAACCACAGTTTTACAAACACATGCGAACTCCCGCGTCGGTCAATTTTGTAAAAACAGTCAAAGAGGTGTATCCCCAGCAATCCATTTGGGGAGATTTGCTTTGGGAGCTCGATGCCTCGGGCGAGTGGTCGCAGGTTCGCCAAGGAATGGCCGCAGACAAGCGCGATGGTCCCGAAAAGATGTTTCGCACCTCTTGTCACTGGACGGGCTTTGAAGCTTCGGAAAAGTCGGCAGAAGCTTTTGTGGACTGTCGCCTCATTCACACAGGATTTATGAAAAACATTAATGAGTCCCAGGCACAGGTATTTTTAAAGCAGCTTGTAGCAAAAGCTCATGATCCAAATTTACAAATCGAAATGATTCGCGGCTGGAACTATTTAGCCAGTGATACGCAGAGTCCCTATGTAAAAATCATGAAGGAAGAGATTCAAAAGGAATATCCATCGTCGCACACCGGCACATGGTTATCGCCGGTGAGCCATGTTCTGGATACGGAGCAAAGCAAAAAACTTCCAACCTATGGATTTTATCCTGTGATCAAAGATGATTTTCTCGAAACACCGCAGGAAAAAACCTTTCCACAGCAACAGATCTTTACTGCCAATAAGATTTACTCAGGCACCATACACCGCTTTACTCACTGAGGCGTATGGGGTTTGTACTGTGGATTATACTGACGAATAATATAGCTTGGCGTGTCTGTCATCTCGTTCACAGAGCGAGTTAAAGACTCTACCCAATCGGCAGAGAGTTCAACATTGGTTGAAAGCGCAATGATCGCCGGGAGCTCCTGGGCAGCGCCGCCGTCTGAGGTTAACATCAGACGAAGACTTGTAAACAGCGTGGCTTCGGTTTGTAAGGCTTGAAGATCTTTATTTGGGCAAACACGCGAAACGGAATAACGGTACCAATTAGAGTTTTCGAAAAACCTGCAATAGCGAGAAGTCACATCCACCGCCACGTTCAGCCCCTGGGAATGAAGTCTGAAAGTGGATAGATAAGAGCGAACCTTCGACCGCAAGAGGCGATCCGTGCTCTCTCTTTGAGCGCGATCAAGTCCTTCGAGGATGACTTGATAGTAGGTCTCAGGAGTAGAGAAGGGGTCACTCCAATACGCCTCTGGCATAAAGCCACCCTCGATAGCTAAATACTCACCCTCGTTGCGAAGGCCCGTTAGCAGTTTTTCTTTCCAGCCTTCAGCGTCTTCAACAAGTTGCCAAACAAAATCGTCAGCTTGTTTATTCACCATAAAACGTTCCACATTATCCACTTCATTTAAAACATCGGCTAAGCCAAGATCAGCCACGAAAGCCGAAGACTCCAAGGAACGGGCGCGAATAGGCAGCCACGTGCGAGTTTTCAAAGCGCGATAGGTGTGGGTGCCAACGCGATTGGTGTATAGTTGATCGATGGCTAAAGCTGCATCGGCAGCTTGTTTATCAAGCTCTGGAGTCCAAACGGCATCCACCGTAGTGATTTCGTCGAGGCCGTTCCGCGAGACCAGATTGACTTGCGATTCAACAAGCGTGATTAAAGCCGCACACTCCGTGCAATTTCTATAAAGTTTTGAGATTTGTACGTTCAAGGCCTGCAATAAATCGTTAATGCGCTCCGTGGTTTCGTAGGGATCCATCAAGGTATCCAGTTCTCGACGATAATCAAACAGCGCACAAAGACTGTCTGCATAGGCCAATTTTTGCTCAGGATCAGAAAAGTCGTAGCCCTGTTTGTTTTCGTTGATGGTTTGAATAGCACTGGAAAAACCAGTGATCACGCTGCTGGCTATAGACACAAGCCCGCCGATTTGTGGGCCGCCGATCACCGAAAGAACTTTCGAGGCTTCGCCAATAAGACTGGTTACAAAACCAATGGTGGACCCCTGTTTATCTTCGTCGAAACAGCCGTCGTTTCCAGCCAAAATATTGATTAAGTTCGAAGTTTTGACAGTAAGGTTTTCAACGTAACTTTCTATTTTAGCTATACCCGCTGCATCCAGACCCTCCACCTGCCCCTTGGCCACGAGGTTGAGAAAGTCATTTCGGCCAGTTGTTACCAGCGAACCAAGTCCGTCAATGGCGGAGGTCGCTTCGTTGCGATAGCTGTCGCAGTTGGCCTCTTGAGAAATATTCTTTTTAATTTGCAAAAGTTTATTGCGAAAGTCTTTGAGGGCTTCGTCATTGGCCGGGCACTGTAACACGGGGAAGCGTCGGGCATTTTCAGCGTCGATGGCAAACAGATCCAAAGTGCGATCTTGCGCGAAAACTGAAAAGTTAAAACCAAGTAGGATGAACAACGAGAAAAGACTGCGAATCATATGAGAGCCCCCTTTAGCTGCCAAAAACATACTCGATGAAGAAGGGGTTCTCTTAGAGTTTCATTTTTGGCTGTAAAGATTATGCGAACGCAAGAGGCTCCGCTAGCGAGAAAATACAGGGTCTACTTCGATAGCGGTTTGGCGCGAGCATGGAGCTTTATATTTAATCCGATAAAGCCATAATCTTGAATGGGTTGTTTTTGGTCGTAATCGTCGCGGGTGGTGGCGGTTTCCCGCAAGCGAAAGCGATTGTTAAAGTGATAGGCGGCCTTTGCACCCAACGTGATCATTTCCCAATGTTTAAATTCGATTTGTCCATACAGGGACGTTTGCTCGATCATCAGCTGACTGAGAGGTGAGCCCGGAATGGGTTGCGACAACAGATACGTATCCGGGCGTTTTTGCACGCCAAGGGTAAAGTGATAATCGGTCAGCGTCGTATTTTTAACATACAAATCCCAAACGATGGGACCGATGGCAAACAGTCCCCACTGTGTTTCCGGAGTGAAGTGCTGACGAACAACCATCGGAAAACCAATGCGTACAAAATCGCCGCTGTCGTTATTTTGTATTTCATAAGCCAGTGTGGGAATGGGCAGTCCCGGCAAAATGGCTGCATTGTTGGAGTAATAAAAGCCATAAAGAAAGGCTCTTAGTCCACTGAGTTGGTTGCGCCTTTGAACGTTTAAATTGTAAGTGAGAACATCTGAATTTGCGAAAATTTTGTCGGAGGCAGAACCAAAAGTGGCTCCAAGCAGCCAACCATCTCTGCTTCCCGGATTGATGATTCCCTGCAAATTCAGGGTTGCACTTTCGAAGCGCGTTTTAGAAACTGCCACAAATGGCGCGTCGAACAACGACAGAGATTGGTAGTTGAGAGTCGAGGTCACAAAGGCGTCGTCGGTTTTCCAAAGAGGGAGGCTAAGAGCCATTTCGAATTGCCTGTCCACACCGGTGTCGGTGGTGCGCGGCCGCCCCTGAAAGGTCTCCATGCTGAAAATCGTTGGTGGCCCTAAGCCTGGTCCCATTTGCGCAAAGGAAAGAGAGGCAAAGAGTGTCCATAACAAAAATATCATAAAGGGCCTCGATAAAAGTTTACATCAAGATAAACTTTTAATATAGTCGCAACATGCGAGCATCAACGAAACAAAAAAAAAATAAAAAAAAACAGGAACTCCCTTCAGAATATCATCAACTGCTTAAAAGTGTAGGTGCTTTTATGGAGTACTGGGGGTTTAAAGCGGTGCATGGAAAAATTTGGGCGGCCGTGTACTTATCCAAAGAGCCAGTGGACGCCAATTTTATGATTTCGCAACTGCAACTTTCCAAAGCTGCCATTAGCCTTGGGATCAAAGATCTGCTGCACTATGATGTGATTCGCGAGGTTCCCAAAAATGGCCCTTCCACGCAGAAATACATTTCAAACCCGGATCTTATGGGAGTGATTTGCAATGTTTTGCGGCAGCGAGAAAAGAAAATGCTCGAGATGGTGGTGCAATGCTCAAAAGCCCTTTCCGAAAAATCCTTTGCAGAATCCCCTTTGAGCTCGCAAAAAAATATTCAACTGCGAAAGATGACGGAGCAAGCTCATGTACTTCTCGAAAGCATGCTCCAGTTACAGACTCTGAACTTTAAAGATATTTCCACGCTGATGGGCGCCGGGACTCTGTGAGCAGACAAACGGTGGGTCTCCATTGGTTTCGTCGCGATCTGCGCGTTGCCGGCAATACATCTCTAAAAATGAACTGGAAAAAAAATAGCGGCCGCGTTTTAGGAATCTTTTGTTTTGATTCTGTATTTTTATCGCGGCCTGATTTTTCCCACAACCGATTTGCACTTTTTTTAAAAACACTCAAATCCTTGCAAGAGGAGTTGCGCAGTGTTGGCGGAGATCTGCTCGTCGTGGATGCCCTTCCGCAAAAAGCCTTGCCGCAAATCATCGACGAGCTCAATAAGACGCACGTTGTGGAGCTTCTTACCTACTGCCGAGATTACGAACCCTTCGCGCGCCAACGAGATACCGAAGTTGAGGGGTTACTTAAGGCCAAAAACATTGAGGTGCAAAGCTTTCGCGACCATTTGCTCATCGAACCCCAGGAACTGTTTAAAACAAAGGTTGGCGAATTTTACCAAGTGTATTCGCCGTTTGCTAAAAAATGGTTTGATCTTTTAGAAACAAAGGAAGTCTCCGCTCGCATCGACGAACAACGCAAAGGCTTGGAGTATCTGAAAGACAACGCAAACCGCGAGATTTTTTCCTGCTCTGTGAAAGACTTTAAATTGTCCTACAAGGACACTCTGCAAGAGTTTATCAACAAAAACCAAACGTCGGTCACAATTCCTATCCCCGAAGCCGGCAGCCACGTGGCGTATAAAAAAGTTCAAGAGTTCAAAAGCAAAATTTCGGAGTATAAAGAAAACCGCGATATTCCATCGCTGCTGGGAACTTCGCGCTTGTCGATTTTTTTAAAAAACGGCTCTATCACGTCTTCACAAATCGTCGCCATCTTAGGTTTGCAGGGGCTGGGTTATAAAAAAGATGACGGACCCACTCGTTTTTTAAAAGAGATTGCCTGGCGCGAATTTTACTACCACATTTTGTACCACCGTCCCGATGTAGAAAAGAAAGCCTTTCTCGCCAAGTTCGAAAACCTCGCCTGGCAAAACAATCAGGAATGGTTTCGGCGCTGGTGTGATGGTACAACCGGCTTTCCCATCGTCGACGCTGGGATGCGGGAGTTGAACACCACGGGCTGGATGCACAACCGCGTTCGCATGATCGTCGCCTCGTTTTTGTGTAAAGATCTCCTGATTGATTGGCGCTGGGGTGAAAATTATTTCATGAAAATGCTAATGGACGGAGACATGGCGCCCAACAACGGCGGCTGGCAGTGGGCGGCTTCCACGGGTTGTGATCCGCAACCGTACTTTCGTATTTTCAATCCGTGGTTGCAGAGCGAAAAATTCGATCCCGAAGCCAAGTATATCAAAGCGTTTATCCCCGAGCTGCGCGGCTGTTCGCCACGGGCGATTCATTCGCTCGATGGCGACCGGGGAACGCAGTATCCTAGACCAATGGTTGATCATGCCACCCAAAAGGTAAAAGCACTTTCACTTTATCGCAGCTGAGATGGGTGTTTAACGGCATCAAGGCGAGAAGGTAGATTCACTGGCGGCCGGTGGTTTTGCTTTTACCATCTGTTCCCAGTAATCGGTGAGATCCAGAGTGACGTGCATTTTTCGCAGGACATTAAATATTCCTCCGAGCTTGCGATGTAAAAAGAGAATGTGCTTTGGCGGAGGTGAGTAGCGCAAGCTTCCCGTAAACCGACGGCCCAGAGCCACGGTTTTTTGCATATAGTCTTCGCTGTGGAAATCAAAGGGCTGACTCTTTGGCGAAAATGGCTCCACCGTGAGCTTCATAAAGTCGGCGTAATTTTTCATGGTCTCTGGCCCTTCCCGAGGATCAAGAAGCTGAAAATCAACCGAGGCTTGAATGATCTTTTTATCGTCCATAGTGGCAAAAGACTTTAAAACGTTTCTATAACTATCAACAAATTCCGGTTCAAATTCCTGAGTGGCACCAAAATCAAGGAGCACCAACTGAGAATTATCGCGCACCAGGTAGTTTCCAAAATTAGGATCGGTTTGCACAAGGCCCCATTGAAAAAACTCATGGCAATAGAGTTCTAACATCGTGGAACCAATTTTCTGTCGCGCCTGCAAGCTCGGATTGGAGTCCATCCAGGTTTTAAGATTTTCACCCCGTTCGAAACTCATAGCTAAAACTCTTTGCGAGGTGATTTCCGGGTAGCTGTCGGGGACCACGCAGAGGTCTTTAAGGTGACTGGAATTCACTAAAGCTTTGTACTTGTTCATCAACGCTTGTTCGCGCAAGTAGTCGGTCTCTTGGCGAAGAATTTTTCCAAGTTCTGCAAACAACGCATCCATGGCCATGGGTTTTTGCGACAGAGTTAAAAAAGCACCCACCGTCTTTTTTAGAATCAATAAGTCGGAGTCGATGGTGTCGGCAACGCCAGGGTATTGAATTTTTAAAGCCAACTCTTGATTTTTATATTGAGCGCGATGCACCTGACCAATGCTGGCTGCAGAAAACGCTTTGGGTTCCACCGTTAATTTCTGGCGAATTTCAGGCAAGAGCTCAGAATTTAAAACCCCTTCAATTTGCGAAAAATCGATGGCCTCAGATTTTGCCTGCAGTTGGGCGAGAATTTCCGTCACTTCTTGCGGGAGGATGTCGCTGCTATCAATACTGAGCAGTTGCCCCACCTTCATGGCGGCACCTTTCAATTGCGAAAGATTTTCGGCCAAAATTTTTGCTTGTTGGATACGAGTTTTCAAAATTTCTGGAGCGTTTGCCTCAATGGACTGAGCCAACTGATTTTTTATTTTCTGCGTGATTTCATGACCAGCAATACGGCTTGCGGCCCCCAGAAGCTGCGCGGAGCGCGCGAAAACGGACGTTTTTAACTTTTTCATCATCTACCACCATGTCCAAAAGTCCAGATGCAGAGTACTCTTTTTCGTGAGGGCTGTAAAGGGCGGCGTCATCGGGTAGAATGGAAAATATGAAGTACTACATCTTCTTCGTTTTTGCGGGACTTTTTATTCTGGTTGGTTACAGCAACTGCGGCCAAGTGGGCGAAACAGGTTTAACGTCATCAAACTCCGTCCAAGAGGGCGACCCTGCTCAAGGAAGCATTGTTTACAATGTGGATGGCATTGTACAGCCATCATGTGTGACTTGCCACGGTGCTGACGGAACGGCAACTCTCGGCGTGGATTTAAAGACATTTTCCGATGGCGACATCGAGACCGCAATTCGCACGGGACCAGGTGTGATGCCTCAGTACGACGAAACAGATATTTCGATCCAGCAGCTCACGCACCTGCTGGCCTATATCAGAACGTTGTAAAAACACCCTCGTTCTACGATTTATTGGCCCAGAAGCTGAACACACGTCAACGACACCTCGAAGAAACTAAAGAACATAAATAGAACCAACAATTCGCGTTAACAAGAGTTTCTCCTCGGCGTTTTTGGAGCTCTGCGGGCATAAGGCACTATTCCGCCAACCTCGCAGTCATTTAGCAAAATGTAATCAAGTACAGATAAAAAATCCCGCCCCCAAGTGACCACTCTGGAATAGGGCGCCAAAATCCAAAGCTCTTTTCCCAGTTTCTGCGCGATAACTCCGGTGAGCGCTCGGATAAAAGCTCGGTACAGTTGTCGGTTAGTAATCTTAACACAAAAATGAAAGTGATCTTTCTGCACACTTTCCTTATAAACCCTAACACCGAACTTTTTAGCATAAAAGACGAGGAGTCTTCGGAGCAGAATCCGATGGGAATAAAGATTAGCACTCGATTTAGATTTTAAAACAAAGTGCAGCGGTTTACGCCGATCGAGTATTCGAGCTGTTTTACGTTTCCCAGTAACCGTTAACGATCCACCAGATTCCTTTTCCATTGGTTTAAAAAAACTCATTTGCCGAGACATCGATTTCTCCTCTTAAAAGAACAAGATACAGCATATTTTTAAAACCTATTCTTGGAAGAATTCAAAAATGAATCCCAATCAAAACAACAACTTTTATCCTTGTTTAAACAGCTTCTAGGGCTTTGCCCCGAAGACAAGTGAGATTGGTTCAAAGGGCTTGCCAAACATTTGTCGAAAACCATGCACAGTGGGTTTTAACGACGAAAAAATAGCGTCAAGCAGTGACAAACGTTGTCGAAAAATATTCTTCGACAATGTCGGTCGATCAGGAAGATCGACCGACACAGGTTCCAAAGGACAGAGTCATTTCAGTCAGGATGACTTTGCCAATGACGTGACAGAGTCTTTTGAGTCAGGAGGACTTTGCCAATGACGTGGCAGAATCTTTTGAGTCAAGTGACTTTGTCAAATCACGTAACAGAAGACTTTGCTACATTCATCACATCACTGTGTTCGCAACCTGCATAAAGTTCAATTCAAGCAACAGTAAACTCAACCGACCCAATACTCTCCAGCGTGGCAGTCATTTTTTGCCCGTACTTCAGCTCGATGGCCGCAGTGGCAGCACCAGCTAGCACCACACTCCCTGCCGGTAAACTTAAGTTTTGTTCAGCCAAAAGCTTTACCAATTCGCAAAGCGAAAGCAGAGGGTTTCCAAGAATCGCGCTGGAAAGATCGGAGTGCACAACGTGATTGTTTTCTAGAATTTCAATTTTTAAATTTTCAAAACGGGCCCCTGGTTGCGGAGTAACAGCTTCTCCCAAAACGAAATACGCCGACGACGAATTATCAGCCACCACGTCAGGCAGCGTGAAGTATTTGAAGCCTTTGTATCGGGAATCCAAAATTTCTAAGGCAACGCCGACTTTAGCGCACGCGCCCAGAGCGTCCTCGGGAGCAAGAGCTCCCTTCAGCTCGCGATTGGTTACAAAAAATACCTCGGGCTCGGCCTTGGGGTGAATTTTGTCTTGGAGCGCAAACTCCGACTTGTTCGGTATTTGCATTTGATCAGTCAAAACACCAAAAATGGGCTGATGAAGGCCCATCTGCTCCATCTTCGCTTTAGAGGTGAGTCCCATCTTGTAGCCTATCAATTTTTCACGGTTCTGCAGCCGCTGCTGAATTCCGTGGGCCTGAATGCGGTAAGCGTCCGTTAGGGAAAAATCATTAAAGGTTTTTGTCAGCGGTTCGACCTCGGAAGAGGACTGCCGAGCCGTATAAAGAACCTTCGAAAATTCAACGACTTGCTCCTGAGAGAGAGAATTCATGGCGATCTCCTATAAAAACTTTTGAATCTTCTATCACGACGAGGTA
>JAYUKO010000257.1:0-10214 GCA_043764415.1 Bdellovibrionales bacterium | reverse complement strand
GGCCAGTTAAAAAAACGAACTCACCTTTGTTGATTTTAAAATTCACATCGCGAAGCGCATGAATTTCACCACGGAATGTTTTATAAACATGTGAAAATTGTATCATTCTCAAATTTTAATGGACATCAATATAGCTCACAAACATGAACCCGAAATGGCCCTTATTTAGTCGAGGAAGTTGTTTTGAATCTGGACCTTAGAGAGGTCTAGTGTTTTACGCTCGACCTGTTAACAACTGTTCTACGAGCTGATCGTGTTGCGACTTCACCGCTAGCTCAACGGCGTTTTTGTCCCAAATCGGAGCATCCACAATTTCGGAGTACGGAGTTTTGATACTTTTTAAAACTGCGCCGTTTTTATAAATTCGACTAACAATATAGGGACTCGCAACTCCCCAATCTTCAGTTTGAATATGAAAGCTGTCATTTCCTAAATTAATGTCTGAATTTAAACTTAGTTCCATGTCGTATACCATAATGAAACACTCTCTTGATCGAAGCAAGATTTAATTCGGATTTTGCAGATATAGACTTCATTTCAACTCTTGCCATCCCGATAAACATGTATGCGCTTGAATGTTTTACTCCTCGTTGTTGTCGGTTTTCTTTTTGCTGCCTGTTCCAATTCTGAATCTGGAGTTTCCTCAAGCACAAGCTTGGATGCGGGATGTACAACCGTGCGCTCTTTTACCGGCAGCACGATCACGATCACAGGCTCTGCAGATTACGAGTTCCGCATCAACGGTAACGGCGTTATCAACAGCACCATTGCAACCCCCAACTTGCCCATTCGACAAGCACAAGTTGTTATATATAGTTCTAGTGGCAGCGAAGTTCAGTGCGGCTCCACTGACGACAGCGGTAACTTTAGTATGGTCGTGCCGCAAATTTCGGGCAACTATACAGTCTCCGTAGACTCTCGCATATACAACAGCATGACAAAAGCTGGCGTTCTCAATAATCCCACGGAGCAGGCGGTTCACAGCATCACTACAACTCTCGCGGGTACCAGTAGTGCCTCTGTTGGAACACTCACTGCAACAGCCTCTGGGACTATCAAGGGTGGTGCTTTCAATATTTTAGATAAAATTTACGGCGCCAATCTTTATCTCGTTACCAACACGGCTGGCTGCTCGGGCAGTTTTACGGGCTGCTCTCCGTTTACAGATGCACCCGCTGTATCTATTTATTGGGATGCGGGTGTAAACCCTGGAAGTTATTTTAGTGCTGGCGCTTTGAGCTTCTATTTACCTGGAGCTCGCGAACTGTATATACTTGGTGGCATCAGCGGCAATACCAATAGCTCCGACTGCGATCACTTCGATAACTCCATCATCCTCCACGAGTACGGGCATTTTATCGAAGATGTTTTTGCCGATACAGATTCTCCAGGTGGCACGCACACCGGTAACGCCATTGTCGATGCACGACTGGCCTGGGGCGAAGGTTGGGCCAACTTTTTTCAAGCGGCCACGCTCAATAACCCTATCTATCGCGACACTTCTGGCAACGTTAGCGGTTCCTCCTCGGTGTATTTTGATGAAGACTTAGAGACTCCCGAAAACGATATCCCTACGCAAATGGGCGAGGGAAATTTTCGCGAATTCTCCATCACTCGATTACTTTGGGATTCCATCGACGTGGTTAACGAAGGCGCCGGCGTAGATACAGTGAGCGGAACTTTTGCCGAACTTTGGACGATTTTTACTAGCACGACCACAGGCTTCAAAAATTCGAGTTACGTTTTTAGAAATATGGGCTTGTTTCACACGCTACAGCAAGCTTTAGGGGCCACCAATTGGAGCTCTCTACGCACCGGCGAAAATCAACTTGGAAATCAAAACGATTACTCGCGAGCAGTGGCTTCATCTTCGAGTGCCTGCACTCCGGCAAGCGTAACCATTACTGCTGCTAACAATCCAGGTGGAAGCACCGAAAACGGTACAGCTGCAAGATCCAATCAATTTGACTCCAACGACTTCTATCGCTATAACCACCCAGGTGGAGCTTTTAGTTTTCGACTTGATTACACCACGACACCATCTGCCGCTGATCTCGACGTTTATATCTTTCGAAATTCTTATCAATTCACGAGCACAACGTCGTCCTCTCTTGCAGCTTCTGCCACGACAAATGTCACCATGGGCACCACTTCTGCCAGTGAGACTATCTCCACGTCTTTGTCGGCTGGCTGGTACATGATTAATATTCGCGTCGATACAGCAAGCGGGTTGCCATCCCCCGCCGACTATTCAATGACCCTCAATGGAAGCAATCTATGTCCAAATTAAAAATCGCACTATCGTTCTCATCCATAACTCTCATAGTAGCGGCATTATTTGTTTGGCAAAAACATTCCACAGCCGTCAATGACAATAAATTTGCGCATCTGTTCAACGAAGAAACCCGCCTCTGGGGAAAAGCCGTGGGCCCGGTGCAAGTTCGCATCGAATTTAAAGAGCAGTTAGGAAATCAAGTCACGCTGACCGCACAAGTGCGCTCAACCCTGCCAGAATTTAATCTCAATTGGAAATTACCAAAAGGTGTCCGCATTGTTAGCGGAATTGATTCAGAAACAATTCAGCAACCAACAGATTCGCAAATCGTTCACGAGCGCGAAATCACCGTCGAAGTCGACTGGCCATTAAAAAATCCACACCTGGTTCTCCGAGCTGCAGAAAACAACGAAGAGGACGCTTTCGGCGCCTCCACAGTTTTCAATTTAGATCCATCCGTCGAAGACCTAGAAAAACAAGAAATTATCCGCGCCCACATGAACTCCCGCCAACTCCAAAAACTAGTGAAATAAATCACCGACACGAGTACGCATAGACTTCTTCGGCGGTTAGGGCGCAGAGGATAGTCTAAAAGCAGTCTTTTTGCTTTCTTTTAAGATGAACTTCCCCTCAGACTCAACCAGTTCATAATAAGGAAGGGCTATGGTGTTTGATTCCGGATAAATCCGAGTCGAAGCGATGTTGAGTGGAGCTGAAACTCCGAACTCTAAAGCGATTCCAGCATATTCATTTACAATTTCATTTATAAGCGTCCGTTTAATTAAATCGTGATCAAAAGACGCCTGAACGTTTTTAATGGCGCCACGAAAGTCTGCGATTAAATACGAACTCAATATTAAAAATAGATTATTTAAGCGGTCGTGTACAAAATCAAGATCAGGTCTTGTCAGGTTCAGATTTAACTGTGCAATTCTGAGCGCATAAGCGGTTGACCAGTGTTCAATGAAATTAGGATTTTCAATCTGCTCATGGGTAATATCATTTGTAAACTCGAGAGGCTTGATTAAAACTGATCTCTGAGAAAGTAAAAAAAGTTGCGGATGCTTTAGTAAGCCAAGTAGCGTGGCTAGATCACGTTGCCGCCCTGCTTTTATATAAGCTTGTAAAACAGACGTTGGAAAAAGATTGTACCAGTAGGACGGACTCGAGCTGTAAAATGTATGAAAGTCTTTGAGCTCTTCTGCCGTTAAGGACCTCACAGCAAACTTCATTATATCGTCGTGAATGGCCAGATTGAATAAAAGTGCATCAGGATTAAAACCAAAACTACGTATTTGATAGATCGCTTTTTTTAGGAAAAGAATTTTTTCGGCTTGTGTAATTTTTGAAGAATCTAACATTTGTGTAAGGATGCGACGATAGTGAACCATGGGCGCTGCATCAATCAAGAAGCTATCAGCCTTAATAAGGCTCGCGACTTCAGCTAAAGGCAGACCAAAATAATCGGATTCAAAATAGTTTTTATAACTTTCGAAATTGTCAGACACTGATCCACTATTGACTTTATGGGGAGCTAAATTTTGCGAAAGTGTGGCCCACAGATCATGTTCTATTACGGCGAAGGAATTACTTAGACGCGTAACCATGTGACGGGTCATCGGAAATTGACCTGATTTGCTAAACCCAAAAAGAGTCGAATTTTGAGTGCCACTTGGATACGCAGTGACCACAGTTTGAGTCTTCGTGTCTATTAAAACTGTTATCGCTACTGTGTTTTCCTTAAAATTTGCAGTCGTTTGGTACGTAGCAAGACGCTCAGTCTTATCAAGGGTCGTCGTATCCATACTTCCCACACTCGCTTCAAGAGCATGCAATAATTCAGACTCTCCCAAGCCGTGCGGAAAAATTGATTTCCATAAGTAAGATCCTTGAAGGTTAAGATGGGCTGCTCTTATTCCATTTCGACCTTGTCTTGTGATCACCTCTTTCGGTAGTTTTACGAAAGAAGCTCCTGCGATATCATTATGCAGAGCCATCCACTGTGGAGCTTCATTTTTTATAAGGCTTGGATGCAAATAATCTAAATCTACAATTTGTGGATTTTTTTCGAGAAGTAAAGCAAGTCCCCGAAGACTGTGCATACCAGATTTCAGCTGAGTTCCGGAGTAATCCCCAATCATAATATGTTCAATCGTACTTCGCGGCACTTTGATACCATTAGACAGGGTGTGGTCGCTCTTACTAAAAAGCTGAGAGCAGTGAAGACTCGAATGAGCTTGAGCACTTAAAAGTAAAAGTGAAAACAGAAAAATTGCAGGCACACTAACCAATCATGACTTGTAGTTCGGGGTCGTATTCGTTTTGTAGTATCGACTGGATGGCATCGAGGGTTCCATACATGGAGCTGGGGCAAGTGCCGCAGGCGCCTTGGTAGTTGATTGTTAGAACGTGGTTTTCGTAGCCGAGAATTTCCAAATCCCCGCCGTCAGCTTGCAGGCCCGGGCGAATGGTGCGATCTAAGATTTCATCGATTTTTTGCATTTCTGGAGAAAGGTTTGTTTTTTGTGCTTTTGCGGCTTTTTCTGATGGCATCACGAAATCAGGATCATGCACCGGCAATCTGGTTTTTAAAATCGCTTCTACGTCGGCGGTGAGCTTATCTAACGGCGCCCCATCATTAAAAGTCACCGTTAGTACGTTTTCAAACACGTGCACCTGAAACACATCAGGCATGGCAAATAGACTTTCGATCAGCGTGATTCCTACGGCCTCTTCGGCGTTATTAAAGGTAGCTTTGCCGGAGTTTTTTAAACCGCAGTTGACAATAAATTTGTAAGCGTTGGGGTTTGGTGTGCCCATAATACGCACCATCACTTCGTACGATAACATCATAAAATCCCCTTTACTTTTTCCATGGCATTCACAAACTTTTCCACATCATTTTCGTTATTATAAGGCGCCAGTGATACACGCACCGTTCCCTGAACACCCATGGACTCCATCAATGGCTGGGCACAAAGGTGGCCCGCGCGCACGGCGATACCCATTTGGTCTAACATTTCGCCCACGTCACTCGGATGGGCTCCCTCATAAGAAAAAGAAATAATATCTGTCTTTCGACATTCAGCATACGTGGGGCTCATCAACTGAACCCGCGGGTTGGATTTAAGAGCTTGTTCCACTTGTAAGCCTAATTTTTTTCCATGCTGAACCCAACTTTCGACCGAAGCCTCTTCCAGCATGGACAAAGCCTCACCAAAAGCAATCACATCCGCTATATTTGGTGTGCCTGCTTCGAACTTGAAAGGTGCATCTTGGTAAACGGTTTTTGTCCACGATACCGAAGAGATCATACTGCCACCGCCTTGAAACGGCGGGAGTTCGTTAAAAATTTCACTCTTACCGTAGAGCACGCCAACACCAAAGGGGCCAAACATTTTGTGAGCGGAAAATGTTAAAAAATCGCAATCTAATTTTTGCACGTCGATTGTTTCGTGCAGCATAGCTTGTGCCGCATCGATCAGAGTGAGTGCTCCGATGGAGCGGGCTTTTTGTAAAACCGGCTCCACATTCAAGCGCACACCCGTCACATTGGAATAAAGCATCATCGATACGAGCTTTACGTTTTTACTAAATGCACGATTCAGAGCAGCTTCGGTGATATTACCGCTGCGATCAAAATCGAGAAGTTCAATTTGGCAGCCTGTATTTTCGGATAAAATTTTCCACGGAATGATATTGGAATGATGCTCATAGGGCGTCAGTAAAATCACATCACCCAAACCCAGATGCTCAAAACCAAAACTGTAGGCCAAAAGATTTATAGACTCCGTTACCCCGCGAGTGAACACGACTTCACCCAGGCCGCCATTGATCAATTTTTTTGTTTGTGCACGCACCGCTTCGTAGTTTTCTGTCCCTTGGCGGCTTAAAAAATGCGCCCCTCGGTGAATATTAGCCACTTCGTTGAGATAATACTTGTGCAAGCGGTCCGCCACTCGTTGCGGCTTTAGAGAGGTGGCTGCGCTATCAAGATAGACTAAATCCTGACCTTGAATTTGTGATTGAAGTTGTGGAAACTGCGCGCGGAAACTTTGCACATCAAAATTACTCATATACAGTCGCTTTCACCGCCGAAGCCATCTCGTGCAAGAAGATCCCTTTAAATCTCGAAGAAAGGCGATCCGCGATGTCATTTACAAAGCCTTTCATCAGCATGTTCTGCGCCTGATCTTTGCTGATCCCGCGACTGCGCAAATAAAAGAGTTCATCGGCGTTCAACTGGCCTACGGTGGCTCCGTGTTTCGCTTTTACATCATCCGCTTCGATAATCAATTCGGGCTTGGTGTCGATGCGCGCTTTTTGCGACAATAGCAGATTTCTATTGTTTTGCTCAGCCGAAGACTTTTGCGCATCTCTATGGATGAACACGCGGCCATTAAAAACGGCATGGGCTTCATCATTAATCACATTGACGTATCTTTGCATACTTTGAGTGTTGCCAACCTTATGATCAATCCAAGTATGGTGATCCACGTACTCAGAATTATTGAGAACACTGGCGGATAAAAACTGGGCTCTGGCATCTTTTTCAATGAGGTGAGCATGCAAATTGTGGCGCGACCATTCACCGCCGATGATAGCCGTTGTCGCTTGTACCTCGGAGTTTTGCGACAAAGAAAAATAACTTGTCTGGCAGCCGCGACCGTCGGCTTGGCCTTTTTCCACTTTTAAAAGTTCGAGTCTTGAATTTTCCTCTAAAAAATACTGAATGCTCATGTTTACAAATTGTTTTTGATTTAAATACGTCTTCTCTACCAACTGAACGTTGGCTCTTTTTTTCAAAACAACTTGAACGCTTTTATTTACAAACTGGTGTTGTGGCGTCATGGTCTCTTTACCATGCAAAACAACCTCAACGAGCAAGGATGAATCAAAAGTCTCATCGAAGACCAGCTTGGATCGCGTAATAGGAAGTTGGGCATCAATTTTATCAAAATATCCGCCAAGATCTGGAGTTTTTTGTAAGTCATCAGTTGTGATCTGCAAGCCTTGCGGCAAGTTTTGCAATACCCACTCTTTCGAAAAAGGCGAGCGAAGGGTAATTACAATTTTTTTCTCATCGGCAAAATACTGGGCTGAATTATTGTCCGAAGCTGTTGAAAGTACATAGTCCTGTTTTTTAAAAAAACTAAACTCTGTATACTTCCAATCCTCTTGAGACTTCCCTGGAGGATTCTGTAAAAAGTTTTTTAAAGTGCTCGCCGTGGAAACCAAGTCCATTAAATCAACCCCTCATAACCTTTGCTTTCGAGTTGCTGAGCAAGCTCTTTACCACCAGATTTAATAATTTTTCCGTCCGCTAGCACATGCACATGATCAGGTATGATGTAATTTAACAAACGCTGATAATGGGTGACTAAAACAAAGGCGTTCTCCTTGGTGCGCAATTGATTGACGCCTTCGGAGACAACCTTAAGTGCGTCAATATCCAGTCCTGAATCAGTTTCATCCAAAAATGCCAAACGCGGCGATAAAACTGCCATCTGAATGATTTCGTTCTTCTTTTTTTCTCCACCAGAAAATCCCAGATTTACCGGTCGTTCCATAAAGGATTCATTCATCTTTACGATATCCAACTTCTTTTTTAAAAGCCGGCCAAAGTCTTCATCGGTTGCAGCTGCAAAGCCTTGGTGTTTGGCCACGGAATTATAAGCTGTTTTTAAAAAATCAAAGTTGCTCACTCCAGGAATTTCGATGGGGTACTGGTAAGCAAGGAACACGCCCTCGCGCGCTCTTTCCTCGGGACTCAGTTCCAATAAATTTTTCATTTTAAAATTCACTTCAAATTCAATAGTTCCTTGAGTGACCTGGTAAGCTGGATGGCCCGCGATGACTTTGGAAAGCGTACTTTTTCCCGATCCATTGGGCCCCATGATGGCGTGCACTTCGCCGGCATTGACCGTTAAGCTAATCCCTTTTAAAACTTCTTTTCCATCAACTTCAACATGAAGATCTTTAATTACTAACATTTTTAACCCACACTATTTTCTAGTTTCATTTCGATCAACTTCACAGCTTCTACCGAAAACTCAAGCGGCAGCTGTTTAAATACATCCTTACAAAACCCATTTACTAACAACGAAATAGCTTCCTCGGTTTCGATTCCTCGCGATTTTAAATAAAAGATCTGATCTTCACTGATTCGCGAGGTGGAGGCTTCGTGCTCTAAAATCGCACTGTTGTTTTTCACTTCCAAATACGGATACGTGTTCGCTGACGAACGATCTCCTACTAACATGGAGTCGCATTGCGAGTAATTTCGTGCGCCTTCAGCGCTTGGCATAATTTTTACCAAGCCTCGGTAATTGTTGCGCGAAAAATTCGTGGCAATTCCTTTAGAGAGAATTGTGCTCTTGGTGTTTTTTCCGATGTGGATCATTTTTGTTCCAGTATCGGCCTGCATGTAATCGTGAGTGAGCGCCACAGAATAAAACGCCCCTTGCGACTCATCACCTTGCAGAATGCAACTTGGATACTTCCACGTGATGGCTGAACCAGATTCAATCTGCGTCCACGAAATTTTCGAACGCGCGCCAACACATTTGCCCCGCTTGGTGACGAAGTTGTAAATACCTCCGCGACCTTGCTTGTCCCCGGTGTACCAATTTTGCACCGTGGAATATTTGATCTCTGAATCAGCCATGGCCACAAGCTCCACAACCGCTGCGTGCAGTTGATTGGAATCACGCATGGGCGCCGTGCAGCCTTCGAGGTAATTCACAAAGCTGCCTTCTTCAGCAATAATCAAAGTTCGTTCAAATTGCCCGGTCTCTTCGGCGTTGATTCTGAAGTAGGTGGAAAGATCCAGTGGACAGCGCACACCTTTTGGAATGTAAACGAAGGATCCATCTGTAAAAACGGCAGCGTTGAGGGCCGCGTAAAAGTTATCTTTGTAGGGCACCACGGAGCCAAAATATTTTTTAACGATATCTTCGTGGGTTTTTATGGCTTCGGAAATAGAACAAAACACAACACCGTGCTTGGCGAGCTCTTCTTTATGAGTTGTGCCTACAGATACGCTGTCAAACACGGCATCAATTGCCACACCACTGATTCGTTTTTGCTCTGAGAGCGGAATGCCAAGACGCTCAAAGGTTTTTAAAAGCTCCGGATCCAACTCATCAAGACTTTTCTTTTTTTCGATAGGCTTTTTGGGCGCTGAAAAATAAGAAATATCCTGAAAATCAATGGGCGTCATTTTAAAGTCTGCCCAGTCTGGGACACTCAAAGTTTTCCAATAATCAAAGGCCTTCAAACGCTCGTCGAGCATCCACTGAGGTTCTTGTTTTTTTTGTGAAATAAAACGAATCACATCTTCGTTGAGGCCTTTGCCAATGGAGTCGGTTTCGATGTCGGTGACAAAACCGTATTTGTACTGGCCGATATCCAAGGCGGGATTATCACCACTCATGGTGCAGCCTCCACCAAAGCTTGAGTGTTCTCACTCACAGTGTTCTTTTTTTCGGATGATCTTTTCTCTCCCGAAAGAAGATCAAGAATGTTGATCTCCTCGTAAAAACGCACCAGCTTTTCGTTGAGTGCCGTGATCGGTGTCATGATGTTACAGGTTTCACGAATCTCGCAAGGAGTTTCCGTCGCGGGGTCGGCCATACATTTGGCAATTTCTACGGGCCCCACAACACAACTGATCACTTCGCGCAAACTCAGTTTACTCAAATCTCGTTGAATCACATAGCCGCCATAGGCGCCTTGCTCTGATTTTAAAAATTGCCCCTGTACCATCTGCTGCATCACTCGCGCTGTGGCATCAAAAGGCGTTGAGTATTTTTGGCAAATTTCTTTAACAGTGGTGAGTTCACCTGGGCGTTTTTGATTCATGTGCTTTAAGGCGATCAGCGCATATTCCAGTTTTCTATGAATCTTGTTCACAAAGATCTCGCTTTTTAGTAGGTTC
>JAYUKO010000256.1:0-3003 GCA_043764415.1 Bdellovibrionales bacterium | reverse complement strand
TTAGGATCTTTTTCTGAAGCATTTTCAAGAACGATATAAATGTACTGAGCGGCGCCAGACCAACCTTGATCCCAGTCAAACCCATCATCATCGTTATCAATAGAGACAACATACTTAAGATTTACAGTTCCACCGAAAAGCTCGATTCCATCATCGGCACCTTTGTAAGCTTCGATATTTTCAACAACCGTTCCACGGCCAACGCCATAGAATGTGATGGCGTTCAATTCGCTATCTGTACCGAATGTGTAACCGGCGTACTCAACGCGCATGTACTGGATTGACCCAGAGCTGTCGTCATCATTGGATCCACCATATTTTGGCGCTTGATCAGAGGCGACGCCTTCGATGAAGCCTTCGCAAACAGCGGCGCTACAGTTGTTGATGCGTGCATTGCCTGTGATAACAAGGCCACCCCAGTAGCCAGCTGCTGGATTCACACGCTCAAGAGCTGTAAAAACAACTGGTTTGTTTTGTGTACCGTTGACGAAAATTTTTGAATCGCGAGTGATTGTGATAAATGACTGCGGCGATCCGTAAACAACTGTGCCCGCCTCAAGAGTGAGAGTGGAAACGTCTTTTTTATCTCCACCGATGCGAACGTCGCCCTTAAGGACCCATGCTGTATCAGGCGTTAACACAAGGTTCGAATTAAGATAACTACCTTCAACAAAACAGATGGACTTGCCGTCAACTTGGCCAGATCCAGCAACTGTTCCTGTTGGACAGGCATAGACATTTGCAAGACCGAGTAGGCTTACGGCAACAAAACTCATTAACTTCATAGCGAAACTCCTTAGTGGTTCCCTTTTGGGATTTGAGCCGCACTTATCTCTGGGTCTGATGCATAAGTAAAATTAAGAACCTGTTAGGAAAATTAATTAACAAAAAACTCGATGACTCGTGCAGTTAATTACACGTTAATTCTGGGGATTGTTCGTTTTGTGTCAGTTTTACGTCAAGGATATATTGTTAAAGTTACGGCCAACAAAAACTGCTTACTTTTTATTCTCCGGGAGGCGCGCTAGCATGGAAACCTGGTACTTAAAGCCACTCAAGAAGAAATTTTTTGGCTTTGGCAAGGTGATCCACATGAAACCATTTGATGGATTCATCTTTTTTAAACCAGGTGAGCTGCTTTTTAATGAGCTGCATATGGGATGTGACAATACATGGTAATAGCTCGTCTTTGGAAATTTGCTGATCGAGATACAGTCCCACTTCTTTGTACCCAACACTACTCAATGGTGCCCAGTCCGAGTGCTTCTGGCGGAGTGCCTGAACTTCTTCCACAAAGCCGTCTTCCAACATGACCTTTGCCCGCTGTTCCACTCGAGCTCGCAAAATTTCTTTCTCGGCAAATAAGCCTACCTTGATTTTTTGGTAGTCGGCAATTGGACTGGGAGTGAGGTTTTGTTCGAGCTCATCTGGATTTTTTTGCGAAAGCATCATCATCTCGAGGGCTCTGCGTATTCGGTAGTGATCATTCAGATGAATCGTTCGCTGTAACTGAGGTGCTTTTTCTATGAGCGACTGATGAATTTTTACCCAGCCCTCAGTGGCAATCCTTTGATCGATTTGCTGGGTGATTTGAGCGGTGGCTTTTGCGACAGGGTACATTCCCTTTTCGAGAGCTTGCAGGTAAAAGCCACTTCCTCCACAAAACAGCAAACGCCGAAAATCGTTTTTCTGAAGCAAACTTTGCACGGCATTCACATAAATGGCGGCTGTGATCTGCTGACCCTTTTCGACAAAACTATACAAAAAATGGTCCGCCAACTTAAAATCTTGCGAAGAAGGAAGCGCGGCTCCTATTTTCAGCCCTTTGCACATCTGGATACTATCAACATTCAATATGGGAATCTGGGTGGCCACCGCACACTCTAGTGCCAGTCGCGACTTTCCCGAGGCCGTTGGACCAACAATCAACGCCGCTTTTTTCACATTAAGCGCCCAAAGTCTTTTTCGATTTTTGTAAAGGGAATTTCGATATACACGTTTCGACCGTGCGGACAGTAACTAGAGAGCCGATACTCGTCCATTTGCAAAAGTAAACTCTTCATTTCTTCAAGCGACATTGCTTGTCCTGCACGAACCACAGAGTGGCACGCCATAGTGGCAAAAACATCTCCTACTTTTCTTTCAAAAGAGAAACTTCCGCCCAACGCAATAATTTCGTCGGCAAATTTGCTCAATGACTTTACTAAGGCTGTTTCGGAAATAAAACTGGGCGATGATAAAATCAACAACGTTTCTGGCCCCGCTTTTTCAAGTTCTACGCCCAGTTGCGAAAACTCGTCGTGAAGCGCGAACATCTGATCCACCGATTCTGCCGATAATTGAATCGATAGAGGCAATAAGAAATCTTGAATATCAAATTTTTTGTTTTTCCAATTTTCCATCAACCGTTCAAACACAACGCGCTCGTGAGCGGCATGCTGATCGATCATAAAAAAAGAATTCTCAGCTTCAGCAATGATGTAGGTTAAATGCGATTGACCGATGACATGCAATTGGGACCAAAAACTCAGCTCAGGTTCTCGAACGGACGATCGAAATTCTAAAGTCGTGCTTTCCACTGACGAAACGCCCTCTCCTGCTTTTCGTAACGCATCCATGGAAAAATCTTTTTGTCGATATTGAGTCTTAAAAAAGTCTGGCGACGAAAAGCTCAGGGACCGTTGCGGTGAAAGTTCTGTAGGCGGCGTGGACGACGTGACCGACGTTGAAACCGACGACGAAAGTACAGAGATTCTATCTTGCCCCAGGGGCTGCTGCTTTTGATTGAGGGTTGCAATCCACGGGGCCTGTTCCAGTTCACTGCGTAGAGAAGCGTGTACAAAACGAAAGATTTGCGATGAATCCACAAACTTAACCTGGGACTTCGTCGGGTGGATGTTTACATCCACGGTTTCTTCGGGAACATGTAATTTTAAAACAACAAACGGGTATTCCCCGTGCATTAATAAGCTGCGGTAAGACTCTAAAATAGCGGCTTGAATT
>JAYUKO010000255.1:0-10340 GCA_043764415.1 Bdellovibrionales bacterium | reverse complement strand
TTATCAATCGTATCGACGAAATTATTACCTTTAAAGATCTGGGCAAAGAGCAGTTAAGCAGTATCGTTAGTATTCAAGTTCAGCGCGTGATCAAACGGTTGGCTGATAAAAAAATTAACATGGTCGTCGATGAAGCTGCTCTCGAGTACTTGGCAAAAAAAGGTTACGACCCCGAGTATGGAGCTCGCCCTCTAAAAAGAGCGATTCAGGATTATCTTTTAAACCCACTTTCTAAGAAGATTTTGTCGGGCGAAGTTCCTGCCGCTTCGCATGTGGAAGTCGGAGCCACAGATTTAGGACTCAGTTTTGCGATCAAAACGAAGTGATCTTAGTAAGTTAGCAGTGTTGACATAACGAATCACAAAGGTTAGCTTGGCCCCATGTTTTCCGGAATCATAGAGGCCTGTTCGCCCATCGAAGTTGTCGAGCCACGCAGCGACCTCCTCACTCTTTTTATTCAACGCCCATCTCACTTTGATGACATTCAATTGGGCGATAGCATTGCTACCAACGGCGTATGCTTAACCGTCGAGGTGGTAACACCGCAACAACTGCAGTTCACTCTGGGGCAAGAAACTCTTCGTGTGACAGGCTGGACCCAAAAATCACTTCAGGGAGCTTTGGTAAACCTCGAGCGATCACTTAAATTTGGCGATCGCGTTCATGGACATTTTGTCAGTGGACACGTGGATACCACCGCCGAAGTTTTGGACGTGCAAAAAGGCGAAAGCTGGAATTTGCGATTTTCCAAAAAGAATATTAATGCAAAGATGGTGTGGTCCAAAGGCAGCATTTCAATTCAAGGAGTGAGTCTCACCTTGAACGAAGTCACGGCCACCGAATTTAACGTGTGCCTAATTCCCGAAACATTATTGCGCACTAATTTAAAAAACCTAAAGCCCGGTGATGTGGTCAATATCGAATACGATACATGGGCCAAGGCATTTGTTCATTTTCAGGAACAACGAGAGGCAAGTATATGATGGATTCAATTCCCGAAATTATCGATGATCTTCGCAACGGAAAGATGGTCATTCTGATCGACGACGAAGATCGCGAAAACGAAGGCGATCTCATTCTCGCTACCGATTTTGTCACTCCCGATGCCATAAACTTTATGGCCACCCAGGCCCGCGGCCTTATTTGTCTTTCGTTAGAACCTCACCAAATCGACCGACTCAATATTCCGCTAATGGTGGGAGACGAGCGAAACCACTCGCCAAATAAAACGGCGTTCACCGTGAGCATCGAAGCGGCAGAGGGTGTGTCCACAGGTATTTCCGCGTCGGACCGGGCCCACACAATCCGCGTGGCTGCAAATCCACGGTCTCGACCCAACGATGTGATTATGCCCGGACATGTTTTTCCAATTCGCGCTCAGCAAGGCGGAGTGCTCAAAAGGGCTGGGCACACGGAGGCCAGTGTGGACCTTGCAAAACTCGCAGGGCTCACTCCCGCAGCGGTGATCTGCGAAGTGATGAAAGCCGATGGCACCATGGCGCGCCTGCCAGATCTGGTTCAGTTTGCTAAAGAGCACAACCTTAAGATTGGCACCATCGAGGAATTGATTCGCTACCGCTTAAACAACGAATCCTACATCGAAGAAATTTCCTCGGGCCCCATGCAAACAAAGTTTGGCTTGTTCCAAGCTAAAGTTTTTAAAAATCTTCTCGATCACTCTCACAGCTTTGTTCTACAAAAAGGGGTGATTCGCGAAGATCGCCCAACGTTGGTGCGCGTGCATGTGGAAAACGTATGGAATGATCTCTTAATTCCCCACGAAGACAGCAACTCAAGTATGCCCTATGAAAAAGCCCTAGAAATGATGAGCGGTGTGGACAGTGCGGTGTTTGTGTATTTGCGCAAAGAGGGCGCGCAGTCGTCGGTGGCGGGCTGGACCGGTAAAGCGGCCAGCTCCATCGATCGAAAAATGGATCCCCGTGAATACGGAATAGGTGCGCAAATCCTACGTCACTTAGGCGTGCGAAAAATAGATCTCCTCGGCAGTTCAGAAAGTGCGAAGGCTGTTGGTCTTAAAGGGTTTGGTCTCGAAATCGAAAAAGCAGGTTTTGTATGATCAAAGGAAACTTGGAGACAATACGCAGCCGAGCCCACGACTACGTGATTGGTATCGTCACCTCGCAGTACAACGAAAATGTGACTGGCAAAATGCGTTTAGGTGCTTTGGAAGTCCTCAATGAATTCGGCGTTAATTATTTTGATGTGGAAGTCCCGGGAGCCGTCGAAATTCCCCTAGCGGTCAAATGGCTCATCGAAGGAAAAAAGTGCGATGCAGTGATTGCCCTGGGCGCGGTCATTCGTGGCGAAACGTCGCACTTTGATTTTGTTTGTAATTCTGTGGAGCGCGGCTGCTCAGAGCTACAGCTTCAGCATGGAGTGCCAGTTGCTTTTGGCGTGCTCACCACCGAAGATGGACACCAGGCCCTGGCTCGTGCCGGCGGAGCCAAAGGCAATAAGGGAAAAGAGTCTGCGTTTGTTGCTCTAGAAATGTTGGCCCTCAAAGAAGAACTGCTCGGATAGGAGCCCATGGTTCGTTCCCCAAAAGAGTTTGGTAAAAGAAAGCGCGAAGTCTTTTCGATCGTTGGGTTGATGCTTCTCTTTATCATTCTTGCCTGGTTTGAATTTCGAGTTTTTCTCACCAGTAAAGATCTTCCCTTTGAGTACTCTGTTTTCTTTTTTGGACTGGTGAACTTTAACTTAGTCCTTTTGTTGCTTCTGTTTTTTCTTATCTTCAGAAATCTATTTAAAGCTTTCATCGAAAAACGGAGAGGTGTCGCCGGAAGTTCGCTGCGCTCACGCCTTGTCATGACCTTTTTTATTTTTTCGTCGGTGCCAACACTTTTGATGTTTTTTGTTTCGGTCATTTATATCAATTCCGGCTTCGACAAATGGTTTAGCGAAAAAATGACGGCGGTGATGAAGAGTTCGCTTGAAGTGACGACTCACTTTTACATGGATTCTAAAAAGCGAAATTTTTATGCGGCCCACATGGTCGCGCAAAAGCTGCAGTACGCCCATTCCCGCGACGAAATCCAGTATGTACTCCGCCAGCAGCAACACATCTACGATCTCGATGCCATTGAGTATTACGAGCATGTTTTAGGCTCTCGCGAAATGGTCATGACCGAAGACCAAAGCGTGCCCGAAGTTCCCCGGGCTTCCGTGGAATTTTTAGAAAAAGGCCTCAAACAAAAAAACGAAGCCAGCACGGTTCACGAGTACGTCAAAGGCAACTTAATTCGCGCCATGGTTCCCATCAAGGGCCGAGAGGGTGCCGTCATTGTTTCGACCTACGTTCCACTATCGCTTCTACAAAAAATGGACGCCATTGGTTCGGTTTACGAGGATCTCAAGGGAAGCGGTAGAACTCCCATTCAATATCCATTAAAATCCATTTACATTATCATTCTTTTACTCATGACCTTGGTGATTTTATTTTGCGCTACTTGGTTTGGGTTTTATATGGCTCAACATCTCTCCGGAGCGCTGTCGGAGCTCGGTAAGGCCACGCGGCGGATAGCCCAGGGTGACTACCGCCCCGTAAAAATTGATCGCGTGGAAACCGAAGTCCTTGAACTTGCCGAAAACTTCAACTCCATGGCCAAACAGCTCGAAGAGACTCTCTCCCGCTTGGACGAACGGAGCCGTTACATCGAGGTGGTGCTTTCCAACGTCAGCACCGGCGTTATTTCCCTAGATCCTGACGACAACATCGCGACGATCAATGATCGCGCGGCCGCTTTATTTAAAGTGCAATCCCAGGATTACATCGGTCGCAATCTTAAAGAGGCCCTTGGCGAAAAATACTACCGACTCTATCGCCAGATGATTTTGAGCATGGGCCAATACTCCCTGAGCAAAATGACCCGTCAGATCGAAATGGAATTAAACAATAATTCCTTTCCTTGTTTATTCACAATTTCCCGACTTGGTGGCTTTGACAAAAATTTGGGCACTGTGATCGGGTTTGATGATCTTACTGATGTGTTCAAATCGCAAAAAATCGAAGCTTGGAAAGAAGTGGCTCGGCGAATTGCCCACGAAATAAAAAATCCACTGACACCAATTAAGTTGTCCGCACAACGTTTGCAAAAAAAGTTTGGCTCCTCCATCAATGACGAAGCCTTTAAAGCCTGCACAGATATGATTATTCAACAGACCGACGAAATGAAACGACTGGTGAATGAGTTTTCGGAATATGCACGAATGCCTGTTTTGCAAAAAGAAATCTACGATATGAATGCCCTGGTTCGCAATATTTCGACCTTGTACTCAGACGGCTATAAAAAAGTGTCGTTTGATTTAACATTAGACAATTCACTGGAACCTTTTTTGTTCGACCAGGATCAAATCAAACGTGTGCTCATCAACCTGATAGAAAATGCCTTGGTGGCCGTGGAGGATGTGGAGTCCGCAAAAATACAAATTGTAACCAAGGGAGACTCTGCTCGCCAGACGTCGACGCTTACAGTTTCTGACAATGGTCACGGTGTTGCAGATGGTAATTATACAAAGTTATTCGAGCCGTATTTCAGCACTAAAAAAAGTGGTTCGGGCTTGGGGCTTGCGATTGTCAGTAAAATTGTCGAAGATCACGGTGGAATCATTCAGGCTTATGGAAACACCCCACAAGGCCTCAGTATCAAGATGGATTTGCCTTACAAGGCGTCGGTAAAGGATCAAAATGTATAACGAGAAACTCGAAGACAAAATTTTAATCATCGATGACGAAAAATCCATCTGCGAAGTGTTGTCAGCAGCTCTGCAAGACGAAGGCTATGTGGTTGAGACGGCCGAAAACGGCGAGCTCGGACTGCAAAAGATTGAGACTTTTAAACCGGCAGTGGTTTTGCTCGATGTGTGGATGCCCGGTAAATACGATGGCATCGGCGTATTAAAGGTGGCAAAAGAGCGGCAGGTTTTTTGCGACTTTATCGTCATGTCTGGTCATGGCACCATTGAAACCGCGGTTCAAGCCACGCGCCTCGGCGCTTGGGACTTTGTCGAAAAGCCAATCTCGTTGGATAAAATATCAATCCTTATTAAAAATATCATCGCTTTCCAGCGCGAGCGCCAGGAAAAAAAGAATCTTTTAAATCGCCTTCGCGAAAACATTGCGATTGTAGGCAACAGCGAAGAGTCCAAACAGATTAAACAATTGGTGGTGAAAATTGCGCCCACGGCCCACTGGTTATTGCTGCAAGGTGAAATCGGCACGGGCAAAGAGCTCGTAGCCAACAACATTCACTTTTTGAGCCCGCGCGCCGGCTACTCCTTGATTGACTTAAAATGCAGTCAAATTCCAGCGGATCTGATCGAAGGTGATTTGTTTGGGTACGAAGAAGGATCCCTTGTCGGTTCCAAAGAAGAGCGATTTGGAAAAATGGATCTCGCCCACCGCGGAACCTTATTTCTTGATGACGTGGACGCACTGCCCATGTCCGTGCAAGAAAAAATTTATCGATATCTCCAAACTAGTAAAATCCAACGCCGCGGAGGCAGCAAAAGCATCGAGCTCGACGTGCGCGTGGTTGCGGCCACGGCCAAAAACCTCCAAGCCGAAGTGCAGGCGGGTCGCTTTCACCAAGATCTGTACGAGCGACTTAATTTAATGCCGCTTAAAATTCCCTCGCTTCGCGAACGCCCCAAAGATATCGAAGCGCTAACGCAATATTTCAGTAGCAAAGTCGCAGCCTCCGGCGGCTATCACTTTAAAACTTTCACCGCCCAGGCCATGGAGTTGCTATTAAAGTACGAATGGCCCGGTAACGTGCGCGAACTTAAAAACTTTATCGAGCGTATTTACATTCTCACTCCCGACGACTCTGTCGATATCCACGACATGAAGTTTGCAGGCTTAAAAGCAGGAGCGACTCCTTCCTACGCGGAATTCGGAAGCTTCCGGGAAGCGCGCGCCCAATTCGAAAAAGAATACATTACGACGAAGATCAACGAGTACGAAGGCAACATCAGCAAAACCGCTGAGTCCATTGGCCTCGAGCGCAGCTACCTGCACCGCAAAATCAAATCCTTCGGCATGGACGTCGACTAGTCGTCCCAATCAGTCATCCTGAGTAAAGCGAAGGACCTAAAGCTATTTCGCAATGTCTTGAAAGTAATCGACAAGAGGTTGCAGTTTTTCCACCGCACAACCCCTCCCAAGATCAGAAGCATCGACCAGTTTGTATTGAATATGATCTTTCATTTTTTCCATCAATTGATGCGGATGCGGAAGTTTTTCGACATCGGTCGACGAAATATCCCTGACCAGTGAGCGACCGGTGGAGAAGAATAGAATGTCTCCATCTGGACTGGTATGATGACGACTTTCGGGATCTAACTCATTTTGCACCATCAAGTACCCAATATCCTGGCGCCCCTGTTCGATAATAAATTTTTTGATTTGAAAGGGCTCTACCACAGGCATTTTTTCGCGAACTTGGATAAAATTTAAAACATCCCTCGTATTTTTAATATGCTTGTAAATGTGGAAGAGAGTATCGATCTCATAAGTCTCAAACTTCATTTCGTTCACATTCACCTGTTCCATCAATTCCTGCGCTCCTTGTTCATCTCCAAGCTGTTTCTTAAGGAGAGCCGCAAAAATAATGATAGCTGCGTTTTTTGGATCCCTCTCTTGCGCTTTGAGCAATAAATCCAAAGCTAAATTCAAATTAGGTTCTTTGTTTTCCCGGCCCGGCATCAAATTTGCGTTGGCAAGCCCACGTAAGAAAAAATCCGAGGCTGAAGGATTTGCTGCTGGTTTTATGAGTGCCGACTTGTCGTACATCCATAAGCCAACGGGTGCAGAGGGGTCGTCTGTGATTTTTTTGCGGAATTCGTTGAGGCTTGGAATTGCGCCTTCGATAAGTTTTGCAAAGCACTCGTTTCCTAAAGATTCGGCGTCCTGTTTGGCGATGGGAGGAGGAGTCTGCGAAGACTCCGGAACGGCAATCATCTGGGCGGGTGGATGAGATGTTCGATCCACAGCTTGCTTTTTTAAAGGAGTCGCGGATTTTTTATTTTCGGAGGACCCAGGTCTTGGCCATAATAGCCAAACCATCACTCCAGCACTTATCAAAACCAAAAACTTCCGCATAGGAACAGTTTACGGCGAATGGGCGACAAAGTGAAAAGCACCTCGGAAATCTAGCATTAAGTCATGGAGCTCGGGGATGAAGTCATCTAAATCTTTTTTAAATCAGGCAGTACATTTTTAGGAATGTATTTTAAGATCACTTTTTCCCAACCATCAGGTCCAACAAGTCCCTTGACCATGCTGGAGCTGATTTGCGACATCTCAGCAGGCGGAATGAGATAGATGGTTTCGATCTTTGGCGACATCTCACGGTTCACCTGATTCATAACTAATTCGTAATTAAAATCGTTAATTCCGCGGATCCCACGGACGAGATAGGGAATTTTCTGCTCTTCAGCGTATTTAACTAAAAATTTGTTGTTGATCACTGCCGTCGAAACATTGGAGCCAACTTTTTGGTCTTTCATGGCCTCTTCAACGTGCTTTTTTCGTTGTTTCACCGAAAACAAATATTTTTTACCAGGGTTCTCACCAATAGCCACAATGAGTTCGTCAAACATGAGCGAAGCCTGCTTGATTAACCAAAGATGTCCCAGGGTTAAAGGATCAAAACTTCCTGCATAAATAGCTCTTTTGCTTTTCATGCCGCCATAGTATAACGGTGACAATCCAGAAGCAACTGAAAGGCTTTTCCATGAAATGGTCACAATCGTTTTTATTCACCATGAAAGAACCTCCTGTCGATGCAGAGATCATCAGTCACCAGCTGTTTATGCGCGCCGGAGTCATAAAAAAAGTCGCACCGGGAATTTTTACGTATAGCCAATCGGGCCTCCGTGCGATTCGTAAATTGGAAAACATCATTCGCGAGGAACTTGCAAACATTCAATGCGAAGAGATTTTAATGCCCATGGTCCAACCGCGATCCCTCTGGGACGAGTCGGGTCGTTGGCCCCATATGGGCGAGCTCTTAAAATTTAAAAATAAAAACGATCAAGATTTTTGCTTGGGCGCCACCCACGAAGAAGTGGTGAGCGATTTTGTTCGCAAGGATCTTAAAAGCTATCGCAATTTGCCAGTGAGTCTTTACCAAATTCAAACTAAGTATCGCGACGAAATCCGACCGCGCTTTGGTCTAATGCGCGGTCGCGAATTTATCATGAAAGACGCATACACGTTCGACGAGAACATAGAAAAAGCCCAAGAGAGTTATCAAAAAATGCGCCAGGCGTATCATAATATTTTTAAGCGCGTGGGCTTTGATTTTCGTGCAGTGGAGGCAGACACCGGTGCCATCGGCGGCAATCAATCCCATGAATTCCAAGTTCTCTCCGAGTCAGGAATGGACAAGCTGTTTATTTGCGACAAATGCGACTACGCTTCGAATGAAGAAATCACTCCCTTAGTGGCGCCAAGCCCAGCAGCTTCTGGTTCACCGGGCACTTTAGAAAAATTCGCCACGCCTGGTCTAAAAACAATCGCGGATCTTTCAAAAAGTCTCAACACTCCTGAGTCTGAATTGGTAAAAACATTTTTTGTCAAATTCACCAAAGACAATAAACCTAAATTCTATGCACTTCTTGTCCCAGGAAATCGCGAAGTGAATTTGATTAAGGTTAAAAAAGTGGTGAACCAATCCGTGGACGCCGAAATGTGCACCGAGGATGAAGTTTTGCAAATCACCAAAGCCCACCCTGGAAGTTGCGGTCCCGTGGGGTTGACTTCAGCGGCCGTCGTCTTAGACTCCGGGCTCGCATCCAAAACCAATATGGTCGTCGGTGCCAACGAGGACGGCTTCCATCTTAAAAACGTCAATCCAGTTCGCGATTTCAAGGTGCACTTCAACGGTGATATTGCTCTCGTTCGCGAAGGAGATAAGTGTCCATCCTGCGATGGCACGTTAAAAGCCGTTCGCGGTAGCGAAGTGGGACATATTTTTTATCTAGGTAAAAAATACTCCGACGCCATGAACATCAACTTTTTAGATCGCGACGGAAAAAGCAAAATTGTCGAAATGGGATGTTATGGAATCGGCGTCACACGCACTGTCCAGGCTGCTATCGAACAAGCCCACGATGCGGATGGAATGATCTGGCCCGCCGCCATTGCACCTTATGTGGTGCATGTGTGTTTGCTCGATCAAGACGAGAAAATTCTTTCGGTACTCAACCAAATCACCGCAGCCCTCGACGAGGCCAAGATCGATTATTTTATCGACGACCGAGACGAGCGACCCGGCGTAAAGTTTAAGGATGCCGACCTGCTGGGCTCACCCCTCCGTTTAACGCTTGGAAAAAAAGGCGTTGAAGCAGGGCAAATCGAAATGACTCCGCGGAAAACCAAAGCCACGCGAAACATCAATTTGAGTGAAGCAGCTCAAGTTGTTGCCTCTACCGCTCGTGGCCTTTTGCAGGAGCAGTTGTAATGGCCGAAAGAAAAAAGGGTCGGTGGGTTACTGGAATCCACGCAAGTGCCGAGTGTTTCCGCTCCCATCCAGGGCAGATACAAGAAATTTGCTTTCAAGACTTAGCCATTGCAAAAAGTATTTTTTGGCAGCCCCTGCTGCAAAAATCTCGAGTGAAGCCCACACAAAAATCCATTTCTTTTTTTAAAGAGCTTTCCGAGTTTGGTCATCAAAACGTCGCGGTGTTTACGGCTCACCAGCCCCAGCCGCGCGAGTTTGCAGGTTCGTCCTCTGTGCTTTTTCTCGACGGTGTGGAGGATCCTCACAATCTTGGCGCCATTGTGCGAACCGCTTGGCTGATGGGAACTTCCGAAATTTTTATCTCCGAAAAAAATTCGGTCAAAATGACTCCCACTGCCAGTAAAGTGGCTTCCGGCGGCGCCGAGTATGTGCCTGTGTCCGAGACCCATTTTCTCTCAGAGATGAAAGCGCTCAAAGACAAAGGTTACTGGATCTACGGTTTTTCCGAAAAGGCGCAGAAGAACCTCTACGATATCCAGTTTCCTGAAAAGGTCGTTTTAGTCTACGGCAGCGAAGAAAAGGGCATTCGCATTCCAGTTCTGAATGAATGTGATGAATTGCTGAGCATTCCGCAGGTTCAGGCGCAGGCGAGTTACAACGTGTCGGTCTCCGTGGCCTTGGGCCTCGCTGAGTTCGAGCGTCAGCAGTTTACAAAAAACAAAAAGCCAAGTTGGACGTGAGCGACTTCTTAGTATTTTGTCTGAGACCTTTAATTCGTTTGACTTAAAACCCTTAAATCCATTAAAAACCTTCACCTAGAGCTTTAAAAAGCGAGGTTGTGCTGACTTAGCTCAA
>JAYUKO010000254.1:0-10373 GCA_043764415.1 Bdellovibrionales bacterium | reverse complement strand
CAGTGATGCGCGCGGGGCAAAAGTTGTCTCGTCACATCAATCGCGAAACCAAAGCCGCTGATCTGGAAAGAAAAATTCAACATATCGAGCAGTTTGGTCCCATTTTAGTGGAGACGCTCGCTCGCTTGGTAAAAGCCCCCGAGGCCCGCAAAAAACGCGCGCGCGAGGGGTTGGAAAAGATTTTAGGTCGCGATTCGAAGGCTGCCGAAAAAGATCTTGATGTGGCCGATACGCGGCTAAAAGAGCTGCGCGCCAAAATGCGCGAGCGCGGTATCGTGGGCGAGGATTTCCGTTCCAAAGACGACTCGATCTCCGACGCCTACAGCGAAGAAGACATTGGTTCCAGTGAAGACACAAGTGTGGATGAAGTCGTCGTCAGCAAAAAACAGAATAAAAAGAAAAAGCGCGCTGGCAAAGAAGAGGTGAAGAATGTCTAAGATGATTCAGGTTCGCGAACAGACAAAAAACATTCCCCATGAAGTTCGCTTGATTTGCGACAAAATGCTGAAAGATTTGGAAAATGCTAAGCGCCCTACGTTGGATGCTATTAAGTGCACCTTGGATAACAGTTTTTATAATCCCAAAGTTGGCTTTTTAACTCCTGGCGATAAAATGGTAACCACAGAGTTAAATGTTTCCAGTGTGCAAAAAATGGCGCGGGTTGTATTTTTAATGGAAATTCTTTTGCGCAATATGGATATCGGCTCGGTCAATACCAAGCGCGAAATTTACTATATGGCAAAAGGTTTGGTGAGATCCGAAAAAAATCTAAAAGCCCTGGATTTTGATGATCAAAACGAGAGTGATTCCATTATTGATTTTATCTGTGACCTCTTAGAAGTTTACCGCGAGGAAATGAACTGTTTTGCTAACGATCGTGGTGGGCAGACCTATTCGCAGCAGTTGGTGGTACATGAAACCATGGCCGATGGGGAAAAAGCGACCATCGATCTGAGCACTCTGGGTACATCGCCGTTTCAACCAAAAAATCGTCCGCAATCGTTAAAGATAAAAACCAAGGGCAAAGTCGATTTTTGTTTGGTGGTGGAGTCGGAAGGTACGGCAAACACGCTCGTTGCAAACGGGATGACAAAGCGTCACCGCTGCATCGTTGTGGGTGCTCAAGGTGTGCCGAGTAACGCGGTTCGCGGCTGGGTGCGCACGATCCAAAACCAGCTAGATGTTCCGATTTACTTTTTTGGCGATTTGGATGCGTACACACTGCAAAACATCTATCGCACCCTCAAGGCGGGCTCTGCCGCCAGTCTCATCCGAAATAGCGATTTTTCCGCTCCCGAGGTGAACTTTTTAGGTGTTCTTCCAGAAGACGTCAAAAAGTATGATCTACACTGCTACAAAGTAAACGAACACGATATCAAAGAAGGACGCGCTTTAAAAAAGGCCAAAGATGCTCTGAAAAACGATCCGTTCTTTCAAGATAAGAAAAATCGCAAACTTTCGGATATTTTAAATTGGCTAATTAGCGAAAAACTGCGCTGTGAGCAGCAGGCGCTCTACTCGGTGGATCCAAAAGATCCACACATTTGCGAAAAAATTATCGTCGACAAAATTAAACGAAAGATCTTCGTTTAAGTTTTGATAATACCCTGCAGAACGCATTGAGACATGGAGTGCTTTGACTTAGTATTGGGACATCTTACTCTCAATGGAGGTTTTCCCATGGCTCAAGCAGCTAACAGTCGCATCGATACTACGCCCGAACTGGTTAAAAATGTGTATCAAAACACGCGCCTGCGCTTGGACATCATTCGCAAACGCCTAGGACGACCTCTCACGTTGGCTGAAAAAGTGGTTTATGGGCATTTGGACGACCCACAAAACCAGGAACTCGAGCGCGGAAAAAGCTTTTTGATGTTACGGCCCGATCGCGTGGCCATGCAGGACGCCACCGCTCAGATGGCTTTGTTACAATTTATGCTCGCCGATAAAGACGAAGCGGCCGTCCCGTCGTCGGTGCATTGTGATCATTTGATTTTGGCTTACAAGGGAGCTTCGGAAGATCTCAAACAATCAAATCTTGAGAGCAACGAGGTTTATAGCTTTCTATCCAGCTGTGCGAGCCGCTACGGTATTGGTTTTTGGAAACCGGGCGCAGGAATCATTCACCAAGTCGTTTTAGAGAACTATGCATTTCCGGGTGGATTGATGATTGGAACAGACTCCCACACACCCAATGCCGGTGGTTTGGGAATGGTGGCGGTCGGTGTGGGTGGCTCGGACGCCTCGGATGTGATGGTAGGACTTGCCTGGGAAGTTAAAAATCCACAATTGATCGGTGTACATCTTAAGGGAAAACTATCGGGATGGACCTCGCCCAAGGATATCATTTTAAAACTTCTCGGGATTTTAACCGTTAAAGGTGGAACTGATCGCATTGTAGAATACTTCGGCGAAGGCACAAAATCCATCAGCTGCACAGGTAAAGCGACAATCACGAACATGGGAGCTGAACTTGGAGCGACATGCTCGCTATTCCCTTACGACGATCGTATGAAGACCTATCTCAACGTCACTAAACGCGAAAAACTGGCTCAGCTGGCGGACCAAAATTTAGATATTTTAACCGCCGATGAAGATGTGATAAAAAATCCCAGCAAATATTTTGATCAAGTCATCGAAATCGATCTCGATAAATTAGAACCCCATCTCGTGGGGCCGCACACGCCTGATCTCGCACACAGTATCAGTGAAATCAAAGCGGCGGCCATCGCCAACAAATGGCCCACAAAGCTTTCGGCGGCTTTGATTGGCTCTTGCACAAACTCGTCTTACGAGGATATTGGGCGCGCCACATTTATTGCCGAGCAGGCCTTGGCTGCGGGAATGAAAATGCCGCAAACATTTATGGTCTCTCCAGGCTCAGCACTGATTAAAAACACCATCGAGCGCGATGGACAAATGCAAAAGTTAAACGACATGGGCGCCACCGTTTTAGCAAATGCCTGTGGTCCTTGCATTGGTCAATGGAAACGCGACGATATTAAAAAAGGCGAAGTGAATACCATCGTGACAAGTTTCAATCGCAACTTTAAAGGGCGTAACGATTCCAATCAGGAAACATTGTCTTTCATCGGCAGCCCCGAAATGGTCATGGCCCTGGGAATTGCAGGCCGTCTAGATTTTAATCCAATGACTGACACCATCGACACCCCCAAGGGCCCGATGAAGTTAAAGGCGCCGCAGGCTCCCGAGTATCCAGCAAATGGCTTCGTTGCGGATCCTGAAGGCTATCAAGCGCCCGCGGGAAAAGATGCGCAAGTGAAAGTGGATGCAAAATCAGAGCGATTACAGTTGCTCGAGCCCTTTGCCAAGTGGGATGGCAAGGACATCACGGACATGTTTGTTCTCGCCAAAGCTAAGGGCAAGTGCACAACGGATCACATTAGCCCGGCGGGGAGTTGGTTGCGCTTCCGAGGTCACTTGGACAATATTTCAAACAACATGCTACTGACGGCAGTCAACGCCTTCACCGGTGAAGCCGGAAAAGGTAAAAACCTCCTCACAAGTCAGACGCAAGAATTCGCTCAGCTCGGACGGTCGTACAAAGCGGCTGGCAAACGGTGGATGATCATCGGAGATGAAAACTACGGCGAGGGCTCCAGTCGTGAGCACGCAGCCATGTCTCCACGCTTTTTGGGGTGTGCAGCAGTGGTAACTAAAAGTTTTGCGCGCATTCACGAAACCAATTTAAAAAAACAAGGCGTATTGGCCATGACCTTCGCAAACCCCGCCGACTACGATAAAATTCGCGAAGATGATGTGGTTTCCATTCTCGGTGTTACCACGTTAACGCCAGGAAAAAACCTCACCATGGAACTCAAACACAACGACGGCACTACTGAGCAGCTTGCGATGAAGCATTCATACAATAAAGAGCAAATTCTTTGGTTTCAAGCGGGTTCGGCTTTGAATTTACTGCGTTCGTGAACGAGCGCAGTTCGACTTTAATTCAGCCCAAGGTCTTGTTGTGGGCATGATAGAAGTCATGAGATCCTAAGAGCATGAAAGCGTTTGCCGTTGTGTTCTTGTTAATCATACTTGCAAATCGCAACGTCCACAGTGAAGTGACGAGAATCAATGTAGGGGCTCCTACCGAGGTAACTCCGGAAATCTTACGCCAATATCCGAGCTTAGCACCCATCTATCAGAACAGGTATCCACCGCGCACGAATGCCATTGCTCGAAATCCTGATTATACCGAACGATTCAACACAGCGGATAGTTATGCGAACAGCGAGTGGTTGGCGCTAGGAACAGTCAATCAGGGGGAGTACTTGATGAGCGTTTTTGAAGCTCTCAACAAGTTGCATGGCTTCAACTACTCACCCCGAATCATGACATGCCTCAGTTATAGAGAGTCTGAATTTCGGCCGCAGGTTGGCGCCTATTCGAGCGATCCAGCAATGCCAACGACGGCGTTGGGTTTGACACAAGTAACGCAAACAACAGCTGTGGATATGATTGACCGTTTTGGCTTTCAGCCGCAAGTATATGGGTATGTGGGATCCACCGGTGAAGAATATTTTCAATCCCTTTCTGGCAATATGATCTTGCAAATGGAGGCGGCCATGGGAGTAATGTACCTTAAAAATGGTGGCGACAAGGATCCCAGCAATATTATTGGCAGCCTGCAAAGATATTACGGAACTAGTAGCAACAGTGATCATAACTATGCACAGGCAGTCTACGATTGTGCGATTTGCATTCGGGATGAACACGCCAACCGTGTTCATATGGATTGCTTAAAAAAAGCGAAAGCAGCGGACTGAGTTATGAAATTGAAAATTTCAACTTTCCTATGGATACTAGTATTTCTACCCACTCTTTTTGCTGCGCAGGCCAACAAGTGGCGAATGAAAACATATAACGAGCCCTTTAAAAATAAATTCAGTGCACCTAAAGAAAAAAGGTCGGTACTGGTTTTAAAAAACGAAATCGGCGGAGAAAAAATATACAAGCCAGAAAAACCACCTTTTGGCATGGGTAAAAAACAAATTCTTGAAATCAACGGACATACCTTAGCCATGACACTTTGGCCTGATGGCGCTTACATGATGGTCATTCGTGTGTTTGATCCGCAGGTTTCGGAAAAACCACTTTGTGAAGTGGTATCTTTTGCTGAGGGCCTAAAGGTTCGCTTGGTGGACAATGTCGTTGAAGTGGAAAAAGCTCTTGATCAAAAACGCACAAAAAAATTCGTGAAGCAGTGGGAGAAGTGCTACACCTATAAGTAGTGTTTACGCCGTTTTTTTAACTAAATTATTAATGTGCATATAAACGCCAGCTTCGATAAAGATTCTTAATAGCTCAATATCTAATTTACCTTCATTAGCTTCGGATAAAAGAATATCAATGGCAGTATCGGGTGTGAGAGATTTTTTGTAAGGTCGATCAAAGGCAACGAGCGCATCGTAGATATCGGCGATGGTCATCATTCGCGCCTGAATAGGGATCTCGGTGCCGGCAATACCACGGGGATAACCTGAACCATCCATTTTTTCGTGGTGGCAGTGGGCGATGTGGGCCACTTGTTCGAGCCCATCGGTCCATGCGATTTGTTTTAAAAAATCGTAAGTGTGCGAAACATGGGATTCAATCTGTGATCGCTCTTCGCCGCTCAAGCTACCTTTAGGGATAGATAAAATTTTAATTTCGTTATCAGTTAGCACTTTATGATCAAAGTGACCAGAGGTGGAATTGATCATATTGAGCATTCGATCCAAGGCCTTTTGGTCTTTAATCACGTAGGGCTCGTTGGTTTGAATCACACCGCTTTTCATCTGTCGAACGCGCAATTTGGTGGTTTCGATGTGATGTTGGATGTCGTGCACTTTTTGGTGAATCCATTTGGAATCAACACTTGGATCTTTCTCAACTTTTTCGAGCAACGTTTCAATAAATTGACGCCACTGCGAAGCTTCGCTTTTAGATTCTAAACCATCAAGGCGCAGAAGAATTGATTCAAGCTCTCGAGAGTGCAATTTTTTTTGCTTAAGTAAAACATCTTCTTTAATCCCAATTTTACCAAAATCATGCAGGAGGGCGGCATATCGCAACTCGCGAACTTGCTCTTCTGAAAAATGCACATTTCTAAAACTACCCACTTGTGTTTTGTGAATGGAGAGAGCGAGCTCTACGGTAAGAATGGCCACACGGTCGCTATGACCGCTGGTGGTAGGGTCCCGCGCTTCAATGGCTTTTACTGACGCGTGCACGAAGCTTTCGAAAAGATTTTCGATACTCTCTGTGAGTTGTGCGTTTTCAATAGCGACGGCGGCCTGCGAAGCAAACACCTTCATCAGTTCTTCGTCATCCTTATCAAAAGAAATGATATGCTCTTGGGGAACAACTCCGTCTTTTATTTTTTTGATGCCATCGGCACCGAGTTTATTTACAACCTGCACCACCCCGCGAACTTGGCCATGGGCCGAGATCATAGGAATGGTGAGTAAAGATTTGGTTTTATAATTGGTATCGATATCGTTCTGTGGATTAAATCGATAGGGACTTTCGCTATCGATTTTGTAGCAGTCTTCAATGTTAACGATTCTTTTTGAAAAAGCACTAAAGCCAGCAATGCTCTTTTTGTTGATCTCAACGAGAGTATTTTGATCTTTTGGTCCCTGGGAGCGATTCATTGTTCGTAAAAATTTTAGAACGGGAATTTTTTGTGGTACTAGGAGGGGATTGTTTTTAGCATCGTGGTAGATCATCTTTTTATCAATCAGATAAATGCTAGCACCTTCTGCCTGACAGACTTCGAGGCACTTATCCAAAAACATTTGCATGAGTTTTGTGAGTTCTTTTTCAGAAGATAGGGCGACGCCAATCTCGATCAGTTCTTTTAATTTTTCGGCCATCAGCGCCGGGCTCTTTTGGATCAGCTGGGACATACTTCTTTTTCGGCTTTTTTTTAAATAATTTTGAGCACTTAAACAAAAAAATGTCTCGTTTTGAGACTGTTCTTTTTATTTAAAGTTTTTCAGGCCTTTTGGCGATAAGAAAATACAGGGGGAGGGTACAGTGTCTTTAAAAATAAAACATGCATACTTGCTCCTTGCCTTGGGTCCCATCCTGTTTTTCCAAAACTGTGGGTCGGACTATGCAGCTTCGTCGTTGTACGTAGACAATGGTGCAGGTACCTATAACAGCCAAGACTGCATTTCTGCGGTTGTGGATTGTGGGCCCAAAAGTGAATTTCTACTAGTTAGCATAGATACGCAAGATCCATTAGTACTTTCGATTGCCGATACTTTCTACGTTATTTCTGGTCGTTGCAACACAGGCAACTATCCAGAACATACAATTACTTATGAGGTCAGAAACGCGGTAGGCACACGAGTTCTCAATCAGGTGATGCAGGGAATGTGCTTGTCGGGCAGATACCAGTTTAACTTGCCACTCAATGGGCTTGCTACTAACCAAAATCTTTCGTTACTTGTTACGATCACTGGGATTGATGATCAAGGGCGATCGTTCACCAGCACTCAAGCTGGCGGCAGTGCCCGAATCGATTTCTTTAGGCAATAATTCCTGTAAAATCAAAAAACAAAAAAATCTTTGTCGGCGAGGGTTTGTCCAAAACCCGTTTCGCTGAGGCCTGAAATAATGGGGAGGGCTCCCATATCAGGAACGATTTGCGAAAATCTATGGGGCATTGTTAGTTGCTGGGCGATTTCCATGGACTTGTCGAGACTGCCGGTAAAGACCGCCGCGGCACTTGCATAGTTGGTTGTGTTGGCAAATTTAATCGCTTCGGCAGTTGTTTTGAAACGGGTGATGGTGAGAACGGGGCCCAGTACTTCCTGCTGGTGCCAGGGGGAACAGTTATTAAAGTCGCTGTTAAAGTGGATCGAACCTTGCTGCCAATTTTTTTCCTTCAGGAGAGAGAAGTTCTGTGTTTGCACTACCTGATTGTAAACTGCATCACTTTCGATTTTTGGTGCAGGAAATTTTGCGATTTGAAGTTCGAGCTGTTTTACAAATTCCGAAAAGTTTTTTTCATGCACAAACCAGCGGTTGAAAGAGTGCTCGGCGAGATAGGAATTATCCAGCGCTAAAGCGAGCAGTTCTTTTAAAGAGTCGAGAGGTGCGTCGTGGGTAAAAATCACTGGATTGCGGCCACCCAGATGGACACGAATTCGCTTTTTGAAGATAGGTAGATTGAGCACTTTCAAAAAAGCCCCTTCATAGTGTCGGCCTTCAAAACGGATGGCTTTGAGGGAGGGGTGCATAACGAGGGTTTCCAGGGATTCCACGTCTTGAGTACTAATCAGCGCCACGGATTTTTCGGGAATACCTTTTTGTATCAACCGCGAAATGAGTTGTTCGTAGATTTCATGCTGATCAGGATTGGACAAAAAAACCACGGAGCAGCGATTTTTTAAGGCATGCAACAGCGGTATGAGGCGAAGCAGGGGAGACGACGAGCTGCCGTAGATGAGGCTCGCTCCCAAGGGCGGGCGCTGAGGAAGAGTGTCCTGAAAAAGTGCTTTGGTTTTAAATGCAAAGTGCGCAGTTTCCCGCGAGTCGGAACTCGTACTTTGAATATCTGTCGCAAAATCTGTCAAAGCTGTCCGAAGTTTGACCGAGGAAAATTTTTGCAAATCGGTAAATCCCTGCACGGCTGTTTGAATGGCTTGGATCAATTGAGAAAAATCCGGAGTCTTAAACTGAATCATGGCGACAGGTGGTTTTTGGAATTGAGATGAAAAGTTTGGCGAAACAGGGAGGCAAAGTTTTCTCCCCAAATCTCCGCATCAAACTGAATGGCTTTTTCTTGAGTGATATCAATTTTTAAATCCAAATAATTACTCAATCCATCTTTTACAAAGATTCGTCGCGGATTTTTGTGCTGATCGGCCGAACCCGGGTGCATCTTGGCGTGCAGGCCGCTCGAAGTCATTTCTAAAGTTTCAAAACCAAGAAGAGATTTCTCAATTTTTGAAATCTCCGAAAGGTGTCGATCGCCGGAAAGAAAGATGAGCGGTTTTTTTATGCTTTTTAAATCTTTGATAAATTTTTTGAAATCTTCTGGATGATTGCCTTCAAAGGATTCAAATCGGTGGTAGGCGCCAAAAAATTGATCGCCGCTCATCAGCCATGTGGGCCCTTTGTGCTTTTGGATTTGCTGAAGAATCCAGCCTGTTTGTTCGGCGCCGAAGTGGGTTTGAGGTTTGGTGAGCTTCGCCGAACGAAAGCTGCGATCATCTAAAAATAGAAATTGCTGCCGACCAATTTTTAAGGCCGACGCAACTCCCGGGCCCGATTGCAAAATCGAATTGGGCTCCATGGGAAAAAAGGTTTTAAAAACGCTTTGTGCGAAAAGTTTGTGTTGAAATTCAGCGCCGCCGTCATTGATACCAAAGTCGTGATCGTCCCAAGTCGCAAAAACCGGAATCAATTGCTTGTTTTTGTAAAGATCCAGGCGTTGAGCGGTCTCTGCATAGCGACGCCAGATATCGTCTTCGTTCACGCTTTTCAAGCGCATGGCGCCACCGTCCACATAGACATTGTCGCCGATCATAAAGAGAAGATCAGGTTTTTGTTCGCTAATTTGCTTCCACTGCTTTTTTTGTAACTCTTCAAAGGAATCATCGGTGCAGGAAATCACAAAGAGACGAGTTTGAGTCCACGTTTTTGGCAGAGTTTTAAAATAACGCTCGTCTATAAGTAGTTTGGGATCGGCGGCGTCGCCTTCGTAGATGCGAAGCGTGTACAAGAGCTCAGGAGTCAGGTTATCGAGGTGTAATTGTAGAACCTGCGTCGCGGAGCCGGGATGAACTTTTTTTTGCAGCACGGGCGATTCGAGAAGACTTTTGTCAAAACCAACGGCGACGGAGTAATTCTTGTCGGCGGGGGCAATGATATTGATTTGCGTGGAAGTTTCGTCGGTGGCTCCTTGCAGAACCGACAGCCCGCTGAGCACCTCGGTTTTGGTTGGCCTTGCGGTGTAGCAGCTTGAAACAAAAATGCAACAGATCAACGGAATAGAGTATTTGAGCATATTAGTTGGCTTTGATTTTGTTCATTAAAAAATGAAAGCTCTCGTGCACGGCCGACGACCAGCTTCTCCCTTTGACGAAGGCTACACTTATTTTGTTCTTTAATTCTTTCGAAGATTTTCCATCAAAAATATAAAGATGTTTCCCTTCGGCTTTTAATTTTTCAACATGGTGACCTGGCAGGATGCCAATTCCGAGGCTGGATTGAATCAGTTTGGCAACGCCCAGAGTGTCCGCAAGAACGGCTCGTACTTTGATGTCGATATTGGAATGCTTATAGTGATGCTCGATCCATCTCTGCGACATCGGCAAGTCCTGGTCGTATTCGATGTATTCAAGGCCCTCAAA
>JAYUKO010000253.1:0-3024 GCA_043764415.1 Bdellovibrionales bacterium | reverse complement strand
CGACGCTGTGTATTCCCCGGCGTTCGCAAAATTCAAAACAAGAACTGATACTAATAATATGATTAATTTCATAATGACCTCCCTTTGTATTTGTTCTTAATTTGAAAACTAAGACGAAAAGGAAGCGATTTCAAAAATTATAAAAATTACAGAGCACTCTATTAGTCATCATTTCACACTTTAGAGGACGCGACGAAGCCTACACGCCCTAGATTTGCCCTGAGTTCGTCGCGATATAAACCACGTCGCCAGAAGAATCTGCTCCGTATCAATTGCAGGAGTAGGCAGTTCCCGAAGCGGTGAAGACGGCATCACTGGAATTGGTCGTACTATTATATTCACTTCGTGTTGTGATGGATTTTACAACAAGACGATTCGCCCCTTTTTTACCGACGGCATTTCTTAATCGAATTTCTGCAACCTCTGCGTTGTAAGCGTCTTCCGACACGATTCCTACAGATTCACAATTAGCTGATACGGTCTCAACAATTTTTACCGATTTACCAGCTTCGTCGAGTTTGGGGATAAGGTGAGCACACGAGGCCAACACAACTGTGCCTGCTAAAAAAATAATTATTCTTTTCATAATTTCTCCCCGTATCGCCTCGAGCGATTGCCTTCGGCAGTTTAATTCCAAAACTTCGGTTCTTTGGGCTCGTCGTTGTTCACCACAAGTTTGAGCTTGCTGCGCATGCTGCCGCCCTTTTTCCATTTGGTTTGCTGAAACTTTGTGTACACAAAAAGAAAAATCATTCCCGATACCAAACCACCGATGTGGGCTAAATTAGCGATGGCCCCTGTGAGGCCTTGTGTGAGCAAACTAATCACTTCGATGGTTCCGATAATGGCCACAAAGTACTTTGCCTTAATGGGAAAGGCGCCAAAAAAGTAAATGGTACGATCGCCAAACAGTAAAGCGTACGCCAACAGAATCCCAAATACCGCACCCGAGGCGCCAACCACGGGCTGAGTGTACACAATGGGAGCCATGCCCTTGATAGTACCTACCAGAGCCACACCAAACAGATAAAAGAAGGCCGCCCCGATGCCGGTAAAGAAATAATAAATAAGAAACAGACGCTGTCCCCATTTTTGTTCCAACTCCGTACCAAAAAACCAAAGGGTCATCATATTAAACAGCACGTGCATGGGATTGAGAGAGTGCAAAAACATATAGGTCACCGGCTGCCACACAAAAAAGTTTTCGATCATGGTTTGCGGAATCAAACCAAAGTACATGGTTATGTAAGGCTCGCTTAAAATCAGGTTTTCGAGAATCACTAACAGCACCACCCAAATCGCCAAATTAATGATGATCAGTTTTTTAACCGCGGGTGTGGGACTATTAATTTGAAACGACATTTGCTGGGACATCTTACTCGTCTCCTGGTTCGCTGAGCTCGATCAAAACTCCGCCCGTAGACTTGGGGTGCACAAACACCACGCGGCAGTTGTGGGCGCCTACTTTTGGAACTTCGTTGATCAACTGTACATTGTGCTTTTTAAGATGAGCCACAAGCTCGTCCAGTTTATTGACGCGCAAACAGATATGATGGATTCCGGGCCCCCGCTTGTCTAAAAATTTACGGATGGGGCTTTCGCCGTCTGTGGGTTCAAGCAATTCGATAGTGGCGTCGTTATCAAGAGGATAAAAACCAACTTTTACTTTTTCGCTCTTCACCTCTTCGCGATCGCTCTCGTGCATTTGCAAAGCGCGGTAAAATGCGCCGCCGGCGTCTAAATTTTCAACGGCAATACCTATGTGATCTAATTCGAAGCGAAATGGGCCACTCATAGCATTTCCTTTTCTAACATTTTAAACTGTTTCGAAAGTTTTTTATAAGTCATGGCCAAGGTTTCGATGATGACCTTGGTTTGAGCGATGAGCGGAAAAAAATTAGTGTCCCCCGCCCAACGAGGAATAATATGATAGTGCAAATGTGAAGGGATGCCAGCGCCGGCCGCAGACCCCAAATTGAGCCCTACGTTTAAGCCTGAGCAGCCGTAAGCATCTTTGAGCACAGCGATGGTTTGCTTGAGTAGCACATGCATCTCACTCCACTCGTGGGGCGTGAGATCCTCGATATTTGCCACATGACGAGCTGGCAACAGCAACAGATGCCCGTTGTTATAGGGATACTTATTTAAAACCACCATGGCGTTCTTGCTTTTATAAAGCAGGCCCACCTTAGCGCGATCCTTTTGCTTGAGAGCCGAACAAAAAACGCAGCCCTTAGGCTTTTTGATTTGTCGCACGTACTTTAAACGCGCGGGGCGAATAAAGAGATCCCGTTCCTGAGGCCAAATGTCTTTGCTGGCTGTTTTTCTCATTATTTAAGGATACTTGACGACTTGGGGGCAGTTCAAAATAAATCGATCTAAAATAAAAAAGCCAGTGATCTCTCACTGGCTTTTTAATGCATCGCATCCCTCGCGGGATGCCTGTAACTGATGGATAATTACTCTTGGTTGTTGCGGAGTTCTTTGAGTTTATCGCCAAACACATCGCCCATGGTTGATTTTGAGCTTGTTGATTTAGCAGCATACTCGCCGACGTTGCCGTTCTCTTCGCGAAGCTTAGCAAGACGAACGCTCAGACCAACTTTGCGAGCTTCTTGATCGATACTGATCACTTCGGCGCGAACTTGATCGCCAACGTTTACAACCTCACTTGGGCTGCCGATACGCTGCGAAGAAAGCTCACTGATATGAATCAAACCTTCTGCATCTGGGCTCAACTCAACAAAGGCTCCAAAGTCTGCAAGGCGAACAACTTTTACTTCGTGAGTAGAACCCACAAGGAAACGTCGCTCAACATCTTGCCAAGGATCGCCCTCAAGTTGTTTCACACCAAGACTGAAGCGTTCGTTCTCAACGTCAACGCCAAGAACAACGGCGCGGACTTTTTGTCCTTTAGTGAACATTTCAGAAGGATGGTTCACGCGCTTCGCCCAAGAGAAGTCAGAAACGTGCACAAGGCCGTCGATTCCGTCTTCAACACCAACGAACACACCGAAATCGGTG
>JAYUKO010000252.1:0-3027 GCA_043764415.1 Bdellovibrionales bacterium | reverse complement strand
GCGTCCGTGCAACCCCTGAGATTTCATCCTGAAATTCCCTGCTTTCCATTCCTAGAAAGCGTCTCTACAGACATTGAATGTACAGGAGCTGGTTAGTTTTTGGGCACAAATTGATTTTATAGCTGGTATTGACAATTGTTTGGGAATTCAGTTTACTGCGCATCCCTCTAAGTAGTTAGATTGTTAGAGTATTCATGCGCGGATGGTGGAATTGGTAGACACGTACGTTTGAGGGGCGTAAGCCGAAAGGTGTGGGGGTTCGAGTCCCCCTCCGCGCACCAAATACAATACCAGAATCCACGTATACAAGTTAACTGGTATACCTGAATTCCAGTATATGATTATCCCGTGACGGTTCCATTCCATGGCCAAAAAGAAAAAAACTTCCACCCCAAAATCAGATCCCGACAGCTGGAAAACCACAGAGCGAGCCCTGACGGAACATCTCAGCGAAGACCTGCTCGAAGCATGGCAAAAGTTGCGGGCTTATTCTTTGCGGTTGGGTGAACAGCGCGTTTACGCCTCCGGAAAAGCCATTATGTTTGCAAAGAAAACGTGTTTCTTTTTTGTGCGACCCAAAAAATCCTATTTAGAAGTGGTGATCTTTCTTGCCGATGCAAAAAAGCGAAAAGATTTTAAATCGGTCACTCCAGTATCAAAAACCAAGTATGCACATACGTTCAAGTTAGTGCACGCCGACCAAGTGGAAGGAGTTTTTACAAACTCTATTCAGGAATCTTTTTCGTCGATTTTTTTTGAATCAAATGATTAATGCAACTTGAAGTTGTGTTCTACGGCTTGCACTACGGATTTAATCGTAAATGGTTTTTGCAAAACATCGACGACGTTTTTGGATTGCCCTGTAACTTGCACATCCTCTTCGCCAGACATTAAAACAACAGGGATATTTTTCAGCATTGGGTTCTTTTTTCGGATGTTAAGAAAACTTAATCCATCCATGACCGGCATCTGTAAATCGAGCAAAATAAGATCTGGAAGATCTTTTCGAACGTCTAATCGTTTAAGGGCTTCCTCACCGTTGGAACTGCACTCAACGTGGTATCCCTTGGACTCAAGCAGGAACTTGAGAAGGATTTGGATCTCGAGGCAGTCGTCGATAATCAAAACGTTTTTTATCATTTGTGTTAGATAACATACATGTAAAGTTTTATCATTAGACTTTTTGAAATGTGAAGAGTCTACTCGGTGTAAAGAAAGTAGTCGCATGCTTCATGAATTTTTAGAGAAATACAAAAAAGAAATTCTATTGCTGAGTGAGGAAAAAACGCTCAAGCTTGCTGGTGTTCGCGGTGAGTCGGACAAGCTCAAATTGGGTCTTCCTTTATTTTATGATCAGTTGATCAGAGTTCTTGAGCAGAAGTTAAGCTCAAATCCACCAGAAGAACTGCTCGTCGCCGCCGCTGAACATGGTAAAGAGTTTTTACGGTTGGGATATTCTGTGTCCCATGTCGTGCACGCCTACGGGGCCATGTGCCAGGCCATCACCGAACTCGCAACGACTAAGAGTGCGAATATTTCCTCCAGTGAATTTAACATTCTCAATGGGTGTCTGGACGTGGCCATTGCCGCCGCCGTGTCTGAGTTTCAGTTTCGCAGCGTGGAAGCCAGTGAAGCTCGAGAAATTAAGCATTTGGGCTTTTTAGCCCACGAATTAAGAAACGCACTTTCCAGTGCCACTTTGGCACAGGAAATGATCAAAGCCGGGCTTGTCGGCACAGGCGGCAGTACGGCCGCTGTGCTTGAAGCAAATCTTTCACGCATGCGACACTTGATTGATCGCTCACTGTCAGAAGTGCGAATGCGCGCCGACGTGGATCTTTTTGTAGAAAAATTTCGCCTGGTGGATCTCCTCGATCAGATTCTAATCACGGCAAAAATCGATGCCGACAAAAAACAGCAGACTTTAAGTTGCGAAGTTGATTGGAAAATCGAAATCGAAACCGACCGACAGTTTGTTTTGTCGGCCATTGCCAATCTCGTTCAAAACGCCATCAAATACACCAAGTCCGGCGGGAAAATTTGCCTCAGAGCCAAAACTTCTGCGGATCGAGTTTTGATTGAAATCGAAGATGAATGCGGTGGAATTGAAGCTGGAAAAATTGATGCTCTTTTTGAGCCCTATATTAAATCCAGTGGAGATCGCAGTGGCCTTGGACTGGGGCTTGCAATCACACAACGAGCCGTCTATCTGTGCCAAGGAAAAATTTCGGTGCGCGACAAGCCTGGTCACGGTTGCGCAATCACCATCGACATTCCTCGTAAAATTGTCGAGGATACAAAACAGAAAGCCACTGTTCCAGGTGTTGAAGCTGTGCAACCCGATTTTAACAAGAAACCTAAATAGAAATTTCGAGCCAAATTTCGTTGCGGCGTAAAAACCAAAGCTGAAAGGGCGAGTTAAAGCGCGCAAGCACCGGCTCTCCCACTGGCTTTGCTCCATTCTTTTTTAGAGCCTCTAAATACTTTGCCAATTTATATTGGTATCTCTCCTCGGACCACGAACCCGAATAGGAGTACACGGCCACCGTGCGCGCCGGTATCGAGCGGAGCTCCACACGCGCATCATTGGGTGTGGGCAAGGATTCTAACGTGTAAGTTTTTGGCATCGTAAATTGAACCAAATAGCCTGATGAAATTTTACTTTGGCTCACCGGTGCCGTCATCGCGATTTTTTCGGAAGGAGCAGGTGCTGTTTGATTCGCCGTTTGATTTGCTGTTTGATTCACTGGGGCGGTCATGGCGATTTTCGTTTTCGATTTATTTCCGCCAAAAATATAATCCGCCAAAATGCGAAACGCTTTGTTGCCCGCATCTTCAAAACTTGCATCCACCTTCGTCTCGGCCACTAATACAGCACCGTAACGACGAACCTCGTAATCTTCGGTTTTTGATACAACTTGAAAATCTGGTTCTTCAATGGCCATTACAACTCCACAAATAAAATAACAAAGCGATGCAATCACAAACTTCACTCATTCTCCGATCTCTCACTCACACGGGGGCTTC
>JAYUKO010000251.1:0-10415 GCA_043764415.1 Bdellovibrionales bacterium | reverse complement strand
TTTTTTAAAAACTGAATGTGGCGTGCCGAAAACGTTTTTGCTTTTTGTCGGAGCTCAATTTCTTTTTCTCCGCTATTTAAATGTGTCGACTTCATCAGTCCGGCTTCTTCACCAAACCAGCTTTTAAATTTGGGTTCAACCCCGTCGAGCTCCGTGGCTGCAATAGCGCGAGCCGGTTTCGGCTCTGGCTCTGTCTTTGGCTTTTTATCTTCGGTGGCATTAAAATAGTCGGACGTCTCAACCATGACCTCGTTAACGGTTTTCTTTTTATCAATAACAAACCGATTGAACGAAGTTGCTAATATCACGATCACCGCGACCACAGAAAAATAAAGCAAAAGACGTCGCATCATGCTTAAGAGTCTTTCTGCATCCAGCCTGTAATGCCGGGTTTAAAGTGTTTAATATTTTTGTAGTTTAATTTACAAGCTGCCATGGCCGCTTTTTTCCAAGCGGTGCACATCGTGCCACCACAGTAGGCCACGATCAGCGCCTCTTTGCTTTTTGGTAAAACGTCAGCGATATTTTTTTGCGACTCAAAATGCACGGCGCCGGGAATGCGTTGTTTTTCAAAAGATGCCTTCGAATTTACATCCAGAATAACCGCTTTTTTTTCATCGATCATTTTTTGCAATTCGGCCTTGGAAACTTCTGGATAGTTCGCATCCGAATCACAACCTGTTTCGGCAAACGCGTTAGTAAATAGCAAAGTAAAAACTAAGAAAGATAGACTTTTCATAATCAGCTCCTTGATATGTATCGCTCCAACCTTTGAGCGACAGTTATGAGTTGCAACACAGAGTGCAACCGAAAAACTAGCGTAACAGAACTTTTAAAAAAATCAAAGCCTCTATTTCTTCAGGACGACCTCTCCCGAAGCTTCTCGACCGGTGAGGCCTTTTCCTTTACCAATTGGAACGTACCCGTAGTTGAATTTAAATTCTGGCAGGTTCTCTTCTGGACTCAATTGCAAATGCAAAGTCTGGCTACTACCCAGTTGACTGCTGACGATCTGGCTTAAACAAATGGCCGAATCCACTTCGTACAAGTAGTCCTTGTGACCCTGCTCGAAGTCTTGAATGGAGGCCACCGCGCGCTTTTTAGCTTCCGCCTCAGTGTCTGCCACTAAAAACAAATTGCGATGGATTTCGGTAAACTCCTGCGGGGAATAGGCGCCAAGATTTACAAAGTACAGCTTTTTGGAAGTCGCGACGGGTGTTGCGACAACTTCGATCCTATAGCCATCGGCCGACTCCAGGGCCCCCCAGCAGTCCAAATGCAAACTTTCGGGAACACCCCACCAAGTTTTTTTTAATGTCTCATAGGTATCTTCGATGGTTTCTGCCAGCACAAAGCGCATGTCATGCAGTTCAATTAAAGATTGGGTTGTACTGCCGCCAATGTAGACTACGAATAACTTCTGTTTCACGCCCTCACCTCACTCTTGCCACTAGCTATAAATTGAATTTTTTTCGCTGCATAGCTGAAAGCAATAATTTTTGAATTATTTTACGCGATTTGTGTTACATCCAACCTCAGTAAAAAAGAATTCCAAGGCGGGGGCGCTAAAGAGTTCTATCTAAAACAGGGGGCTGTTTTGCTAAATTTCTCAACTTTTGTTTTGTGTCTTTTAGTCTCGACATTTGGTTTCGCCACTGAGACCCATTGGTCAAGTGCCTATCAACTAACCCCAACCCAAATACAATTGCTCCTGCGCTGGGAAAATGAACAAAAATTTGATCACGAAAAGCTAGTGAGCTTTGCCATCAGCTTCCAAAAGCACAACCTCAAACCAAAGCCCTATGTGCCCGAGCACACGTATTGGGAGTTAATGGACGTGGCGAGCTGGGCCTCCGGAGCTGCTTTTTCGGTGTTTGCCGAGTTTGCCGGCTACAGTTTTGACAATGCGGCCTACAACGCCGCTTGCCCCAATAAGCTGCTTTTTAATTTCGGATATGCCACGGGCAAAGAATACTTCAAGGTCGACGTGCTGGAACAATACATGAGTACATTCAGTGCATTACAAATTTCCTATGCCCTACACCCCGAGACCTTTGCCGAAAAGTTTTTGGAACTGGCCACGGCCCGAGGCTTTGATGTTTACCTTTCGGCCATCGACGAAATCGCGCAAAACAACTATTGAGAGGCAATAAAGAGTGTGTAGTTTTTAGATAGGTCTATTTTTATTACTTGGTCCCGGGGATTTCTTAGCAAATTCCTAACAAAGAACCTATAAATTCAGCATGCTAGATTTTCAAGTCCTACAAACATCCACTGAAAACGCAGGAATATGGGCCGTTATTTACGGAATATGTTTGTCGTTTCTTTTGGGCGTTGGAATCGCTCTGATTTACAACTACACCTTCCGCGGTCTCTCCTACTCTAAAAACTTCCTGCATGCTCTTGTCCTTTGTCCCATAGTTTCGACTATTGCGATGCAAGCCATTGGCGACAACCTCGCCCGCGGCCTTGGGATGATGGGGGCCATTTCGTTATTGCGTTTTCGCTCGAACCTAAAAGACCCGCGCGATATGTTTTTCCTCTTTGGCGCCATGGCCGTGGGTGTGGCGTGCGGCGTGCACTCGTACGCCATCGCCTGCGTCGGCTGCATGGGCTTTATCGCCAGCGTGCTCGTATTGGATCGAGTTGAGTTTGTGACCCCGGCTCAGTTTGATGGCCTTTTACGTTTTAACTTTGAACCCAGCAAAGACTCGCGCGAACAATTGGAAACAACGCTCAACAAACATTGCAAAATGTTTTCCCTAGTCACTCTTCGCGAAATGGCCCAGGGAAATCGCTTTGACTACGCCTACCAATTTAAACTCCACACCCAATCTAGTTTTGACCACCTGATCGAAGACGTTCGAACGATTCCAACAGTAAAGGGTGCCCAACTGCTGATGCAAGAAAGCACCATCGAGGTTTAACAGATGCGCGCATCCAAGATTTCACGCCCATGGGGTCTTAAAGAGTTTAAACAGCAGTTTATCGAAGGCGACAACAAAACCCTCCTGATCGCTTGGGCTTTTGCAGTTTTGTTGATCACCCTGGTTAGCACCTTGGGTAGCACAAATCGTTTGAGCTTTTTTGGTATCGCCGACTCCTACGAACTTTCGATCAACTTTGAGTACCCCGTCAAAATCAAACGCATTCATGTACTGTCTGGGCAATTTGTTGAAAAAGGAACACTCCTTGCTGAGCTCAATCAAAACGAAATCGATGCCCATATCCGAGAGCTAGAAACAAATCTTCTTAAGCTGCAATTCGAAAAAAATATGCGCAACGAAATTAAAAATCTTTTGGACGAATCCACCAAAGATATTTCTCTAAAAGGGAGCTCTCTTTCTTTAGACATCGAGAGCGTTAAAAAAGAATTGGAATTCGCACAAGCGCAAAAAGACCACTTACTTATTTTTGCCGAAAAAAGTGGGATTGTGGGTGCGGTCAATTTTAAGAGCGGACAGACAGTTCCTCCATTCACGACTCTGCTTTCGATTCTTTCGCAAAAACCCGATATGATCAAAGCCTACATTCACGAAAATGTTTATTCGCAAATTGAAATGAATCAAGAGGTCATGCTCGCTTCCATTGCCGACAAGCGAAAAAAATTCTCCGGGCGAGTGATCAGCATTGGTTCGCGCATCGTTGAGATGCCAGAGCGTATTACAAACTCCTCACTGATCAAAGTTTGGGGACGAGAAATCCTGGTTCAACTCACAGAAACCAATACATTCTTGATGGGCGAAAAAGTTGTGATTTATCCTAAGTCTTGGATCCCCGACGAATTACTTCCGTTACCCAAGACATCCTTAAACCCTCCAGCCACAGCAGCATCGAATCACGAGCCCGAACAATGAAGAATCTGGTCCTCATTCTTTTGACAGCATCCTTTGCTCAAACGAGTTATGGATGGACCCTGCAAGATTTGCTGGAGAAAAAAAAAGAAGACCTCCGCCTTAAACCCTTCGAGGGTGGTAATTTTTTAGAAATGGGTTTTAGTGAAATCCAGCTGACTGTGCAAAAAGATAATGGTCGACCTCCGATTGATAATAAAGGCAAACTCCAAGACGACCGCGAGGGTAATAGATACTTTCTCAAATTCAGTCCCCGCGGTTTCGGTGAAATGATGGCGCAGCAACGAATTGCCTCTACGAGCAAGCTACTTGCTGAACAACAAAATAAATTATGGGGCCAACAAGACCAGCTGGAATTTTTACTTTTGTGCATCGAAATTATGTATACAAAAAAAATTGAGGATCTTTCCAACAAAACCATCGCAATTTTAGAAGCGCAAAAAAAAGCTCAATCAAAATCATTGATGAGTGTTGAGAGCGGAAGCATTAAAGATTTTATCAAGTCGAGTATTGCCATTAAAAACTTTCGCAAGAAAGTTATCGAGATCCACGATAAACGTGCCGAAATTGAGCAACGCATTGCCAACATCAATCCCGAATGGACTATTGATGGCTTTGAGGCCGACGAGAGCCTGCTAAGTCGAACGAAGGTTCTCGAACATGTGACTAGCTACGATGAGGCTCGCGAAAAACTTTACACACAGTTGTTTGATCTACAGGTACAACAGCTTGAAAATTTAAAAGCCTACAATGCCTCCCAGAACGATCGCCTCTTTGATTCCTTTAGCCTGCGCATGGATGACTCCCGAGAAGATCATACACAGATGTCATTTCGCGTTTCACTCAATCTACCCTTCCTCTCATCCAATCCTGTGCAGGATTGGCAGTTCGAAAATAAAATTATCGATGCAAAAAGAGAAAGCCTACTTGAGAAAAACGATCGAAAAGTGAGTGTTTACACTCTCCGCAAAAAAATTATTCGTATGGCTAAAGATCTCGATCTTGATGTGACAACCAGATATGATTTGCAGATCGAAAAAACATTTAAACGGCTCAAAGCCTCCGAACCCATTTCAACCATCGCACTTTATGCAGATTATTTGACCGCCAAAATATCCAGTGTTGAATCTGAACGCGACTTGTTTTTAGCTTACACAGAGTGGTTAAACGAAAGCCAGGACTTTCAATCGTCGTATCTGTTCAATAAGAACGGACTCTTATGACCCCCACAGTCGATGCCGTTTCGCCTCTCATACTCGAGCGCTATGAACTAAAATATCTGATTACTTTGGATCTTGTGGACGCTATTTCGCAATATGTGGAGATGTACTGCGAAATGGATTATTATTCACAGCTTGAGCCCGATCATTTTTACACCATCAATTCGCTGTATTTTGATTCAGATGATTTTAAGATTTTTAACTACAAGCAACGCTCGCAAGCCAATCGTTTTAACTTGCGAATTCGCTCCTACGGAACAGCACCAAAACCGCCGTACTTTTTTGAAGTGAAAAAGAAAAGTAATGATGTGGTACGAAAAATTCGCGGAAAAGTGATGGAACCCGATCTCAGGCTGTATATCGATAAAATTCTCGAAGGCGAAATCGTTGTTGATGAAAAATCACAAGGTGCCGTGAATGAGTTTTTATACTGGCGCTATCGCCTCAACACGCGCCCTAAAGTTTTGACGCAATATCGGCGCAAAGCCTATATCTCCACGGTTGACGACTATGCACGAGTCACCTTTGATCGTGATTTGCGTTTCCAGCACGAAACGGAATGGAATGTTATTCCCAACGATCAGCTGCTCCAGCATTATGATCACACCGGCGCCTTTAAGGACACCCAAAGCATGGTGATCCTCGAGCTTAAATCCACAACCAAAGTGCCCATGTGGATGATTGATATGATTAAATATTTTGGTCTCTACCGGCAGAGCATTTCAAAGTTCGAAAACGCCATGCTCGCCGATTACTCTCGCTTGGAAATGTTCCCCGAAGAGCGCATTTTTCATCTTCACAGGTAAACAACGCCCCGCCCATTGAATCGCCACTCCCCGTAAGGCACAACACCAGCTTACTGAGGGGGACTCATGAGCTTAACGATCGAAAACGTTAGTAAAACCTATGACAATGGTGTTCGCGCACTGCAAAACATCCACCTGCAAATTCCCAAGGGAATGTTTGGCCTTTTGGGACCAAACGGTGCTGGAAAATCTTCCCTCATGCGCACCATCGCCACCTTGCAAGCCCCCGACACCGGCTCCATTCAATTTCAAAATCTAGACGCCTTGACGCAAGAAGAAGACTTGCGAAAAATTTTAGGCTATTTGCCCCAGGAATTTGGCGTATATCCCAAAATTTCAGCAACAGATCTCCTGGACTATATCGCCACACTCAAAGGAATTACCGACGCCCAACAACGCAAAGAACGTGTTCTGCATTTTTTAGAACTCACAAATCTTTCACAACACAAAAATAAAGCGGTAAATACCTACTCGGGTGGCATGAAACAACGCTTTGGGATCGCCCAGGCCCTGATTGCTCAGCCGCAACTTCTCATTGTGGACGAGCCCACGGCGGGCCTGGATCCTGAAGAGCGTCTGCGTTTTTATAATATTCTCAGTGAAATCGGGTCCGACGTGACAGTGATCCTGTCCACTCACATTGTCAGCGATGTGGCCGACCTCTGCCAAAATTTTGCAATTATCAATAATGGCAAAGTGCTTGTGCAAACCACACCCGAGAAAGCCCTCAAAGATATCGAGGGCAAAGTGTGGTCGCGCATCGTCGAAAAAAACTCTGTTCCCGCAATCGAAAAACAGTACCAAGTGATCAATTCCCGGTTTTCAGCCGGTAAAATTATCGTAAAGGTTTATTCGACGGTTGCGCCTGAAAACTTTGATCGCGCAGAAGCCAGTCTCGAAGACTATTACTTTGCTCACATCAAGGGATTTGTAAAATGATAACAGCCATTCTTGCAAATATCGCTTTCGAGATAAAGATCCGCTATCGTTCCATGTCGAGTTATATTTACTTCGTTATGTTTTTTTCGCTAGCAGTGTTGATGACTCTTGCCGCCGGCGGAGCCATTCCCGGAGCTTCAATCAACTTTGGAACCGGAGCTCGGGTTTTCGTGAACTCACCCATGAGCATTACTCTTTACGTGGCACTGCTCACGGCTTTCAATCTTTTTATTATCGCACCCGTTTTTGGACAGGCCATCTGCAAAGATTTTATCAACAACATCGACCAGATTATTTTCTCAACTCCCTTGAAAGTGAAACACTTTTTAATCGGACGATTTCTCGGTGCCCTGTTGTTTATGCTCTTCGTCCTGTCAAGCATCCCCCTCGGAGTCTTTGTTGCAAGCAAACTCCCTTTTGTTCTTCCATCTATGCTCGGCGTGAACACTCTTCCTGGCTATCTGCTTCCGCTGCTCACTGTAGCTTTGCCAAATATCTTTATCTTTGGCTCCATCTTCTTTTTTATAGGTTCCCGAACCAAAAAAATGGCGCCCATCTATATTACTGCCACGCTCTTGTTTCTGCTGTGGTCCTCTTCAGGGCAACTCCTAAAGGATATCGATAACAAATGGTTAGGTACATTGATAGATCCGCTGGGACTTCGCGCCATCTCGGAAACCATCCGTTACTGGACCGTCTTTCAACAAAATCAACAAACCATCTCCTTTGAAAGTTACTTTTTATGGAATCGTGTCCTGTGGCTGACCATCGGCTTTGCTGCACTCAGCACAACGCTCATGAGCTTTTCGAAGACAGCAAAAAAAGCAAAAACCCGCAAAGCAGACTCCGCAGTCCCCGAGTCCCCGCAGGACCGCTCACTCAATTCCCTGCGTGGCGTGAATTTGAAAAATATTAAATGGGTCCCCTTGCTGCAGAAGCAGCTTTCTTTTGAATTTCTTCAAACTGTCAAAAGCATTTACTTTGTGGTTATCGTTCTAGCGGGCGTGGGTTATATGTTTATCACAGGCACACAGGTTGGGAAAATGTTTGGCACCAACGCCTACCCGGTCACTTATAACGTGCTCGATTTTATCGGTGGCACATTTTCGCTTTTTGTCCTCATTGTCATCACCCTCTACACAGGTGAGACTGTGTGGCGCGACCGGGATTTAAAAATTAACCAAATCATCGATGCCCTGCCCACACCCAATGGGGTGATTTTTGCTGCCAAATTTATCAACATGGTTCTCGTCACCATTCTATTGTTAACCGCTGTACTGTTTTCGGGAATCACTATCCAGTTGGCCTATGGCTACACCAACTTCGAGCTGTCTCAGTACCTGGTTCGTCTGTATTTGGTGGAACTGCCAAGCTACCTCAATCTCATCGCCTTGACGTTCTTTTTTCAGGTTGTTTTTAAGAATAAATATCTCGCCCATGGCATGATCGTTATTTATTATCTTTTTGATATCTTCGCCGAAGCCCTTGGTCTTGAGCACTATTTATATCTGTTTAATAAAAAGCCTTTTCCCATGTATTCCGACATGAATGGCTTTGGCCACTTGTTTAAAATTTTTCACCTCTATAATTTTTATTGGCTGTTTTTATCCGGCGTGCTCGTCATTATTTCCTACGGCCTGTGGCATCGAGGCACGGAAGCTACCTCTTTAAAAAAAATGAGAACGCCGTTAAGAGCAATCCTAACTCCTCCGCTCAAAACTGCCTTAGCCCTATCAATCCTCGGTTTTTTAGTTTTAGGCTCTTATCTTTTCTATCAAAACAATGTCATCAACGAATATATCTCCCGTAAAGAAGCCGAAACCCGATCTTACGATTACGAAAAACAGTACAAAATATTCGAGAAAAGCCCTGTGGCCCACTTAACGGCCGTTTTTGCCAACGTAGATATTTTTCCAGATCAATTAAAAGTTCGTGCGAAGCTGAAACTTAAATTCAAAAACACCACACAGCAAGAGATCAAAGACGTACTCATAAGCGTCCCTGATGCCGACTGGTCACTTTCGTTCTCGATACCTGCAACAGAAAAAAGAGACGATCGCTTAAAGGTGGTTGTCTTTACCTTTGCGCAACCCATCCAGCCCAATCAGGAGTTCGGCGGGGACTACGCGGTCACAGTTGACGAATCCACAATTAAAAATGGCACCAATATCGGAAAAGTTCATTACAACGGCACTTTTTTTAACAACTTTGATTACTTTCCGGGCTTTGGCTATCAGTCGTCCTCGGAGCTGGGCGAGCGCAAAGCCCGCGAAAAACGCGGACTTCCACCCAAATTACGCAAGCCCGCCATCGACGACAAAGATCAATGGCAAAATTCTCTACTCGGCGTTAACGGCTACTGGATTGATTTTGAAACTATTGTTAGTACAACCGCTGATCAAATCGCCATCGCTCCGGGATATTTGCAAAAAGATTGGACTGAGGGAAATCGTCGGTACTTCCACTACAAAATGGATCAAAAAATCATTAACTTTTATGCGTTTTTGTCAGGTCGCTACGAAGTTCTTCGCGACAAATGGAACGACGTGAACATCGAGATCTATTACCATAAGGGTCACGAGTACAACCTGCAAAGAATGGTCAATTCGACTAAAAAATCCTTGGACTACTTTACGAAAAACTTTGGTCCCTATCAGCATAAGCAGTATCGCATTATTGAGTTTCCCCGCTACGAAACCTTTGCACAGTCATTTCCAAACACGATTCCTTTTTCTGAAGGGATTGGCTTTATTGCCAAAGTGGATGACTCTAAAGAGGACGATATTGATTACCCATTTTATATCACAGCCCACGAACTCGCTCACCAGTGGTGGCCCCATCAGATGATGGGTGCCAATGTGCAGGGTGCCGATATGCTTTCAGAATCTCTTTCACAATACTCTGCCCTTATGGTCATGGAGCACGAGTACGGCCGTGAAAAGATGAAAAAGTTTTTACAATACGAACTGGATCGATATTTATTTGGTCGCAGTCAAGAAACCGAGTACGAGAATCCGCTGTATCTGGCGGAATCCCAACAGTATCTTCATTATCGCAAAGGCAGTGTGGTTTTGTATTCCATCAAAGATTACCTGGGTGAGGACACTTTTAATGGCGCTCTCAAAGAAACCCTTGGCAAGTACGCACGGATGGCACCTCCGTATATGACCTCCATCGACTTTTTAAACGTGATCAAAAGTAAAGCCACAGACGATCAAAAGGCCCTGGTCACAGATTTGATGGAAAAAATTGTGATCTTTGAAAATCGACCGCTCACGGCCCAAGTCACAAAGCTGCCAGATGGGACATTTAAAGTAAGTATGAATATTTCTTCAGAAAAAGTCTATTCCGACAAAGAAGGAAAAGAGGAAAAGAAAGAGTTCTCACAGTCTATGGATGTGGGCATCTTAGGAAAAGATGAAAAGTACATTTATCTTAAAAAACATACGATTAAATCTGGTGAAAACAAATTTGAAATTGTGGTAAAAGAGGAGCCGTTCAAGGCTGGTGTAGATCCTCTGAATGTTTTGATTGATCGAAACTCAAAAGACAACGTCATGAACGTGAGCCATGAAAGCAGTACAGCAAAAGAAACA
>JAYUKO010000250.1:0-10482 GCA_043764415.1 Bdellovibrionales bacterium | reverse complement strand
CGATGAATCCACATCCACTGCTCTGGATACTTGCGAACAATGGCTTCAATACGATCAGTATACTTCTGCGTCATGTATTGTACATTCTTATTTTTATCGCCCAAATCTTCCGAGGGCACCTCTGGCTCGAAGCATACGATATATCGTCCATCCGTTGTACGTCTCGAATAGCAAGGAACGACCGGCGCCCCTGTTTTTTGTGCAAAAAGAGCTAGGCCCATGGCGGTTCCTGTCTCTCTGCCAAAAAACACAGTGCGAACTCCCAACGGTGGACCCATGAATTGATCCAAAACAAAAATCACACAGGCGTTTTTCTTAAGCGCTTTCAAAATTTCGTAGGGGCTATTTCGGGGAGCGATGAAGTGCGTTCCAAAACGCCCGCGAACCGAAAACCAAATTTCATCCAACCACAAATTACTAAACCTTTTTGAAATCAAATGCATGGGGTAACCAAGGTTCGAAAGGGCCAAGACTCCAAAATCGCCGTTGGCGATGTGACAACCTAAGACAATGACACCTTTGTTTTGCTTTAGTGCTTTATCAATATGCTCTAAACCTTCAAACTCCACGCCCTCTCGAAGCTGCGCAGGGGATATCCAAGTTAGGGTGTTAAAGTCTACGATGGTCCGTCCCATCTGTATCACCGAGGCTCGCGCAATCTGAGTGGCTTTTTGCGGCGAAATATCGGGAAAGGCCTTTTGAATATTACTCACGGCCACCGTGCGGCGAATTCGCAAGAGGTCAAACCATAATATCCCAAGGCCCACGGCCAAAAATTCCTTGAACCATGTAGGCGATCTAAAAATAAAGTAAGCAAAGATATAAAAAAGCTTTTTAAATAAGGTCTTCATATTTTAATTCTGGCTCGATTTTGAGTTCCAGTCTTACGGTATGTACTTGCAGGTAGCGAAAGATCAGGTTTTCCATTTTAACAGCGTCTTTTTCGGTAATCAGCAAAGCTTTTATACCCGCATCCACCGCTTCAATTTCCATGGCATCCACATCTTTTTGTTGCCAGACGTAATGGTCCTTGCGAGAAAAGTGTTTCACAACTCGGCAACGATGCTCGACGAGTTTAAAAAAACTTTCCGGTCGGGCTATGGATGACGCCAAAAAAACACCCTCACCATCAACAAAAGCATGAGTGCCACGAAAGATACTGATCTCGTGAATGGCATAGGCAGATTCGTAAATGTTTCCACGTTTTTTTGAGAAACCTTCTTTTTGTAAACACTCCAACCACGTAGACTTTTGCTGCAAGTTGATCAAGTTGGTTTTGGTTAAAATCACAATTTGCGCGCGGCCAAGGGACGAAAGAGGTTCTCGGTATCTCCCCACGGGCATCAACCAGCAGTTTGTATCCGTGCTATCGATCAAAACGATATCGAGAGAGCGCCCCATCCAGCGATGCTGAAAGCTGTCATCGGAAACAATGACTTCTGGATTTGCTTGCTGAAGACTTAATTCCACAGCTGCGGATCGATCGTGAGCCACAAATATAGAAGCCATTGTGTTTTTTGCAAAAAAAACTGGCTCATCGCCATAAAGACTGGCCGCATTTTCGTTGTCTGGCAAAACTCTGGTGGCGTAGCCGCCATAATTTCCACCGTATCCACGACTTACAATGCTCACACGTTTTTTTTGCTGTTGCAGAATTTCGACAATTTTTTTGACGTGTGGAGTTTTTCCGGTGCCGCCAACACTGATATTGCCCACCGAAATGATCGGCACGGCAAATCGTCGAACTTTCAACAGACCCTTATCAAAACAGAAATTTCGTACCACCGTGATCACATAAAAAAGGACCGTCAGAGGCCATAGGATAGGTCCCAGAAAAAATCTCATAAGCCAGCAAATTCCAGCAGTGTTCGCGAAAGATTTTGCAATCCATTTCCGTCACCTAATTTAGCTTTTAGCTGCTTAAGATCAACGATCATCTGCGTTCGATAGGTTTGATCAGAGATAATCTGCGATAAACACCGACTCAGTTCTTTCGCGGTTGCGCGTTCTTGGAAACGTTCTGGAACAATTTCACGTTCGGCAATAAGATTGACCATGCCAAAATACGGTATCTTGTTTACCAACCACTTTGCCAAGTACCCTGAAATGGCGTTCATTCGATACATGATAACCATGGGTTTTTCGCACAGACCCACCATTAAGGTGGCGGTACCCGAAGCACAAAGAATTTCGTCAGCGGTGTGAATCATTAAAAAAGGATCTTCTTTTAAAAATAATCCCTTATAGCCTAATTGGAGTGCCTGTTCTCGAACGACTTTCTCATCGAGCGACGGGGCAATAAAAAGTACCGGCTGAGAGTCGGGAAATTGTTCGACAACTTTTTGCGCCGTTTCGATTTGGGTCTTTAAGTTGTATTTTAACTCGCTCTTCCGGCTGCCTGGCATCAGACCCAGAATTCTTTTTTTGTCAGATTTCTTGTCAGCACTTAATAAACGGGATCGAATTTCCGCAATTTTTTGCGGCGTTGCCTTTTTTTCAGCGAGCATTTCTAAAAGTGGATGCCCCACAAAACGCGTCGCCAACCCGTGGTTTTTATAGAATGCTTCTTCAAATGGAAAAATCACCAACATTAAATCCACAATTTTTTTGATGTTATGAACTCGGTAACTGCGCCACGCCCAAATTTGCGGAGAAATGTAATATACAACCGGAACCCCTAAGGACTTCATCTTTTTTGCCAATCGCAGATTAAATTCTGGATAGTCCATCAATAAAATAAAATCGGGTTTTTCGGTGGTGGCGTAATCAACCACAGCATGAAAGGCTTTTTTAATATCACTCCAATGGGCGATGATTTCTTGCAGTCCTACGACCGCCAGTTCTTCTGATCGACCCAAAATCTGAAAGCCCATGGACTCCATGTCCCGGCTGCCAATTCCAGAGGCTGTCCACGAAACGTTTTTTTCATTCCATATGTGGAGGAGCTGCCGAGCATAGGCGGCACTGGAAGCTTCGGCGGCAACGATGAGGACTTTAAGAGATTCTTTTTTGGATATCGGCACGAATTAACTCCGCAACTTCAAGGGCACGAAGACCGTCTTCGCCTGGCACTAAACACGGCTTTCTTTGTAAAACGGCATCGATGAAAGCCTGATCTTCAACCATTAAGGCGTCGCCTTTTTCCAGATTCCAGTTTTCTAGCGCCAGAGGAGGATCTTCGCCAAATTTCCAATCGCCTGTTTTGGTGGTGAGATTCACTTCGCCGCTTCCAAAATCAATGGACAGATATTGCGATCTTTGAAACACGCGAAATTTGCGCATGCTGTTTAACGAAACTCGCGACGCCGTTAAATTGGCGATGGCCTTCGACTCAAATTCCAAGCGAACGTTGGCAATGTCCACTGTCTTAGTTAAAACCGGTGTGCCAATGGCCGACACAGACTTAACGGGACTCTTGATCAACGACATCACCACATCCAGATCATGAATCATTAAATCCAAAACCACATCCACATCGATGCTTCGCGGTTTAAAGGGGGCCAACCGATGACACTCGATAAAAAGAGGAACACCCAGTTTATCTTTTGCGGCCACAAGGGCCGGATTGAAGCGTTCCACATGGCCCACTTGCAAAATAAGTTTGTTTTCTTTGGCGAGCAAGCAAAGCTCTTTGGCTTCAACGACCGATTCGGTCAGTGGTTTTTCCACCTGAACATGCACGCCTTTTTGTAAAAAAAATTTTGCCACCTCATAGTGATTTGTGGTTGGCGTGGCAACCATGATGGCATCTACGCGGCCGATGAGTGTTTTGTAATCGGTTTCTGCGTGGCTTTGAACTTCTTCGGCAACAGCTTTCGCTTTAGTCCCATCCACATCACAGATCGCAACAAGTTCGCAGTCCGAAATTTTTGAAAACTTTTGCGCGTGAAAGCGACCCAAATGGCCAGCTCCAACAACCGCGATACGGATTTTTTTATTTTTTTCTATCATTAGAATGCCAAGCCTCGTTTTCGCTCATCCGATTTAATGAACGCTAAAAAATCATTCAAAGCGGGAACCATTTCGCACTCTTCAGAAATCCTTTGCAGAGAGCCTTCCAAGGTCAATTTTGACTTAGTAATAATGCGAACAGCGCGGCGAATGTTCTCGATTTCCACTTTCGAAAAGCCAGCGCGATCCATTCCGATTTCGTTGGCAGCGCGGACGACAGCGTACTTCCCCTGAGCAATGCAAAAAGGCGGGACGTCTTTGTTCACGGCGCTATCGCCTGTGATGTAGCAGTACTTTCCTAAAACAACGAACTGATTAAACAGACAAACTCCGCTGATTTTTGCATGGTCGTGGATTTCAACGTGTCCCGCAAGCTGACAGGAATTGGCCATGACGATGTGATTTCCCAACTGGCAGTCATGAGCTATGTGCACGTAGGCCATCAGCAGGTTTTCAGAGCCAATGCGTGTTACTCCGCCACCTTTGGGCGTGCCAACGTTAATAGAGACAAACTCGCGGATGCTGTTGTTGTCGCCGATGATCAGCTGGGTTTTTTCGCCCTTATAAGTGAGATCCTGTGGCGGCCCACCGACCACTGCGCCAGAAAAAAAGCGATTATTTTTACCAATCATTACTTGCGTTTGGGGATCACCGATCACCACATGGCTTGCCAACTGAGTGCCATCGGCGATGGTCACGTCACCAGTGACGACACAAAAAGGACCAATGTTAACATTCTTCCCGAGTTTTACTTCGGGCCCAATAATACTTGTGGGATGAATACTCATACCCAAGCCTCCTTTGTTGGAAATATCTTGGCCGTAATGTCGGTTTCGGCCACGAGTTCCCCATCACAATAAATAGCGCCTTTTAGACACACAATTCCTGATTTTTCCTTGGTGATTTCCGCATGGATTTCCAACACATCTCCGGGAACCACGGGACGACGAAAACGAGTGTTATCAATCTTGGCAATAAGCACATCAAGATGTTCACCTTCGAAAGGTAAACAGGCCAAGGCACCAGCTTGGGCCATGGCCTCCACCTGTAAAACTCCAGGCATTACTGGTTTGTGAGGAAAATGACCATTAAAGTACGGCTCATTCACAGTGACATTTTTTCGCGCTATCACTTTGCGCCCCACGCGAACCTTGTCCCCACCAGGACTGGGCGTATACGAATCAATTCGATCGATAAACAAAAACGGAAACCTATGAGGAATCCGCTTTCTAATATCGAGTACATCCATGAAAACTTTCTTTTCAGACATTTATTATTTATCCGCTCGTTTTATGACTTCCTCAGTGATATCGAGTTCGGTTTTTGCAAACATCACGCTTTGCTCCGCTTTCTCGAGAACAATTGAAAAGTCTTTTTCTTTAGCGATATCTAAAATTACTTTCTGTAGTTTTTCTAGAATTGGCTTCGTCAGCTCGCGCTCGCGCTGCTGAATGGTGACCTGACTCTTGCTCACCTCTTCGCGAAACTGCATCATATCTTTTTGCAAATCCACTTGTTGCTCTTGGCGAACTTTGTCGGAAAGTACAGCCTGCTTTTTCTCAAATTCTTCGACGCGCTTTTTAAGATCGTCTTCTTTTTTCTTTAAATCTTTCTTTTTCTTTTCAAAATCACCTTCAACTTCTTTTTTGGCCTTTTTGCCGGCCGAAGATGTTTGAATGGCTTTTTGCATGTCGACCACGCCGACTTTAAATTCAGCGGCAACTGCCGCGTTCGTAAATAAACCGGCAAATAAAGCGACCGCGATAAAAATTGTATTTTTCATTAATATCCTCCGTTTAAAAAATTACTCGTATAACTCAAACTCTAAAATGGACTTCCAACAGCAAATTGGAAGTTATTACTGCGCTCACCCAACTCGGCCCGTCGATCCAACGGGAAACCAAACTCAAAGCGCAGGGGTCCCATGGGCGAAAACCAGCGAATTCCAAACCCGATATCAGCGCGAAAGTTGCTGGAGTCGATGTTGTTTTCGGCTTGACCTATATCATAAAAAATAACCGCGCGCATCCCTGCCTCTTTTGCCAGCGGAAATTCAAGCTCTGCCATGTAAAATAATTGCTGCGATCCGCCCATAACAGTGAAGGCCCGTTGGCAGTTGCTGTCGAAGTTCGCGGCGCAGGCGGCGGCTGGATCCACGTTGCCAGGGGCCGCAGGATTCAAAAGATAGTTGTAGAGTTTTTTCGAAAACTTTCGTGTACCTACGTTTCTAAAGGCATAGCCGCGCAGGTTATTCGGACCGCCGAGGCGAAATAACTCGGTAAATGGAAGAGGTTTGTCGTCCACAGAGCCCATAATTCCGTAGGAAAAATTGTTTCGAAAGACCACGTCCCAGAAAAGGTTTTTGTAATAACGCGCATTGAACTGCGACTTCATAAACTTAATGTCGCCGCCAAGGCCGGCAAACTCATACGAAGCGCTGGCATAGGCACCCGCCGTGGGCATCATACGATCGTTCCGTTTATCGAACTCCAAGGACCCCTGAACAGAACTTGTTGTTCCATTCACCGTTTCGGGATTTAAAACATCCGAAACATCCTGCTGAGCGTCGTAGCGAACAAAAGTATCGTCGAACTTGTAGCGTACAAAAGCGTAAAAATTATTGTTTTGGAAATAATCAAAAAACAGTGGATGTCCACCGCGCACCGACGCACCTTTGTTTTTCTGTATGTACTGATTGAAACTTGAATCCGAATAATAAACGTCGGTGCCTAAGCTCCAAAAAGTGTCGTTGAAGTAAGGATCGGTAAAACTCAACGTGTAGTTTTGATTGTTTTGGTTGTAATCGACGCGCAGACCAGCGCGATATCCATAGCCCATAAAGTTGCTCTCATCGAGCTGTACATTGAGCTGCGCGCCCAAAGCGGTGGCGTAACCGGCGCCTAATTGGAATTGCCCAGTGTTGCGCTCTTTCACCACGATATCGATATCCATTTGATCATCGCGACCTGGGGGAGTTTTGGTCATAAATTGCGCGTCTTCAAAGTATCCCAATCGCTTGATGTTCGCCAAGGAATTGCGCTTGTGAGTTTCGTTGTAAAGTTCGCCTTCAATAAAGCGAAGTTCGCGGCGAATCACTTTGTCCCGAGTGCTCGTATTGCCGATCACGTTGATCCGTCGGAAGTACACCTTCTGACCCTTTTCGATTTCGTAGGTGATGTTCACCTTGCGCTCTTTTTCGAGCGTCTGAATGCGTGGAATGGGGTTGGCGTAGGCGTAACCCAAATCACCATATTTTGCTTCGAGAGCGCGCAGATCGTTTTGCACGGTTTCGTAGGAAAAATCCTCGGAGTCATCAATTTTTGTCTCTGCTCTGAGGTCTGCTTTGTCGAACAAAAGATCGCCGGAAAAATCAACTTCACCAACTTGGAAGAGCTCACCCTCTTCAATTTTTATCGAAATATAAATACCCTTTTTGTCTGGCGTCACCGTCACTTCGGGACGACTCACTTTTGCCTGTACGTAGCCTTTGTTGAGATAAATCATCGACAGGCGCTTTACATCGTCGTCGAACATGTCCTGCTTGTAAGTGCCGCTCCCGCTGAGGAAACTAAAAAATCCTCCCTCTTGTGTAGCCATAAACGCTTTTAAATCCTGAGCGACAACATTTTTATTGCCGACAAACGACACTCGCTTCACTTGCACTTTTTGATTTTCATTCACTTTAAAAATCAACCGCGAAGACTGCGGTGTTTTTTCCTCGGGCTTCAAAGTGAACTCGACTTTTGCGAGGAGATACCCTTTTTCCTCGTAGGCTTTTTGAATTTCTGAAATGGCTTTTTGAATTTTGCTGTAATTCACCATCTCGAAGGTTTTGAGACCCGACTTCTCAGTGAGTTCTTCGTCATCCAGCTCGTCATTGCCCTCGAATTCGATGGCCGAGATAGATGGCTTTTCAGAAACGGTGATGATGAGTTGTGTTCCTTGCCGAGCCACTTGAATGTCTTCAAAATATCCCATGTCGTAAAGGGCTTGAATGTCTTCGCGAACTTTGCTGCTGTCGAAGTTGGAGCCCGCTTTGATGGACATTTTTTCGGTGATGGCGGTGGTCTCGATTTTTTTATTGCCGTCCACGCGAATTTCGGAAATCGTGGAGGACTGGCTGGCTGTAGATTTTTGGTTTGCGGGTTTCTGGGCGGCGACGCACGGGTTCCATAAAATCAAAAATGCTAAAATCAATGCTGATTTCACGAAACTCCTCAAACCCGTCTCATACTCTGTAAAGTGCTGCCTTTTAAGAACAAATTGCAAGTTAGCTATAAACGTTAGGCATGTCAAAACCGTTATGGGCGCTAGAACCGGTAACTCACCCACATGCCGTCTTTTAGCTCTAGACGGCGCGGAAATCGAGTCGCGAAATTCTGGTCGTGGGTCACGACAACAAGCGTTAACTTCTGCTCCTGCTTCAACTGAAAAAACAGATCCTGAATGATTTTTGCATTGGAACTATCGAGATTCCCCGTGGGCTCATCGGCAAAAAGAATACGCGGACCTCTGATAAGTGCTCGGGCAATGGCCACGCGCTGCTGCTCTCCCCCGCTCAACTGCGATGGATAGTGATCCTTGCGATCTTTCATCCCCATACGACCTAAGAGAGCTTCTGCTTTTTGTAAACTTTCGCGGCGAGAATCACCGGCAATTCGACAGGGCAATAAAACATTTTCCAGTGCCGTAAATTCAGGCAACAAGTGATGGAACTGAAAAACAAAACCCATGGTTTTGCTGCGAAAACTGGCAAGCTCTGCCGAAGACTTCCGCGTTAAGTCCACACCCTCAAAAAAAATCTTTCCCAGAGTTGGTTGATCGAGAGTGCCCAAAATATGCAAAAGCGTACTTTTGCCAGCGCCCGACGAACCCATGATGCACAAAGCTTCGCCTTCGCGAATATCCAAGTCGATACCTTTCAGCACATCCAGCGGTTCGCCCTTGCGGGAAAACGACTTGGTCACACACTTTACATCCATCAGAAGCTTATTCATATTTGAGTCCTTCCACAGGGGACAATCGAGCTCCGCGCAGCGCCGGAATGAGAGTTGATAAAAAACAAATGGTCATGGTGGCGCTGCAGATCCAAACGATGTCCTGAGCGCGAAATTCTGTGGCCACAAAGGACAAACGATATATGTCGGCCGGCAAAAGCGGAAACACTTTTTGCCCTATTTCAAACAGATAGCATAACAGCCAACCAATCGTGAGACCCAAAAGCGTGCCGATGGCTCCGAGCAAAAGTCCGTGCAGGCAAAATAAAAACCCAATATCTCTAGGGCGTGCGCCCAGGGTTTTAAATAAACTGATGTCCCGATAGCGCTTGAGGATGGTCACAAACAGCGACGTAATTACATTGAAACCAGAGGCGATAACGATGACCAGAACAACAAAAAAGATCACTCGTTTTTCGTAATCAATGGCCGAAAAATAATTTTTATTGGTTTGACGCCAGTCCATCACCGAATAGCTCCAGCCCAGTTTTTCCTGCACCACCTGCGCCCACTTTTCGGCGCGGTCTGAATCTTTCAGCTTAAGGCGAATGCCAGAAATCATTCTTGTATCCAGTAGATCTTGAACGATAGGCAAATCGACAAATAAAAAGCGCGAATTAAAATCGTATTTTCCTAAATCCAACGCCGCAGTGACATAAAACGTTTTGATGATAGGATTGAGATCCGACGCGCTGGTTTTGCTAGTGCGGGGAAGAATAATCTTAAAAGTGTCGCCAATTTGCAGACCCATTTTTTTTAATAAATCTTTGCCCACATAGGCCGGCGGAATGTCGTCGCGATACTCCCAGGAATCCTGCCCCCGGGTGATGCGATTTTTAAGATTGAGAACGCTGGCGGCCTTTTCTTTTTCCACGCCTTGCAAAAATACGGCAGCGATTTTTCCTTTCGAGGCAACCAGAGACTCTTGACCTAAAAAATACAGTTTATCTTGCACGCTGCCCATGTAGGGATTGAGCTGTTTTTCCAGCACTTCGATTTTGTCAATTTTACCGCTGCGTTTGTAAATCGCCACATCACCCACGGCCTCGATGATGGCGCGCTTGAGCGTTGTCTCAAAACCGCTAAAACTCGACATCGCCACTAACAGCACGGCCACACCCATCGTGATTCCAGCCACCGTGAGCAAAATCGTCACATCAAAAAACTGCCGCCACGCTTTCATGTATTTTCCTAAAATCCAAAAATGAAAAAACATACGGGCGATCCTTTGCAATTAGGTTTTTACTGGTTAATTTTTTAGCGACCTGAGATAGGTGTTAATAAATGGCTGCAAGTCCCCATCCAATACATCCTGTGACTGGCTGGTTTCGTGATCGGTTCTGTGGTCTTTGACAAGTTGATACGGATGCAAAACGTAGGAGCGAATTTGACTCCCCCATTCATTAGCACTTTTTGTGGAATTCAATTTATCTTTGGCTTTTTGCTTCTCTTCCAGTTCTCTTTCGTACAACGCCGCTTTTAACATTTTCATGGCGCGATCTTTGTTGGAGTGCTGGCTGCGCTCGTTCTGACA
>JAYUKO010000249.1:0-10521 GCA_043764415.1 Bdellovibrionales bacterium | reverse complement strand
TCTTAAAGCGTCCACATCTTGCTTGTTCTTAGCCATTTCTGCTCCATAAACTCCGCTCATTTGGCGAATCACAGCTCGATGTCGTCCAAAAACTTTTTCTAGGGCATCACTGATTTCGCCAACAGTGGCGCGCGCGCGCACTGCTTCCACGGCCAACTCTAATAAATTTCCACTTTCGTTTTGGCAGCTCTCGGTTAAAGCAACCAAGCACTTTTGCAAGCGAGCCTCATCGCGATGGGCTTTTAGCTCCTTCAACCGTTGAATTTGTTGTTCGCGAACTTTACTATTATCCACTTTGAGGACATCGATTTGTTCTTTGTCGGGATTTTTAAAGCGATTTACGCCAATCAATGCTTGATCTCCCGAATCGATGCGAGCTTGGATTCTTGCCGCTGATTCTTCAATCCGCATTTTTGGCAAACCCTGCTCGATGGCACGAGCCATGCCTCCGCATTCGTCAATTTCACGAAGGTGCTCGCGTGTGCGACCAATTAAATCGGCAGTTAATTTTTCAACAAAATAACTTCCACCAAAAAGATCCACGACCTCTGTTAACCCAGATTCTTTTTGCAACAACAATTGAGTATTACGCGCTAACCTCGCACTAAAATCTGTGGGGAGGGCCAACGCTTCATCAAACGAATTTGTATGTAAAGATTGAGTCTGGCCGATCACCGAAGCTGTGGCTTCCAAACAGGTGCGCGCCAAATTGTTGTACACATCCTGTGCGGTTAAACTCCAGCCCGAGGTTTGACAGTGAGCGCGCAATGACAGAGACCGAGGATTTTTAGGAGAAAACTTCTGAATCATTTCAGCCCAAAGAATTCGTCCAGCGCGCAGTTTGGCAATTTCCATAAAAAAGTTCATTCCAATCGCCCAGAAAAACGAAACACGCGGAGCGAAGTCATCAATTTTTAAACCAGCTGCCATCCCCGTCTTTACATACTCCAGGCCATCGGCCAACGTATAAGCCAGTTCCAAGTCGGCCGAAGCTCCCGCTTCCTGCATGTGATAGCCCGAAATGCTAATGCTGTTAAACTTTGGCATTTTTTGCGAGGTGTATTTAAAGATGTCGGCAATGATTCGCATGGAGGAGCGCGGTGGGTAAATGTAGGTATTTCGCACCATGAACTCTTTCAGAATATCATTTTGTATGGTGCCTGTGAGTTTTTCTGGGGGCACCCCTTGCTCCTCTGCAGCCACGATGTAAAGAGCGAGAATCGGCAATACAGCGCCGTTCATGGTCATGGAAACACTCATCTGATCCAATGGGATATCGCGAAAGAGAACCTGCATATCCAGAATAGAATCCACGGCAACACCCGCCATGCCCACGTCACCTAAAACCCGCGGATGATCCGAGTCGTATCCGCGATGGGTGGCCAGATCAAATGCAATGGAAAGTCCTTTTTGTCCCGCCGCTAAATTTCGCCGGTAAAAAGCATTGCTCTCTTCGGCTGTGGAAAACCCAGCGTACTGACGAATGGTCCACGGCGTGGACAAATACATCGTCGGATAGGGCCCTTTGGCAAAGGGTGCTAACCCTGGATAGGAATTTACAAAATCTAAACCCTTTATATCTTCGAAAGCATAACGATCAAAGATTGGAAATCCCTCGGGGGTGACCCGGCTCTCGGCAGGCGCCGGTGACTTTCTTTTTTGTGGTTTTGCCCAGGGAATTTGCGTGATGTCGGTGCTGTTCATACACCCTCCAGCACGAGACTTTGCATCTCTTTAATGATCTCAAGGATATTGACATCTGTTTGTAAAAACTTATCCACCTTCGAAGTATCTTTGAGCGTGTTAAACGACCATAAACGGGCCCGTGTCTGCTGACGAAGTTGTAATGCCATGGTCTCTTCCATTTCATCATGACTGGGAACGAGGATGATCAACGCCTCTTGAGCCATGGTCGGCCAAGACGTGGGTTCGGCCGTGTGCACGTCCATGGCGAAGCCGGCCACAGAGAAAATTTGCGAAAGCCAATTGATTTTCTTTTCCACCACCGGACCGCCACCTTTTATGACTTTGATGCAAGGGCGAGTTCCCATTTTGTGTCGATACTGATCGCTGCGAATTTGCACCACATCCCAATCGTAACACACTGAATTCACCACGAGGGGTTCCACCGTGAGATAATCGTCGGGAGATTTGGTCAAAAACAACGGATCAATAATATCGCTCAGGCGCATGAGCGAATTTTTGTCGGGGGTTTGGTCGCCGGTTTCGTCGATGGATTGTGGAACCACATACTTATTAACGCCTATAATTTCTTTTTGAAAGTAACACAGCTGATTTTTAGAGAACTCTTCCTGTCGCTTTAGCTCTGTTTGTAACCAACCCGAGCGGACCGCCTCAAAAAGACCGCCTTTTTTTTCCACCTCCTGAAAGAACATCCACGCTTTTTCACAAATGCTCTCCGTGGTTTTTTCAAACAGAGATGCGCCATCCAACATGTTGTGCACGCCGGCCACAAAGCCCTCTTGTTTTAAAAGCAGAGGAATGTTTGTCGACAAGCGCATGGCATCGGGAGACTTTTTGCGATTGAGGGCATCATAAGGGATACATTTAAACCCTTGCGCACCACCTAGTGCAGCAGAAAGTGCCATTAGCGTAATCCGCAATAAATTATTCTGGGTATCGCGACCCGAAAAAAACCGCAGCGACGGAAGTGTGTAAATCTCATTATTTAAATCCATATCTTTGCCAAGGACTTCGCTGAGCCTCTGCCATAAAATACGCAGGGCCGCAATTTTAGAAGTCTCGACCAAAATATCTGTACCCAGCGCCAGTCCAAAAGAAAATCTCTTAAGAGTCTGCGCAGGGGGCACACCTACCGCATCAAGCTCTCGCAAGGTGGCATAGGCCAATGATAACATCACTCCCAGTTCCACATGGGGCTCGGCGCCGGCCCACTGATAAGGGGCAGAGCTTAAATAAAACCAGATCACTTCGTCGGGCAATAAAGCCGATGATTTAAAAATCTTGTCCCAATTTGCAAATGGCTTTTTTAAAATTTCACCGCGGGTGAGCCCAAACGAAAGAGGGCTCCATCCCAAATGCAGCTGATGACCATCCTGCACAAGCTGTTGGATTTTTGCACTTTGCTCACCACTGGGTAAAAAAGGAAAGGGTTGCGATAAAAACAGGGTCTTGTGCCGTAAACTCTGCTCAAGTTGAATATCCATAAGTTCACGAAAGCGAAAGCCAACGTCCGCATGGTGAATCCACTCGCCCATGCCGCGAGAAACTAAATCTTCATAATTCTGAACAGCTAAGAATTTTGTCTCGCCGCGAACTTGAAAAGGCTCAGGGGACGAGCCAAAAGAAAATGGACTTATACTTTCATTGCCAAAGATTTTTTTATCAAAGTGCGGCAATTCCGTTTTTTTTAACGAAGATAAGATTTCATTTTCCCAGGTTTTTTGATCAAATTGCCACATACTGCAGAACTTTAGCAGGACGCCCTAAAAGTCTCAAACACTAATTATTGAGCGCTGGTACGGCGCTCGTCTTCGTCGCGGCTGACGGGTCCCTGATCGGCACTAATACGATGCACCTCTTCGAGGTACGGCATTGAGCACAGTGGGCCTAAATCAGGATCTTTAAAAAGCAGCTCAATAAATTTTCCCGTCACCTTTGCCTGCCATCCAGCCGACGTGGCGGCCTGCTGTTGGTCTGTCATATCCGAAATCTTCATGTTTTGCTTAAACGGCTTCCAGCCAAAAAAGTTCCAGTCAGAGGAATTCACCTTAAACTCTACGACTTCGTTCCAATACTTGTCCTGATTCACTAAAATCCAGTCCTGAAGTTTCGCTTCCACTTTTTCACTGCACTGGGCGAGTCGACTCAATTCGCTTAAAATCAATTGTCTGTCAGGATCGGTGGAGGGAAGGTTTTTCAAACCCTTTTCGAAAACGAGCTCGTGCTCAAAAAATAAATTATTAAAAGACTTCAAACGATTGGAGCGCGCAAACGATGACAGTGCACTGATCACCAAAAGCACGTCCTCGCGAGTGGCTTCGAGACGCTGCAGCTGGCTTGGAAACCATTCAGTTTGCTTTTTAAACGCGCCAATTTGGGCAAGCCCTATCCCCTTACCCGCCTCGGTTTGAGCTGTTAAAAGAGACGGAATGGATTTTTTTATAAAAATAAATTGAATCAAATTTTCTTCGAATTTTGGGAAGTACGAATAAAGACTTTTTGCTTCGTCTGCGGAGAGTCCCGCTTTGATTGTCTCGCGAATATTAGGCACGATGTGTTTTAAACCAAAGTTGAACTCTTCGATGGTCAATAAATCATTTTCATCTTTATCAAAGCGCAAAAATAAACTCTCAGCGTACTGACTGATCGATCCCATCATACGGAAAACATCTGTTTCAAAAGGCTCATTAACAATGAGTCCCTGGCGCCCCGCTTTTTCGAGATAATTTAAGTACAACTCCCGATCAGCTCGCGGATGGGTGTTGAGGTATTTTATAAGTCTTGGCAGAGAAGCTAACATGACTTCTTCGTGCTGGTCCGCGAACGCATTTCGCGCGCATTCCGCACCAAAACGATGGTAGCCGAAAACATCGAGTGGTGAATTTGCATCACGGCACTCAGCAAAATGATTTCGCATGATATTATCTGATTTCAGCCCCGTAGAGATAGCGATTTCGAAATACTCAACAGCCTCCGCAAAATTCATTTTGTCTGGCTCGTTGGATTGAGATCCAAAAAGATTAATCTCTTGTAACGCCTGTTTACCAGAACTGCGACTTCGCGGATCCCCAAGCTTCAGATCAAGAGCCAGTGGTCGCAGCCACTGATAAAATTCCTGCGACTGTTGAGGGTTTAAATAGTAATCCACAAGATTACTTTTTTGACCATTTCCATTAAAAGGTCGGACAAACAATTCGGCTAAGGTGTAAATACTATTAAAAAGAACAAGATCTTTATAGTTCACATTACTTTCGCCAATCACCACATAATCATCCCAGTGGACATGATCCACTCGTGATAAAACACGTATAAGGTTGTCCACGACAGGACTCCGCCGTGTTCTTTGGCTGTACTGAGAATTCACAAAAGCTGACTTTGAACCGTTGATGGCATGTGCATTTGTGTTGATCCACTGCTGGCGCTCCTGCCACTGCGCTGTCACGCGCTTGAGAACATCCACATTTTCGATATTCAAAAACTGCAGATCACAAGCACCACGACATTCCTGTTCTGTTAGCCATCGACCAAATAACTGAGGAACCATTTGACGGAGAGTATCCGCTTTTAATCCACTATCTATAAAACAGTCAGTGCGCTCCAGAGTAACAATAAAATCTTGAATATAACGAAGTGGGATTTTTTGCGCCGGCGCTTGCTGAAGGGCGTTTCTCACTCCTTTTAAGATTTTATCTTGGGTTTTAATTAAGGCGCTGATCTTATCATTAGTAAAAACATTAGGATGTTTTGTCATTCGAGCAACGAGTCCAGGGAACGTAAAAATTGTCGATATGTCTTTCTTAAAAACGTGCTCGTCGGAAATAAACTTATGAAACTGCATGTAACCTAAATACAAAAACGATAAATTGTTTAACACATCAGGCAGCTTTTGAATTTCCACGGTGCCTTCTCGTCCCACCGAAAGCATGGCCTGAAGGGAATTTACGATTTCGAAGGTTCTGTTCCAATGATCTGTGTCGGCATCCTGGCTAAGGAAATATTTTATCAGGCGAATAAGCCCGTTGTATTCAAACGTACCGGTGGATTTACGTGGCAGATTGCGAAAAACAGAAATGACTTTTTGCAAACGGGCCCCAGAAGCCTCGAAAGCTTCAAGATCCGTGCTCTGATCTTTGGCAAAAAGCATTCTGCGATCCGGAGCCAAAGTGGCGAGGCTGTCGTAGACATAATCGATATATAGAAGAAGTTTTCTTACGTCTTCTTTAGAAACTGTTTCAACATCTCCACCCAGCAAAGATTGCTTTAACAAAAAAGCTTCTTCCATAAATTGAATAGAATATTCGTAAGAATCAAAAGCTAAGACTAAGAAATCGTGAATTTCTTGAGGCGTGTAGGCTCCTTTTTTTGCGCCCTGGGTGTGCTCAACAAAAAGCGTCACCGCATCCTTCAAACATTTTTTCATCTTGACGAGCTCGGTCGCCATTTCGCTATCGTCGCGCTGAATATTAAAGTACTCGCGAAGAAGTTTTCCGTTGTCTTTTACACAGGAAACCCCAGACTTTTCACTAAAACTCAACTCGTACACGTTGGATTTTTTTGGTTCGTCTTTGAAAAAATAAGAACACGACGTCGATACTAGGAGCAACAGTCCTAGAACCGTCATTTGTCTAGAAAACATATTTTACCCCCGCTTGAAATCGATCCTTATCCAGGTAATTCACTAACAGGTTGTTGTAGGGCTCGTCCGTGGGGCGCTCTCCGCCAAACAGATCCATGCGGGCGAAAACATTCAAAGCTTCGATCGGAGCATAGATCAATTCCCAAGAGATCAATGTTGTGTCGGCGGTATAGTCGTAAGCAACGCGGGCTTTTGATTTAAATAAAAATCCTTGCTCTCTTGGAAAGAAAACCGAGGTCAGCCGAAAATCAACGGCGTTGTCGTATTGGTTGCGAAAAGAAAAAATATCGAGCTGCCCGGCGCCCGTGAGTCCCTGAATAGATACATCGTTGTTGTAGGTTTTCAAAGCCCCAACTTCCACAGATTGAAACGGGCTCACTTGATAAAACATATTCAATCCCACCTTGTACTGGTCGGAGTAGTGGGGGTAAATTTGTGTTTCGATGTCAAACTTCACGTCGTTTTCGTACAAACCAGAAAGAGTTAAACCCCAACGATTGCCTTTGTACCCCAAATCCAGAGTTGTAATTTTGTGGTGCGCTACCTGCGGTTGGACTTTTATGTCTCCCGAATTGCTTGGTGGCAAAAGAACGGTTCCATTAAACGGAGTTACTAATTCATTACGTTGTTTTAAAAAATATCCCGTGCGCATCCACAGACTTTCATCGTCAGATTCCAAGAAAACCGATGTGCCCACGGCTGGGCGAAAAATGATTTCCGAAATATCGGGAGTGTTTACCGTGTAATTCAAATCAAAGGATGTACCCGAGAGGGCTAGAATATCTACGGGACGTGAGAACCAGGGATTTCCCGAGGTGAGTTTCCCGTCGACGATGCTAAAGGATGGACCTTGAGTCGGTAAAAATAAAACGCTGCCATAGAGATCTAAATGGAAGTGCGGAGTGATCTTGTACGTGGCGAAAGCACCTGCTAAGCCCTGCGCTTCGGGGCGCGCGGCATCCCATCGAAAGAGTGGCAATACGTCGCCCATCATCCAGTAGGTATCCAGCTGCGAGAAATTTTTTACCATCCGCCCAACGCTCCATTCGAAGCGATCGCTTTTCTGAAACGTGATATAAGCCTGGGGAATAATGATGTAGTTTTCCACTCGTCTGCCAGCCAAGCCGCCGGCGCCTAAATCAAGATAAACCTTGGAGTGTTCTTTTTGACTGAGAAGCTTAAACCGCCCGTGAAGCTGAACGTTATTAAGATCACTGGCGCTCTCAGTGGCATAAAAATCACCCATCAGGGACAGATCAAAATAGGGCTCAAACGAAACCGCACTAGACGATCTCGCGAAGAATATAAACCCTATTAATACCAAAGAGATTCTTATGTTAAACAGCAATCAATAGCCTCCACACAGTACTACGCAAGAAACGTTCCCACAGGCTCCAATAAGACTCATTTCATAGCAAGAAAAACCCTTAAAAACCCGAAAAAAGACATGAATTGTCACGATCGCTTAAAAAAATTACAGTGCCTTAAAAAGTCATAAAATTCACTTATGGGCTAATCCACCAGGTTTGAGGCTATCTAGCGCACAAACGGATAGGTAGAAAGGTACTCCTCGTGTTTCTGCAGCCAGTCTCGCATCGGCTTGGTTTGCGGTATCCAGCTTAGGTCTTGGGCACGGAACGACCACTCCCAGTCGCGAGTCTGCCCGCTTGCCAGTTGCCACCGCGCCTGCCCTTGCCCCTCGATTAAATCCAGCTGCCCCACAAGACTTATTCGCCCCAATGCGGGAGCAAAGGCGGTGGATTTTTTTATGTCGAATTTATTTTTAGTGAGCACTTCGCCACTGAGATAAAATTGTTGAAAGCGGATTTGCTGGCGAGCTTCCTCTTCGAGAACCGAAGCGAATATCCAAACTGTAGAATCACTCCGCTCAACAGTCACCTGGTCCGCTGTGAGCGCCAAATGCGGCACTGACTCGACCCAACCCAGAAGAGCTTTGCCTTTGTTAACACTCAAAGTGGCATGCTTGAAGCTGTCCCAAGCGATTTGAAATTTACCGTTGACGCCATCGCCAGACATCGCCAGCCACTCGGCTTCGCCCTCTATCGCCAGTGGCGAGAGCTCCCCCGAAAGCATTAATTTTTGAATTTCTGGTGAGAACGAAATTTGTGCTACGCGAATCTGAGCAATCATTTTCTGCTGCTTTTTATAATAAGCAGCCTCCGCCGAGCCGCTAAATTTCCCATCGCGAATTTTCATATCCGCAACCGAAAACGTGTAATGGCTGTTTTCATAACTCAGCCCCAGTTGAACTTCGTCGAGCACTTGCAAAAGCCGCTTGTTTTTACGCGAAAACAGAAGCGATGGATCTTTAAATTGTAATTGCCCGTCAACTTTCGAGCCGCTGACGCCCAACTGACCACTCAGTGTTCCATAGTCTTTGATAACACCAGACAATGGTAAATTCTCTTTGCCTTTTAAAATTCGGTCCAGCTGAATGTTCTTAAGATTCACCTGCAAATCATTGACGTTGGAAAGCGATTTCACATTTTTCGAAGTGACTTCCATACCGCCATGGGGGCCCGTGATTTGACACGGTTCAAGCACCCAAGGGGTCTCTTGCCATTGGGAACTTTGGGTTTGCAGACTGAGTCCGCAATTAAACCAAACAAACTGAAATGTCCACGGAGTATCAAACCAGCGATTCACCACACTGAGCGGTAGGTTTTGGCTTTTTAAAGATACTGAAACTTTTTCGCTTTTGTTGAAGTCAACGGCAAGACGAAGATGTCCTTCGTAATAAGCCCAGTCTCCTGAAAGTAAAATGGTCTCGGCGTTCGCCTGGATTCGAGCGTGAAACTGTGTAGCCACCGAACGAGTGGTCTTGCCCAAAACCAGTTTTTCAAAATTGAGCTGCGCCACCATCTCTTCATTGTCGACTTCATCGTCCAAGTCGATTGTCAAACTTCCAAGCCCTTGCACATGTTTTTCTTTGAGCGTTTCGCCCTGGATTTCTATTTTTTTTAAATAAAAATGGCGAAGGGGCATCGATGATAAGCGCGGCTGATGTTCCGAAAACCATCTTGTAAAATGCGCGAAGAACTCAGGGTTCTTTTTTTGCGTGGGAGCGGAAATGACTTCTTCAAAGTCAGCTTTTAGAGCATTGATATTGTTCGTCTGCGGATTGTCGCCACACACTAGTGACTCTTGAATTTGCAGATGAGTTTTTTCGACCTCAAGAGTTCCCAGCTTTAAACGGCCCAAAAGTATTTGCGTAAGATTGAGAGGTAAAAATAGCTGTTCGGCCTTGATCTGATATTCAAAACAGCGCGATACGCCTGAGTGCGAAAGTCTTTCGATGGATGCACCTAGCATCGGCAAACCCGATCGCGCAAAAACCACAGTGGGTCGACTCACTTCGATTTTTTTAGCTGCTAAAGAGCGGGAAAAAACAGCCCACTTGTCGTCCAGTATTTTTTGCGCACGATAGCTTAAAAAACTACCTAAAATAAGACAGAGAACCACAAACATGAGAAACTTTTTAAAAGATCTTGCGGGCTCTATGGTGCTATTCATGTTCTAATTTGCTTACTTAAAAGTAAATTTGACGACTTCGTACTCTTTATCGCCCTTGGGACTTTTTACATGAACTTCGTCGCCTTTTTTCTTACCAATCAAAGCTCTCGCCAAAGGCGATAGCACAGAAATGAGGCCGTTTTTAACATCGGCTTCATCGAGTCCAACGATTTGATAGGTCACTTGCTCATCGGAATCTTGATCTTTGATTGTTACAGTGGCACCAAAAACGATTTTGTCGCTTACAATTTTTGCAGGATCCACGATCTCGGCCCCTGCTAATTTTGTTTGCACCTCAATAATGCGGCCTTCAACCATGGCCTGACGCTCTTTTGCGGCGTCGTACTCAGCGTTTTCACTAATATCACCGTGGGAGCGCGCTTCCTCAATGGCTTTGATCACCGATGGACGCTCTTCGTGAATCAAACGTCGGAGCTCTTCCTCGAGAAGTTTCTTCCCACGAATTGTCAGGGGTAGTATTACGTCGGTCATTCGGTCTCCATTCAGCCAGCCCGACCGATGTCTATATTTGCGTCGGCGTCTGGTACATCAAAATCAAACAAAAACGCGTTTATACCTAGGAACCTTTGATAAAGTCAATTCAGTGCAAAAAAATGCTTTAAGTTGCTTGAAAATCTGCCGAATTG
>JAYUKO010000248.1:0-10522 GCA_043764415.1 Bdellovibrionales bacterium | reverse complement strand
GTGTTTGTCACTGTAAAGGCAAAATCAGTATTGCTTCCCGTCGCTTGAATTCCAAAATCATAACTTGGACCATCACTGATCGTTAACGTTGCAGGCGGAGTGCCGGTTCCTTGAATATCGCGCGTGGCAGTCTGCGCGTTCGACCCGTCGTTGTAACCGATCAAAATAGTATCTGTCGCTAACCCGGTCGTGAGAGGTGAATAATTGACCACGATTGTACAAGTGGCACCCGCTGCTAACGTGGCCACACAGGTTCCTGCGGTCCCCGGGTAGGCTCCGCCTTTGAATGTAAACGGTGAAGCAAGTCCAGAGCCTGTCATTGCCGTGGCAGTGAATCCACCCGTGTTGTTAATCGTAAATGTGTAGTCGTTGGAAGATCCATTCGGAGCAGTCCCGTAATTATAAGTTGGACCATCGCTCACAACGAGGATCGCCGGTGTTACGCCAGACCCTTGAACATCGCGAGTGGCTGACTGAGCTAAAGCGCCATCGCTGTAATCAACACTTATGGTATCTGTTTGCAATCCTGTCGCGGTGGGAGCAAACGTCACCACAATGCTACAGCTGGCACCATTAGCGATCGTGGCACCGCAAGTTCCAGCCGTACCCGGATAACTTCCACCCGCAAAACTAAATGGCGCCGCTAAGCCAGAACCCGTCACACTCACTGCGGGCGCGCCGCCGGTGTTGGTTACTGTAAATGTATAATTGGTTGCGGATCCTACCGAATGGCCACCGAAGTCGTAGGTAGGACCATCACTGATCGAAAGAATGGCCGGAGTCACTCCTTCACCCTGAACATCGCGAGTCGAATTTTGTGCCGCCACTCCATCGAAATAATTGATTTCAATTGTGTCATTCGACACGAGCATCGCACTGGGAGCAAAGCTCACAATCATCGTACAAGTGGCTAGCGGAGCGAGAGTCGCGCCGCATGTTCCGCCGGTGCCTGGATACGAACCACCAAAATAGTCAAACGGCGCCGCCAAGCCCACACCATTCATCAACGATGCTGAAAATCCACCGGTGTTTGTCACCGTAAAACTATGGTTCGTTGTTGAACCCACGGCTTGCGTTGAATAATCATAGGTCGGTCCATCACTGATCGTCATTGACGCCGGTAAAGTTCCGTTGCCGGTTAAGGCTCTGGATGTACTTGTGACTACAGAACCGTTATTATAATCGACAACGACTGAATCATTGAATGTGCCGGAAGCGAGAGGGCTGAAGGCGACAACAATGGTACATGTCGCCGCAGGAGCCAAGGCTCCAGCACACGTTCCTGCCGTACCTGGGTAAACTGCTCCAGCAAAATCATACGGTGCCGCGAGGCCACTTCCGCTCATGGCAGTTGCGGCTACGCCCCCAGCATTGGTCACTGTCAAAACAACATTGATTGTGGAGCCAATCGCCTGGTTTCCATAATTGTATGTAGGACCATTACTGATTGTTAAAAGCGCTGGTGCGGCTCCGGTCCCTTGAATGGGTCGCGTCGATGATTGCGGATTGGCGCCATCAATATAATTTACCGTCAACGTATCTGCCAGCGCTCCTGATGACGTGGGAATAAAATCAACCACCACGGTGCAATTTGCGGCAGCGGCAAGTGTCGCCGTACACGTTCCCGCTGTTCCAGGATAAATGCCTCCGGCAAAACGAAAGTTGACGCCAAAAGCACCGCCCGAAAGCGCGGTGGCTGTGATTCCACCGGTGTTGGACACTGTAAATGTATAAGTTGTCGTCGAACCCACCGCAGAAGTTCCAAAATCATAAGAAGGCGCATCGCTAATCGCAAGAATCGCTGGGGTTGCTCCCGTCCCTTGAACATCGCGAAGTGAACTTTGATTGGCGGAGCCATCGTAATAATCAATGGAGATTGTGTCTGTTTGTAATCCTGTCGCCGTCGGCGAAAAGTTTACCACGATGGTACATGTCGCCGTGGCGGCCAAGGTAACTCCGCAGGTTCCGGCCGTTCCAGGATAGCTACCACCCGCAAAAGTAAAAGGTGCTGCCAATCCACTTCCCGCCATAGCTGTGGCTGTAACCCCACCAGTGTTGGTTAAAGTCAGCGTGTAGTTATTGGAACTTCCCATCGCTACTGCACCGTAATCGTAGGTCGGACCATCGCTGATCGCGATGGCGGCAGGAATAGCACCCGTTCCTTGTAAATTAAGGGTGACCGTTTGGGCGTTCACTCCATCATTGTAATTGAGATCGATGGTATCGGTTTGCAAGCCAACAATGAGCGGAGAAAAAGCAACAACGATGTCACAGGTCGCACCCACGGCCAAAGTGACAACACATGTTCCACCCGTTCCGGGGAAGATTCCACCGGCAAACGTGAAAGGGGCGGCGAGACCCACTTCGGCAAGAGCCGTCGCCATAAATCCACCCGCATTGGTCACCGTCAACGTATGATTGGTTACCGAGCCTGTCGCTAGTGTTCCATAATTATAAGGATTTGCGCCGGCAATCGTTAACAGCGCAGGACTTACTCCTGTACCTCGGATGTCGCGTGTCGCCGTTTGCGCCACTGATCCATCGTTATAGTTGATGGTAATAGTATCCGTTAAAAGACCCAACGCCATTGGCTGGTAGCTGACCACAATCGTACATGTGGCTGCCGATGCTAGCACAGCCCCGCAAGTTCCACCGGCACCTGGGTAAACTCCTCCGTCAAAATCAAACGGTGCAGCTAAACCCCCTCCCACCATGGCGGATGCAGCAAAGCCACCCGTGTTGGTGATGGTGAATGTAAAATTAACGTTGATTCCCGTTGGTTGCGAACCAAAATCATAAGTCGGTCCAGCACTGATTGTCAGTGTGGCTGGACTTGCTCCGGTTCCTTGGATAAGGCGAGAAACCGTTTGATTGTTAGCGCCATCGTTGTAAGAAAACTGAATCGTGCCATTAGCTAAGCCCGTCGCTGTCGGCATAAAATCAACTACGATACTGCAACTAGAACCATTCGTTATCGTCGCGGTACATGTGCCAGTTGTTCCTGGGAAAGATCCTCCGGCAAACCGAAAAGGAGCAGCAAGACTGAGTTCTGTAGTCGCTGTGGCCGGAAATCCACCGGTGTTAGTCACAGTAAAAATATGACTGTTGGTGGAGCCCACTGAGAATGTTCCGTAGTCGTAAGGATCGACTTCAGAAATAGTTAATGTGGCCGGGGCTACACCTTCCCCTTGCACATTGCCAGTGGCAGACACGTTAGCCGCACCATTATAATAGTCTAGTTGGATGGTGTCGCTGACAACGGCCACCGCCAACGGCGTGAAGGTCACGTCGATGGTGCACGTAATCGTCGGAACAAGAGACGCTCCGCAGGTGCCTGCTGTTCCAGGGTAAGCGCCTCCGGTATAAGTAAAAGGTGCCGCGAGTCCAATACCACTCATTCCGCTGGCATTGACACCACCGTTATTGATCACCGTGAAAATTTTTGCAATCGAAGAGCCTACAGCGCGTTGGCCAAAATCATAAAGAGGAGCATCACTGATCTCGAGGAGAGCCGGATCTGCACCAGAGCCCTGAATATCGCGCAATGACGATTGCGCGATGACACCATCAAAATAATCAATTTGGATGGTATCTAGGTAAGCACCGTTTACGATGGGAGCAAATTCAACCACAATCGTACAAGACGATACCGTTGCTAATGCAAGGCCGCAGGTTCCACCGGTTCCAGGGTAAGCGCCGCCAAAATAATTAAAAGGAGATGCCAAGCCCAAACCCGCCATGGCTGTGGCCGTAGTGCCACCAATGTTGGTGATGGTGAACATATAATTTATCGTCGCACCTGTAGCTATCGTACCGTAATTGTAGATAAGGCCGTCGGAAATAGTTAAGACGGCTGGCGGGAACCCTTGTCCAGTGACATCTCTTTGCGCCTGCTGCGTACTTGCGCCATCAAAGTAATCCAGTTCGATGGTGTCGTTGTCGATACCGCCAGCTGTCGGTTGGTAAGTGACAATGATCGAGCAACTGGCTGTGGCGGCGAGTGTATTGACGCACGTTCCACCTGTTCCGGGATAATTCCCTCCTTTATATGCAAAAGGTGCGGCGAGTCCCGATCCTGAAATTGTGATGGCGTCGATCCCACCAATGTTTGTGACCGTGAAGATATGCTCCGCCGATCCACCAACAACCACTTGGCCGTAATCATAGGTTGGACCGTCACTGATTGACAAATTGGCCGGGAGAACGCCATTCCCTTGAACATTGCGACTGACTGTTTGGAAAGCAGCGCCGTCATTATGATCTATATCAATAGTATCTGTGAAAAGACCGGTGGCAATCGGTGTAAAAGACAAATTGATTGTACAACTGGTGCCCGCGATAATCGTACCTGTGCAGGTTCCGCCCGTTCCTGGATAAGCTCCTCCCACAAAAGCGAAGGGAGCCGACAAACTCGAAATATTGACCAGACTTGCCGCCACACCACCAGAGTTGGAGATTGTAAACAAGTGCGTGTTACTGGCGCCCACAGCGATCGTTCCAAAATCATAAGTGGGACCGTCGGTAATAGAGAGCGCAGCGGGAGCCGCTGCCGTTCCCTGAATATCCCTGTTCGACTGAGTCAAAACAATGCCGTTGTTATAATTAATATCCAGAGTATCAGTGGTCAAACCGACGACCAATGGTTGATAGTTAACAACAACATCGCAAGTCGCTCCCGGAAGAAGGTTGCCTGTGCAAGTGCCACCAGCACCAGGAAAGGCACCGCCCAAAAAATTATACGGAGCCGCGAGGCCCGCACCAGAAACTAATGTTGCGGTCACACCGCCATTGTTGGTTAAGGTAAAGGTGTGATTGGTGCTCGAGCCTACAGCCACGGTGCCAAAGTTGTATAGGGCTGAATCAGATATATCGATAAGTGCGGGCGCCACTGCCAGCCCCGTAATATCTCTGTCGACCGAGGCAAGAACAGCTCCGCTGTTGTAAACCACGTTGATCGTTTCCGAAAAAGTGCCAGGGATGACCGGGGAGAATTGCACAACGACGGTACAGTTGGTAGCGACAGGCAAACTGATTCCGCATGTGCCACCAACACCTGGATAAGCACCACCAAGGAAGGAGTACGGTGCCGCCAAGCCACCGATGAACATCGCTGTCGCGGTCATTCCTCCGGTGTTGCTAATGGTAAATGTGTAGGTGGGCATTTGCCCAATGAGCACAGTGCCAAAGCTGTAAAGCGGTGCATCCGAAATTTCAAGCACGGCAGGGAAAACACCGGTTCCTTGAATATCACGGGTGGCGTTTTGATTATTGGCTCCATCAAAATAAGAAAAGTTAATCGTATCCGTCAAAACACCTAACAGGACCGGTGTAAAACTCACAACAACCGTGCAACTCGCGCCGCCCGAAATCTCGAGCGGGCAATTTCCACCACTGCCGGGATACGTTCCGCCTTTGAAAGCAAAATGAGTAGCCAAGCCAATTTCGCTGATGGAGATAGCACGCGCCTCTCCCGAATTTGAAATGGTGAAGGTGTAATCCGCAAAGGCACCTATAGCAATGGTGCCGTAATCGTAAAGGGGAGCATCCGAAACCGTAAGGAGAGCTGGTGTTCCTCCGCGTCCGGAGAGTGCCAGGACCGAGCTCTTTGCGCCGGAAATTTTATCGTCGTAGCTCAGCGAGATTTCACCGGTCGATGTCGTGGTATCCGTTGGCGAAAATCGCAGAGTTAAAATACAAGATTCTCCAACCGCCAAAAGATTAGCGCACGTTCCGCCCGTGCCCGGGTAAACTCCACCCACGTAATTAAATTTTTGCGCAGAACTACTCGTATCGGCCACACTTCGCGCCGGATTTTTTCCAGCGTTAAAAACAAAAATCGAAATGTCGTAATAGCCACCGACAGCCGCCACGCCAAAATCAAGATTGCTGGTGAGCGCGCTCCCATCGGACGCCGTAGAAAAAATAAGTTTGGATTCAAAAGCTTCACCGGGTTCTTGCACATCGGCGACGCACGATAAAAGAAATAGGCTCGATACGAAAAGAAAAATCCATCGTAGCGACGAAGATAAAATCGAATGAAAAAAACGGATTACATTTCTATACAAAAGACATCGGACCTTTCTTTACTCTTTTAACTTTAGATTAAGTTCTCGGTTTCTTTAAACATTTCATTAAAATCTCATCAAAGGTTTAGCAAAAAAAATGACAGGACTTTCCTCATATCTATCGGCATTATTTTGACTTTTTTGAGTATCAAGATTGATTTTCCCAGAAGGCGACAAATTTGCTTCCATGGAGTCTCGAAATCATTCAGTTTTTGTGGATCAATTTGAGAATCGAAGTATTAAAGAGCGAAAAAAATTTAGCTCTCATTTCGTCCAGTCTAGCTAAAGTATTATCTAGGTGTGGCTCTCACCATGGTGCGAATGTTGGGGGGTGCGGTTGCCTGATTGAAATAGTTCAGTCAACCAGCATGTAACCGCGTCCTCGCAATGTTTTTATCTTTACTCCGATGGCACCCAACTTATTTCGAATCGAATTGATATGAACGTCAATGGTTCTAATATTTATATTTCGTCCTGTAAGAATTTTGTTGGCTAAGGATTCCCGATGAATAGGCAAACCCTTTCTAAGAATCAGAGTCTGCAATAAACGAAATTCCGTGTCTGTAAAAGGAATCTTTTCGTCGTCCATGAACACGACACCATCCGATGGCCTTAGCTTGAGGTTTTTATATGTTATTTCATCTGTACCATGCTGATAAGCATAAGCTCGGCGCTCGAGGGCTTTTATCTTGAGTTTTAACTCCTCCAAACGAAAAGGTTTAATCAAAACATCGTCTGCCCCAAGCTGAATGGCATCCATTTTGACTTCCAAATCTTCGTAGCCAGTAATAATCAACACTGGTACAGAAGCCAAATTGCTACTGGAACGAATTTGTGAAATTAACGAAAAACTATCTACACCCGAAATGTTCTTGTCTAGAATTATGAAATCAGGCTTGAGATTGATAATCTGACTTTTAAACTCTTCAATGGTCGTGATGTAGTGCACTTGGAAGCCAAGTGTTGTTAGATAATCAGATAAGGCTAAGCACATTTCTAAAACATCATCTAGAAGCAGTATCTGTTTTGGTTGAGACATTATTCCTACCTTTAGACCATACTGCATCCAGTTCTAATCTAAGTAAATGATTAATATTTACTTATGGTAGTTTTTTACATATCGTTTAAAAATGAAAAAAACTTTCGGACTTCCTAGGGTAATTCTCATCCTTTTTATTTTTATTTCACTTGTGGCCAAAGCCGATACAGAAACGATCCGCTCCGAGGCTATACTTCCTTTACTGACGGTAGTAGATAAGAGTCACGACAAATCCATTTTGGGTGGGCTGCTATTTTATGACAAACGTCTGTCAAAAAATAGCGCGATCGCATGCGCTTCCTGTCACGATCTGCAAAAAGGAGGAGTTGATGGATTCGAACGATCCATAGGCTTCAATGGTGCTCGAGGTGATACTAACACTCCAAGTGTTTTTAATAGCAGTTTTAACTTTAGGCAATTCTGGAACGGAAGAGCAAAGACCCTTGAGGAACAAGTCGATGGTCCGGTACATCACCCTAACGAGATGGGTTCAGACTGGAGCGAAGTTGTTAATAAACTCAACTTAGATGAAAAAACGAAGAAAAATTTTAAAAAAATATATCCTACGGGTATAACTTCAACGAACATTAAGAATGCCATCGCACATTTTGAAAGACAGCTCGTCACTGTAAATTCGGCCTTTGATAGGTTTTTGTTGGGGGAGCAGGAAGCTCTTTCGGCTATAGAGAAAACTGGATATGAGAGGTTTAAGTCATTTGGCTGTATTGCTTGTCATCAAGGGACGAATGTCGGGGGCAATATGTTTCAGACCATGGGAGTGATGGGAAACTATTTTAAAGACCGAAACACTCCAATCACAGATGCGGATCTTGGACGTTTTGTAATTACTAAGGATGATAAGGATAAACATCTATTTCGAGTGCCGAGTTTAAGAAACGTCGCGCAAACAGCCCCCTATTTTCATGACGGATCAGCAAAAACACTGGATCGAGCGATTGAAATCATGGCCAAGTATCAATTGGGTCGAAAACTTTCAAAAGAAGAGATTGACTCCATCGTTGCGTTTCTTAAAACACTCTCGGGACCAACACCTCCAATTGTCGAGCAAGTCTTAAAGGAGATTTTTCCATGATAAAATATTTTGCATTGTCAGCTCTGGGACTTTTCGTTTTTGGCGTGCTCGCTTTTTTTTATCAGCATAGCCAAAGTCAGCTTTATGATGGGCACAACAGCACACTTCAAGCCTTTCTTATCGCTAAGCAGGCGGAGAGCAATCTAGAAAAAGATTTGTTAAAGTCGCGAAACTATCTCGTGCTGACCTACGATCCGTTGGTTGAAAGTGTAGAGAATGTTGATAAAATTTGCATGAGGCTTTCTGCTGCGAGTACTTATCTATATAAATCATTCAAAGACTCCCTGGATAAAACCATTGAAAAATACTGTTCTGCTGTAGAGAAAAAGTTGAAGCTCATTGAAGAGTTTAAATCAAAGAATGCCATATTAACGAACTCAGTATACTATATACAAAAACTTGCGACCGAAGCGAATACACTAGATCGTTCAGGGAGAGCTAAAGAGCTTGCCTATAAAAACCGTTTATTAAAGCTGACCCTCGCCTATTCCGTTGTTTCGACTTTCAAAGCGCGTGAGGAGCTAGCCAGCATTCTAGCAAAGCCCTATGAACCACAAAAAGCCTCATCTGCAGAAGTCGAAAATATCATGTTGCATGCAGCAAAAATTCTCGAAACAAAAGAGAGACTGGATCTATTAACAAAAGAAATCGACAGCTCGGATTCAAGCCAGTTGTTAGACGAAGCGAGACAAACTTACTTACAAAGCTACTCGAGTGCAGAAAAAAATGCAAAAAAATATCGCCAACTTTTATTCGCAGCTTGTACACTCTTTCTATTGTTTATCTTTTACAATATCACTTTACTTTGGAGAGCCGCAAAAAAACTAACGGATGCAAACTTGCATCTCGAAGATAAGGTGACAGAGCGGACCATGGAGCTCGAGCAATCAAAAGCGACCATCATGCAACACCAACAGTCTCTCATTTACTCTGCTAAAATGTCTTCACTCGGCGAGATGGCCGGGGGAATTGCGCACGAAATCAATACCCCCCTGGCCATCATCAGCATGAGGACTGAGCAGATAGAAGAACTCATCGCCGATGGTAATCTGGACGAATTTAAAGTGTTGAAGAATCTGCATGTGATTAAATCGACAACAAATCGTATTGCGAGGATTATTGCCGGGCTTCGTTTCTTTGCCAGTGATGCAAAAAAAGCACCGACAGAACCAATCTCAATTAGTAAAATTATCGAGGAGACACTGAGCTTATGCCGAGAAAAATTCTCAAGCCACGGCGTCGAAATAGAAGTTAAAAATGAGTCCTCCGTCCAGCCCTACGTTGAATGTAGACCTATAGAACTTTCACAAGTCTTTTTGAACCTTTTGAACAATTCGTTTGATGCAGTTTCAGAACAAGCCGAGAAGTGGGTTCGCGTGGAGATCAAGGACCAGGATCCTTATGTTGAGGTTTCTTTTGTAGATAGTGGTGTGGGAATATCGAAAGAAATCCAAGACAAAATCATGCAACCGTTTTTTACCACCAAAGACATAGGAAAGGGAACAGGCCTTGGACTAAGCATTTCACGAGGAATTATTGAATCACACCAAGGAAAACTGCAACTAGCTCCAAACCACCAAAACACCTGTTTTCGTGTGCTACTTCCAAAAATGCAACAAAATGCCATTTGAGAGGCTACCCTCCCAGGACTTTAGGGAAGTTTACGAATTTATAAAACTTTGATAATCTATCTGATGAAGATTATCAGAAAAAGGATGAACGAATGAAAAGAATATTGCTGGTTGAAGACGATGCGCAACTGCAGGAGTCGATCAAGGATTATCTCGAGCATAAAAACTTTCACCTGACGACATCTGATGATGGTATTAAAGCGAAAGAGCGACTCATGGCGATGAATTTTGATCTTGTGCTGAGTGATATCCAGATGCGAGGCTGTGATGGTATTGAATTGTTAAAGTGGTGCAAAAAAGAAAAACCCTTGCCATTTATTTTAATGACGGGGTACTCACACCTTATCGAAACAGCTTCTGCTTTTGAAATAGGTGCAGATAATTTTTTGACCAAGCCATTTAGTAGCAAAGAACTACTTCAGGCTATTGATAAGGCTCTCAATTTTCAAAAACCTGAATTCGGAAGCACAAAAGTTCTAAAAGAAAAGTTTTGTAAAATTCCGATTGATGAGTTCGTCTCTAAAGCTCAAGTTAATTTTAATCTCTATGTTAAGGTCGGGGACGAGAAGTTTATGAAAGTTGCCAATGGAGGAAGTCCTTTAGATGTACAACGATTAGAAACTTACAAAAAAAAGGGACTTAAGTTTCTCTACGTGAAAAACAATGATGTAAACAAGCTGATTGAAATAAATAT
>JAYUKO010000247.1:0-10541 GCA_043764415.1 Bdellovibrionales bacterium | reverse complement strand
GTTTAATGTCATTGCCCAGTCTCACGGAAAAAGAACAACGGATCTATGATTTCATAAAATTCTATCTCGAAAAAAACCAACGCCCGCCCACCTATCATGAAATCCAAGACAAGTTCGATTACAGCGCCATTTCCACCGTACAGGATTTTATCGCGCAACTTCGCGGCAAGGGTTACATCAAAGCGCCCATTGGCGCCAATCGAAAACGGGCCATCGAGCTTGTGCGCGATTTTGAGGACTCTGACATTCAACGTTTACCAATGCTGGGCAAGGTGGCCGCGGGCTATCCCATCGAAGCCGTTGAAACTCGCGAATATGTGGATGTGCCGCGCTCGCTGTTGCGCTCGGGAGTGGAGTACTTTGCATTGACTGTGAAAGGCGATTCCATGATCGAAGACTGCATCATGGATGGAGATTATGTGGTGATCAAGCGCCAGGCCACAGCCGAAAACGGAGAAACTGTTGTAGCGATTGTGGACAACGAAGCCACAATTAAGCGTTACTATCATCGCAAGGCCGGTGTTGAGCTGCACCCAGCGAACCCCAAATACAATGTGATCCACGTGTCACCCATTTCGGAATTTAAAATTTTAGGAGTTCTCGCCAGCGTCATCCGACGTCTGGATTAACATAAATCTTAGAGAGCGTTGTTGTTGTTATCCAGGGCGTTTTGTATTGCAGAACGCCCTGGTTTTTTGCTATAAACGACTCATGATTTCATCTCTTTATCTTTCACTCGGAAAATCAGCCCTCTACTTCTCTGAAAATCTTCCTCTACTTATTCTTTCGCAGCTCTATTTGCATGGTCGAAATGCCGAAGGTCCAAAGGTTGAAGAGCTCAAAATTCTGTTTAAAGAAATCTACGAGTTGCACAAATGGGACGAACAAAATATCCGTAAAAATGTTTATCCCTCCACCGTTATCACTTTGGGATCACCCCTCACCCATACGCTTCGTTTGATTCGCGTTTGGGCCGACGCTGTGCAAGTGGCACGACGGATGAAAACAAAAAAACACCAAGACTTTTCAGATTCGGCCGAACAGTATCTGAAAGACGTTCCAGATTACTATTCAAGAAACTTCCATTTTCAAACCGATGGTTACCTGAGCGAAGAGTCCGCTCAGATTTACGAGCATCAGGTGGAAATATTATTTAACGGCACGGCTCAGACCATGCGCCGCTTGGCCCTGCCGCCAGCTCGCGAAATTTTTGGCCAGCAAGCCGAAATCAATATTCTCGACATTGCTTGCGGCCCCGGAAGTTTAACTCGAGATTTGGCTCTCACGTTCCCCAAGGCGAATATCACCGCCGTAGATTTGAGTTTTCCGTATTTAAAGCAAGCGCAAACAAGCCTTAAAAAGTTTCCACGAATTAATTTTTTACAAGCCAATGCCGAAACGCTACCGTTTAAAGATCAGCATTTTGACCTAGTAACTTGTTCGTACCTGTTTCACGAGTTGCCGCACAAAACTCGTCTGACGGTGCTCCAAGAAGCTTGGCGCGTTTTAAAACCCGGCGGCGTTTTATCGGTTGTGGACTCCATCCAAGAGGGAGATGCGCCTCAGCTCAATTGGGCCATCGAGCGCTTTCCGATTAGCTATCACGAACCTTTTTATAAAAACTACGTTCAGCATCCCATCGAAGATGAACTGCGCAAATTCGTTACCTCACCCATAAAAGTGGACCGAGGATTTTTTTCGAAATGCGTGAGCGCCGTGCGTGAATCTTAATATTCAACCTTGCTCCCCGCCTCTTTGGGCCCGGGGAGGCCACAAACAAACACTTGTGGCCTATGGGCTTCCGTCAGAGGCGCCCGACCCGAATTTTAAAAATTTAAAAATTCAACTTCCCGACGGCGACCAACTTGTGGGCCGTTATTACGCTGGAACAAGCTCCACCTTGCTGATTTTTTTTCACGGCCTCATCGGCAACGTGGATTCTAAATACATGGGGCGAATGGCCATCATCGGCCAACAACAAGGACACTCGGTTTTACTGATGAATCATCGCGGCTGCGGAGATGGTGAAGGCTTGGCTCGCGGGCCTTATCACTCGGGCCGGGGCGATGATGTTTCGGAAGTGGTGGCGTTTTGCCGAAAGCAATTTGCAAAAAAACAATTGATCACTGTGGGGTTTTCCTTAAGTGGCAATGCTGTGCTTTCATTGCTCACTGGTATTCGCGGCGAACACCTGCCCGACCAAGCCATTGTTGTTAACGGTCCCACGGATCTCAAAGCATCGTCGGAGAGCCTGAAGCAGGGGTTCAACCGCCTTTATGATTTATGGTTTGTGAATGGCTGCCGAAAAGAAATCCGCGCGCGCCAAGAGAAAAACTTAATCTCTCTCAAGGTTCAAATTCCCAAGTGGGCTCACTTGCACGATGTGGACGAACTCTATACGGCACCCTTGGGCGGTTTTAAAAATGCCGACGATTATTATGCTCAGTGCTCAACGGCTCCGCATTTGGGAAAAATCAAAACGCCCACATTTATTTTAATGTCGAAGGATGATCCTTTTATCCCATGGCAGCCCTATCTTTCGGCTCGGGAGAGCTCCTTCGTCCATCTGCATCTTGAAGACACAGGGGGGCATATGGGATATCTAGCTCAAGGTGATCGCGCCTTTGGTTATAAACGCTGGATGGACGACACCCTCGAGCAAGTTATTGCTTCGATGACATAACGGCTTTTGGGATTGAATGCATAATTTTCTGCAAACTTTTGAAGGCTTCCTTTTAAGACACGTCCATCCATGGACTCGCTCGCAGCTCGAAACATCGTGTTTGCGAGAGGTCTTAAAAGGAAGCCTTCAAAAGTTTGCAGAAAATTATGCATTCAATCCTAAAAGCGTGCCCGCACCAAACCCCTAACTGAGGAACTCGCATGAAATATCTATTTTTACTCTCTGCCACTTTACTTTTTGGTTGCAGCACAACTTCCACGACCAAATATTCGGGGTTTGGGTTGGGGAGTATTTCGTCGGAGACGTTGGCGAAGTATGCGCCGCCGGTGCCGAATGCGGAGCTGAAAAATCGAATTGAAAAGCTTGTAGATATTCGTGCGCCTTCCGAGGGAATTGTGACTGGTGATGGGCGTGCGCTGTTTATGAATTGGAACGTTACGGGGTCTTTGCAAATTTGGAAACTTACGGGGCCAAAAAGTTTTCCCATTCAGTTGACCGGAGGCGAAGATGCTTCGCGCCTCTCTGGCATGAGCCCCGACAACCAATGGATTGTGGTTTCGCGTGACTCTAAGGGTGACGAAAATCCCGGTGTTTATTTAATGAAGACTGCTGGCGGCGAACTTCGCAAAGTTTATTACAACCCAAAACATCAAACGAGTTTACTCGGATTTACCAACGACTCACAATTTCTCTACTATCGCACTAACGATAAGTCTCCTGAGTCGTACTCTATTTACAAATACAGTTTGGCTACTGACATGCACGAAGTGGTATGGAGCGAGCCCGGCATCTGGACACTCTCTGATATCAAAGACGACAAAGCCATTTTAACCCTGCTTAAAGGCAGCATGCAGAATGAACATTTTATTTTGGATTTAAAAACCAAAAGCAAAGAGCCTTTGATCGGACAGAACGAGCTGGAAGATTTTGAAGTGGCTTTTACGAAAAATAAAGACGAATACCTCGTGCTCACCAACAAAGTGGCTGATTTTCGCAAACTCTACTTGCTAAAAAAAGGCACACTCACTGCTTGGGGCACAGACGTTGATGCAGATATCAGCGACTTCAAGATGCCCGAAGACCGCAAATACGTGGTGTACGTGATCAATCAAAAAGGTTACGCCCGCTTGCAACTTGTGAACATGGCAACCTCACAAAAAACTTCACTCCCGGGTCTTGAGCAAGCTCAGCAGGCCTACGTGGGATCTTTCTCTACCAACAATCGTTATTTAAGTTATTCCGCCGAGTATCACAATGCTCCTCGCAAAAATTTTGTTTACGATCTGCAAACCAAAAAAGTTCAAGAGTGGGTTCTTCCCTCCACACCCGAAATTAATACTTTGGGATACGTAAAACCAACGCTCGAGTCTTACAAGGCCGAAGACGGCACCGACGTGCCAATGTTTGTGTGGCGTTCGGAAAAATGCAAAACCGAAGTGTGTCCTGTGATTGTGCAGTTTCACGGGGGACCTGAAGCGCAGTTCATTCCGCGCTTTTCGCCGCTGTACAATTTGTACACCGAAAAAGGTTTTGTGTACGTGGCCCCCAATGTTCGCGGCAGCGATGGTTACGGCAAAAAATGGTTGCAGGCGGATAACGGCGCCCAACGTTTAAAAGTAATCACCGATATTCGCGATTGTGCAGAATTTATTAAAAGGAATTGGGCAAAGAACGGCGTTGTACCAAAAATTGGAATTACTGGGGGAAGCTACGGCGGCTACTCCACTCTGGTGGGTGTGTCGATGTTTGCGGACTCCTATGATGCGGGCCTGGCCATTGTTGGCATGAGCAGCTTAATAACGTTTATCGAAAACACGGCTCCCTATCGCCGAGCCCTGCGCATGAATGAATATGGTGACCCTACAAAAGATCGCGACACCATGCTTAAGCTTTCGCCGGTGAGCTACATCAATCGTGTCACCAAGCCACTGATGATTGCCCACGGAGCCACCGATCCCCGCGTTCCCGTTGGTGAAGCTGTGCAATTTTATGAGACCATCGAAAAGTCCAATAAAAATTCCAAGCTGGTGATTTTTCCCGACGAGGGCCACGGTGTTGCAAAACGGACCAACATTGTGCTCTTAAACACTTACGCGCTTGATTTTTTTGAGAAACACCTCAAATAATAAGAAATGGTGTCTCTTATCGCTCTTAGCAGTTTATTACTTTCAGTCACCGTTTCATTCTCTGTCGCTTTTGCGGATGAATCGCAAAAGCGCATTGAAGACCTCGAAAAACAAATCAAAGAGCTCAAGCAAAAAGTTGAAAAGATGGAAAACACGCTCACCCGCTCCAACGGTTTTATGATCGTGGCCAATGTGACCTGTGATATTCATACGCCGTTTGATGGCGATTTCACTGCCACAGAGTTATCGGAAACTGCGGCCAGACAATCCGTCACGGACAAGTGCCTGCAAAAACTCTCCGACAAATCTCGCTGCCTTCCGCAGTTTGTGATCTGTAAGAAATAGAAAATCATCTGAATCAAAGTAAGACACCCGCCCTACGGGATTGAGACAAAATACCTCATAAAAAGCTTTCCTTGGCTTTTCGATCTTTAACATTTTAAAATGAGTATAACTGGGGGAACGTTTTATGTTGAAAAGAAGAGTCGCTTTATTTTCTGTGGCCATAGTGGGAATTACTCTCCTTTTCGGTTATCAAAACTTTGTCACACTACCTGATGGCTCCTCCCAATGCTCGGACGGCACACCCGCTCCACAAATAGGTTGGGGAGAATTTCCTAAACTTTTTTTCACAGCTGCAGAGCTTGGTCACGGAGTGGCCTGCGCTCGCGGTGATCTTAAGCTCGAATTGATTAAAACTGTCGCCATGCTGTACCAGCGCAACCAATCTCAGGGGCAACGTGCAGAAGTCGTAAACCTGGGCGCAGATGATAACAGATTCTTTGAATTGAGTTCAGGAAGTTCAGTGAAACTGCTGTCTGGCGCTAATGTAGCCCACCCGCTGAACCCTGGAGACGCACGCTTTGCTCAACGTTTAGCAGCTGCTGCATTTTTTGTAGATGCCACAACTGCGACGTCTTACAGAGCTTTGGCTAAACAAATTCTTATGCACTGGTCCGCAAACACCTATCGGCCCAGCGACATGAGCGGAGCTCTCAGTGCAACTGTTGGAAACAGTGAAAGTGGACTCATTCTTGGTAGTAGTATGGTTGCCTTTGCAGCGGCCTACGATCTTTTGGCTGCAGGGCGGGTGTTTACAAGTTCGCTGGAACGACAACAGATTGAAGGTTGGTTTTCGCGCGTGGCGCAAGTGATCGCTGTGAGCAATGATGCGTGGATGACAAACTGTGCTCTAGGCGCTCCTTTTGAGTATGATGGAATGAGTTGCGAGAGAGCTCGTGGTGATAATCATGTCACCGTGGGAGCCTCGGCGTATTATGTTTTGGGTGTGATGACCAATAACGTTTCGATGCAAGACAAAGCACTCAACAATCAAACTCAATACAAGTGGGGTTATTTTGATCGCTTAGGTTATGTCATTTATAACAGCAACGACAAGACCGCCGCCCCCGATCGCTTTCCAACGGTGCACACCGGGGAAATCTATGATCGCTGGAGAGGACATTATCGAGAGCGGACTCGCGGCATCCATCTGCACCGCTCGCTGAGTTACCCCTACTTGAGTCTTAATTTTTTAACTGTTCAAGCGCTAGCGGCAAAACGACAAGGGCGCAACCTAAACCAACTTGTCACGAAGGCGAATGGAAAGCAGATCAATCTTGAAAAGGCGTTATTATTTTATCGACTTTTTTTAGTAAATTATAATCCACAGGAACAAATGGACGCACGAAGCCCGCGTTTTTCAATCACATCGACTGCCAACTATATGAGCCTGGCAGATACGTACTGTGTGAATGTTTTTAATCCTTTGCCAACAGACCAAAACTGCACTGTCGAAAGAAATAAAATATTCGAAATACCACAACCTCCCTTCGCCAGTATCGACGTCGCTTACACTGATGCCTACTATCATCTTATCTACGCAGGGGCCATTGCTCTGGTTCGCGGGTCGGATTACGAGCGATACTATCAACAGGTGGTGACTCCACAGAAAATGTCTTTTGCAACTAACACTACCTCAGCCCACATTATTCCATTTGAGCCAGCGCTTTTTATTTACAGATAGCTAAAAATAGATGTTAAAAATTGCAGTTAAAAATAATAGTGAAATATCAAAAACGCCATGTCCTGATCCAGATTGGCGTCGATGCGTGTCCAAAGCGCTTGCAGTTCAAAGTGCGGGCGCGGATAAAAGTTCATTCCAAGTCCATAACCCACCGACTTGGTGTTCGAAATTTCTAAATCACTTTGTGACCCATTCACTTGCAAAATCGCATGGGCTCCCCTCGTAAACTCATAACCTAGCTTTTGAAAATAATAGATTCCTTTGGTGGCAGTTTGCGCTCCCACCGCTTGGGTGGTTTGCAGATCCAACTCTGATAGCGCATAAAGCTCGTGAGTAAAGCCAAACAATCCCGAGAGCCCCATGATATTTCTTTTGCTTAAATCGGACTCGCTATTCCAATAGTTAACACCGACACGATGGGTGTCGGTCAGCGCATAGTTCACTTGCAACGCCACAGCTTTGTCGAGGGGGCGCAGAGCACTTTGCGGAGTTTGGCTGTAAGTGGCGGTGGCACTCCAGTTGTCTTTAATAAAGTTAAGCTCCACATTGTCCCGCTCTTGGCCCTGATCGAACATTAAGCCCTTTTTGATGTCGGTGTAGTGATCGGCAATCATCAAACCATAGATCGGTAAAAACCGACCCGCTCGCAAAGAGACGTATTCGGTGGCTTGATACATGAGGTAATAACGGCGAGTTTCAAATTTGTCATCGTCGTTTGGCAAATACTTGTAACCAAAGGTGCTCACGACTTGTAACTGCTTCCATTTGAACCCGAGCTCTAAATCGCGTTGCATGGGAAAAAATCGCCCGCTCTCGCGCAAATCGTTGTTTGTGTACTGCTGCAGATAGCGAATATCGCCACCGACATTCAATCCCACCTCTTGCGAACCATTGAGCCAATTGATCACGGTTTCGTTTTTAATGGCTCCGTGCAAAAGGTTTTCTTCACCCTCCGTGCTCCAGCGACTGAGGATTTCTTTCGAAAGGGATCTTCCGTAGGCCGTTAAAAGGCCGCCCCCTGAGGGCGATACATGGCATGTGGTGCAGTTGATGTATCCGTGCCGAATCATTTCGGGGAAAGCCCAGACTTCCATGGAAAAACTTAGAAGGAGAAAAAACAAAAAACCGCGCACGAAAAGCCTCTTTTAATTCAGTCGTTAATTCAGTCGTTAATTCAGCTGCTAATTCAGCTGTTAATTCAATTGGGATTCAACAACCACTTTGACATCATCCTTCAGAGCCACACCGGCATAGGCTGGCATGGGGATCGAGAAGTAAGAAACCTTAGTATCAAACTCGGCCTTGATTTGTAAGCCTTCGCCTGATTTTTTAACCTGTACTGTTCCCGTGACGGGCTTGGCCACGCTGTGAATGGTGAGGCTTCCTTTAAACGGATAGGAGCCATCGGGGGAATCTTGTTTAAAGCCAGCAACCTCTTCGACTTTTAGCTCACCGAATGGATACTTTGCGGTTTCCAAATATTTTTCCTTCATGTGTTGATTGCGCAAACCAATGCCAGTGTCGAGTGTGTCCATTTTGAATTTGAAGGAACCCACCACAGTGGAGTCCACTTGCACACTTCCTGCAGGGCCCTCGCCCTTTCCCTGAAACTTTAGTCCTATGGCCGTCGCATTGAACACCACCGAACCTTTTGTTGGGTCTGATGAAAAGTTTTTGGCCATTGCCGCTTGCGCGAAAAATAGTCCTAGAACGATTGCGATTTTCATTTTGTATCTCCTTGTTGTTCGCAGGTTTCGGGTAAAACGACGGTTTCGGGGGCTCCTTGATCAATCCATTTCAACACCAGATCTTTTAAATCTTTGTCCAACGGTTTTTTAGGAGGCATTTTATCATTCTCGATCATCCACTTCACATTGGTGATGTGCTGCTTGATATTTGCGTAGGATTCCAGATCCAGTTTGGAGGTGAAGTCGTGGCAACGCGTGCAGCTACTTTGGAAAACCAATGTGTTCACGGTTTCAAAGTCGACGAGATCACAATTCGCCGGCACTGTGGCGGCAGTTTCTGGAAGCCCCAGGGCCACCCACTGACGAACAATTTCGATTTGCTCGGGCGGCAACGGCGCTTTGCCTCTGGGCATTTTTCCGGTGACCAACGAGTTTACAAATCGACTGTCCGAGCCATCTGCGGGAAGCGCGAAAAGCTTTTGATAGCTGACAATGGACTCATAGGTGGAAAAGTCGTAAGAGCTAAAAATACCGCTGCTGTCGTGGCAATCTAAACATTTGCTGGCAAAAATTTCTTTGCGCAGCGATTCGTAGTTGGGATCCACAGGTGTCGGTGTTGTTGGTGGAACGGTCGGGTTTGTGGGATTGACCGGCGTTGTGGGATCGGGGTCGATGGTGGTTGCACAATCGCTAGCTACTAATTTTGCATCCGCGAGTTCAGGTGCCCCTTGCTGGATCCAAGCGTAGAGAAGCTGTTTTGCAGGTGCTGGTAGCGGCGCATTTTTAGGCATTCGACCCGCGCGTACGGAATCTTCGATTTGCACCAGTTTGGCTTTGACGGCACCGAAAGTGTCCAGCGGCATTAGGCGTCCACCGGGTACGTGGCAGGCTAAACATTTTCCTGTGGAGGCTTGGGGAGTTCCAAAGATTTCTGATTGAACTTGCGCAAACGAGACGGGGTCGCACACTTTGCTAAAGCCGTCGTCGTTAGCGGTGACTTTGTTGCGCTGAAACGTGCAGCCGGCCAGTAATGACATGACGGCAATCATTAAATTAAATTTTATGAGTTTCATAAACCGAGCCCCCCACAGAACCTAAAATCGACTATTTACCCCTAAAAATCGACCTACAACATCTTACACTTTTGATGCGATTTGATTTGATTTCCAAAACGAAATCGAGCATCAATCACATTTGGAAACTAGCAAAGTTCTCGAAATTCGTAAAGCGAGACTGTGCGAGAAGGGGTAGCTTTGAAGGAATTATACAATCAGCAGGTCGCTGAGCTTTTTTTAGAAGGTCGTTTTGCAGACGTTTGCGAGGCTTTCGACAGTAAAAAAATCCCACTCAAAAAAGCCGACGTTTTCCCGTACTGGATTGGCAGTCTTATTTTTAGTGGGCAATTGGAAAAAGCCCTCATTCTTTCCAAACAACTGGCTCTCACCTCCTCGTCGCAATGTGCATGCCGCTTTTATCTGGCTCTTGGACTCATCCGCAACTCTCAATACAAAGAGGGCCGCAGCTACTTGCTACAGAACCTCCGTTACCTTAAAGTGCAAAGCGATCACGTCAGTGCTCGAGAAAAGTTTTTTATCTACCAAGGAATGGCTTTCTATCGATTTTTTTGCGGTCGTTTTTCGCACGGTAAAAAATATGCAGAGCTTGCTTATGCCAGTGCCGTAACTGACGGTTTTTTGTTTGGTGAAATGCTGAGCAAAGAGCTCTTGGCCCACTCCCTTGTGCAAACTGGTCAAGCTCACCTAGGCCTTCGTTACTTTAGCGAAACCCTCAGCATGGCGAAAAAATATAAATGCTGGCTCGCTCCAACCATCGAAATCGCGGTGCTTAAATTTAAATTTCAATTTGGCATTGTCAACGAGCAAACGCTGGCACAACTTGAATCGGCTTTTGAAAAAATCGAAACTCGCGATGTTTACTCCAAAGGCGAACTCTTGCTTGAAATGATTCGCCAGTACATTCTGCGTGGGCAATTTACTAAAGCCGAAGAAACAGTCACT
>JAYUKO010000246.1:0-3085 GCA_043764415.1 Bdellovibrionales bacterium | reverse complement strand
TTTGCCACCCGTAAAACAGCATGGTGTTCACACCGAGCTCGGCATAGGAGTCTAAAATTTTCTTTTTGGTAAACTTACCCACGGTGATCATGGAAAGCACCGCTGCGACGCCGATCACGATGCCCAACATCGTAAGGGCCGTTCGAGATTTGTTTTGCAAAAGACTCTTGAGAGCAATGGGCATCACCCGGCTGGCAATAAACAGGGATTGTGTGAGTTTTTGCCACCAGGAGGAACCCACAGGAGGAACCGAAAAAGGCTCAATCTTTGATGTTGTGCTGAGATTATTTTTCTGCGTTCGAGAATCCTGCACAATCAAGCCATCGCGAAACTGCAACACGCGATCACAGCGGGCCGCCACTTCAGGGTCGTGAGTAATTACAATGACAGTTTTTCCGTCTTGCTGTGCCTGGCGAAGAATATCCATGGTGTTGGCCGCATTTTGCGTATCTAAACTGCCAGTGGGCTCGTCGGCTAAAATCAATCGCGTATTTCGCATCAGGGCTCGTGCAATGGCCACGCGCTGTTGCTGCCCGCCGGAAAGCTGATTGGGATAGTGATGCAGTCGATCGGCTAGGCCCAACTGCTCTGTGATTTGTTGAAAACGGTTTTGGTCCACAGAGCGCGATTCGATCTCTGCTGGATAATGCAGAGGTAGTAAAATATTTTCTTCCACCGTGGCTTTTGGCAAAAGATGAAACTGTTGAAACACAAAGCCAATGGACTGATTGCGAAGTGCGGCCCGTTCCAAATCGGTCAGTTTTAAAATATCTTTCCCAAAAACGGAAACGTCGCCCTCAAAGCGACTGAGCAAACAGCCTAAAATATACAGCAGAGTTGATTTTCCAGAGCCCGAGGGACCTTGAATGGCCACCATTTCACCGTCTTCGATGGTAAACGAAATGCCCTTAATGATTTCCAAAAGTTGTCCGCCATACAGAGGATAGGAAAACTTTAAATTCTTAACGGCGACGGCGGCTGCCACTAGGCGCTCCCTTAAGGTCGTTGCCAAGGTTGATAAAATCCACTTGTGTGATCTCATCGCCCTCTTTGAGGCCAGAAACTATTTCGACGATGGATTCGTTTTGCATTCCCACGATGATTTCTTTTTGCAAGCCATCTTTACTGGTGACGAAATACTTTTCGCCCTGCTTATCAATGTACTCATGGGGTACGGTTAAAATATCCGATTTCTTTGCGGGAATAATATCCAGCACCGTAGACATCCCCGGTTTCAGCTGTTCGTCAATGTCGAGAATTTCTAGCTTTACGAGATACTCGGCTTGCGATCGGTTGTTATAGGATTCTTGCAGAGTGGCGGCAAGGGAGATGTCTTTGACAGTTCCCTTGTAACTTCGATCTAGAATCGGCGAAGCTTTCACAATGGCCTCTTGGCCTTTTTTGATTTTAACAATGTCGATTTCGGGCACACTGGCGTTGACATAAAGTTTTGAAATGTCGTCGAGGCGTATCAAAAAATCCTTAGTGTCGCCCTGTTTTACAAACTGCCCCTCAGTTTTTAAAACCTGTACAATGGTTCCGCCAAAAGGCGCACGGATGGGATATACGCTCTCTGTGGCCTGCAAGGATTGAGTGATGCTTACCAAAGGATCGCCTTCTTTCACTTTATCGCCGATCTTTACAAAAATCTTTTGCACATAGCCATCATAGGGAGCGGTCACCACCGTGGTCTTTAAGGCCTCGATCACACCAGCGATGGTCACCCGCTGAAGGAGTTCACCTTTTTGAACTTTGAAAGTTTGAATAGCACCGGCTTTGGTGGCCGATTTTTGTTTAAAATAATACCCAATAGCTAGAATTAAAACTCCAACGATTAAAATCCAGCGCCATTTATTGAAATTCTTCATAGAGTTTCCCTTGGTGATACTTGTATTGAAACAACTGCGTGCGCAAGTCGTAAAACGACGTGAACATTTGAATCTTGGCATTCAACAAATCCCGCAAGCCCAAAATTAAATCCAAATAAGACACTCGGCCATTGCGATACTCCCCTTCTAAAAAGGAATAAGCCGAAGATTCGATTTCCAATAGCTCCTGCGCGGTTAAAAAGTTATTGTGACTCAGCACCATATTGGCCATGAGTTTTTCGTTGCTGGCGATGAACTCGTTCATTTCCACTTCCAGGGATTTCATCTGCTGCACTTTGCGATCTTGCGAAATGGAAATATTCCGATTTCGAGTTCCCCAATCCCACAGATTAAAATTCACCGTCAAAAGCGCATTCCAGCTGGTAAAATCATTGTCTTTAAAGCTAGTACCCGACTTCCAATAATTGGCCGACCCATAGCTCACGCCGCCCGACAAAAACACCTGTGGGTAGTAACTGCGCTTGGAAACCGTGATGGTGTTATCGAAAATTTCTTCGCGCATGCGCACCATTTTAAATATCCAGTGGTCTTCCACATTGGGCTTTTCGGTGGGCACGCTTTTCACGATTTTGGTGTCAACGTCTTCGGGCAAAAAATCAAAATCAGAGTTAAGAACATCCGCTGTACTCGTGAGAAGCTTGATTAAGTCGGCTTTTCGGTTGTGCACCAGGGTCTTTGAATTTTGCAATTGAATCTCGGAGCGCCGAAGCTCGGATTTAAAACGCAAATAATCACGACGAGTTTTCACTCCCTGTTTGTATTGGTTGGAAATGGAATTAAACTGTTTTTGAATTATATCAAATTGCGTTTTCTGAACTTCATATAATCGCATGACCAACGACACGTTTAAAAACTGCGAAACGACGTTTAACACAATTCGATCGCGCTCTTTGTTGTAGTTGTAATCGGCAATTTTTTTAGTGGCCTTTGCAGAATCGTAATTGATAAAACTGATGCCATTGTCGTATAGATTTTCGGTGAGATACAAGCCAACATCACTTGAATAGCGACTGAGAGGTGGGGTGAACTGCGGGTCGCGATCGTTGAGACCGTAATTGGCTGCGAGGTCCAATTGCGGCAAAAACACCGAGTAAGCGTTTTTGCGCTGCATATCCGCAATGGCCATCTCGCGACGGACGACTTCGAGTTCGGGAGAATTCTCCACGGCGAATTCCACGGCCTGTTTCAAATCCAAA
>JAYUKO010000245.1:0-10667 GCA_043764415.1 Bdellovibrionales bacterium | reverse complement strand
AAAATCCCAAGCAAAAATCCTGCGTCGCCGATTCGATTGGTAACAAACGCTTTCATGCCGGCAGCGGCTTTTGCTTTGTCCGTAAACCAAAAACCAATGAGAAGATACGAACACAGTCCAACACCTTCCCAGCCTACAAACATCAGGATGAGATTCGCTCCGAGAACAAGGAGGAGCATGTTGAATACGAAGAGATTTAAGTAACTAAAATATTTTGCGGGACGCTCATCATGTGACATATAGCCAACGCTGAACAAATGAATCAATGATCCAACGCCTGTAATAATCAGCACCATCAAAATGGACAGTTGATCCACAACAAAAGCGACGGGTATATCCAGGCCGCCCAAAGACAACCAGGTAAAATACTCAATGCGCAGACTTCGCTGATCTGCCGGAAGGCCCACCAGCTGGCAAAAAAACATCACCGCTGCCGCAAAGGAAGTGGCTACCGCTGCTGTTGCAATGGTGCCGGCTAGCACTCCATTTTGACTGCGAAAGCGCAGCCCATTAATTAAAAACCCGACAACCGGCGATAACAATAAAAGTACGAGTAAAACATGATTGGACATAATTTATACCTATCCGCGCAAATGCTCAAAAAAGCTAATGTTGAGTTCTTTGAATTTTTTAAACAGCATAACAGCTAAGGCCAGCCCAACACCGGCTTCGGCCGCGGCGATGGCCATGACAAACAGTACAATAACTTGTCCGTCGAGGTTTTGATTAAAGTGCGAAAAGGTCACGAAGGTGAGGTTGACTGCGTTGAGCATAAGTTCAATGGACATCAACATAACGATCATGTTTCTGCGCAACAAAATTCCCGAGAGGCCCAAACAAAACAAGATGGCCGATACGATAAGATAGTGCTCAGGTCCGATCATCATATTAACGGTCATGGGTGCCTCCGCGAATTCGTGAAAGTGCCACAACTCCAACCGGAATCACCAATAGCAAAACGCCCAGGAGTTCAAAGGCCAGCACATATTTTGTAAATAATAGCTTTGCGATATCTATCACTTCGTAAGCCTCATAGGTCACGCTTCGCTGAAGAGATTGTGGCGTCCGAAGGATGATCGAGGTTAACAAGCCCGATAACACACCAACCGATAACCCTTTAGTGAGTGCAGAAATATTTCCACCACTAAACTTTTCATCGTCCTTGTTGGTGTCGATCAACATGAGCACCAATACAAACAACACCATGACCGCGCCGGCGTAGACCATGATCTGCACGGCCCCAACAAACGGAGCTTGTAAAAGAAAAAACAAACCGGCAACTCCCAACATCGAAAGCACCAGGTGGAGCGCGCAAAGAAGTGGATTTTCGTGCATCACGACTCCAACCGCTGCTGCGACCGTTGCCGCTGCTAAAAGGTAAAACAAAACAATCTCTGCCATACTACACCGCACTTCCTGCCATTAAAATGAGATACGCTGTTGCGAGAACATTCGCCAACGACCAGGGAAGCATTGTTTTCCATCCCAAATCCATCAGCTGATCATATCGAAATCGTGGCAATGTCCAGCGCACCCAAATAAAAACCCAAAGGAAAAATAAAATTTTCAACAGCATCACAACGTGCATCACGAGCGCCGCCATCACGTTGCCGAGATTGACCGAGCTAAAGGCGCCGCGAACCGCACCCGTTAAAGAGTCCGACAACGAAAACGGCAATTCGTAGCCACCGAAGTAAAACGTCACCATCACCGCGGAGGCCACCATCATGTGTCCGTACTCACCGATGTAAAACAGAAGCATTTTAAGTCCGCCATACTCAGTGTGGTATCCGGCCACCAATTCACCTTCCGCCTCCGGCAAATCAAATGGTAACCGATTGGTTTCAGCAAAGGCGGCTGTTGCGAATAAAAGAAATCCGAGGGGTTGATAAAAAATTCCCCAATTTGGTAAAAACGGAATCAATATTTCTTTGCCAAAAAACATAAAGTGCAAAGGACCTTTTTGCAGTTCGACCATGTTGGAAAAATTAAGTGTTTGATAAAGCATCAGCATTCCCACAAGCGATAAGCCCATGGCTAATTCGTAACTAATCATCTGGGCACTGGCTCGTAGAGCGCCAAACAACGAATATTTATTATTAGACCCCCAACCTGCGAGTAAAAGTGCGTAAGCTCCCAGAGACGAAATTGCGAGGATAAAAAGTATTCCAATGTCGAGATCATAACTTTGAAATTTAAAAGTGTAAGGCCCCCATTCAGAACCAAACATTTGAAAGGGCTGGATATCAATCGGCATTGAGAGAGGAATTCCACCAAACGCAATAGCCCCCGGTATTAAAGCTAAAACTGGAGCCGCGTAATAGAGAAGCGCGTGGCTTTTAGGTGGTACAAATTCTTCTTTAAATAAAAACTTAACCGCATCCGCCAACAGCTGAGTGAGCCCTAGGGGTCCCACGCGATTTGGTCCAAATCGATTTTGAATAAACGCAGAACCTCTGCGTTCCACCCAAACCAGGATAGGTACGAGCTGTACCATCAACAAAAAGATGATCAGCATTTTTATAACATTCACTGTAATTTCAAAAACATCCGATCCCATTGTCTATTCCCAATCCAGCGCTTTCGCTTTAATCTCCCACAGCAACCCAAACACAAACAGACCGATAAAAACAAAAAGCTCCCAAAACATGAAAGCTCCTTGGCCAGCGTCGACAAAATCGCGATAGGCAACGGCCCACGGATACAGAAACAAAATTTCGATATCAAACATGATAAATAAAATGGCCGTTAAATAAAATCGAATGGAGACGTTGGTTTTTTTTGTTTCTTGTCCCGGGAGTCCGCACTCGTAGGGCATATATTTGGCCACTGTTTTTTTCTTTTTAGGGCCCAACAGTGACGCCACATAAACCAGCAGCGTCCCAAAAGTTCCGACCATCAGGGCCAGCACGAGAATAGGTAAAATCATAAATCTCACTCCGCTGTGTTTTGACTTAGTTTTTTTCGTTTTGTGTCTCCTTAGTAAGTATCTGAAGTCTTTATAAAATTCGAGCTCTTTTTGTATCTTTTTAGCGATTATTATGAGAAATCATTTGCGCATGTCGTTTTTGAATTTTGATCAAAATTTGCACAAAGCTCTTGCGCTCAAGAACGCCCGAATCACTTCTGCGGATCAATTATTTTCTGCTGCTTTTTTAATCGGTCAATCGTCCACGGCGGCGAATGCCGCACAGCATTTGGTTGTAACAAAAGATCTTACCAGCGCTCATAAGTTTCTAAATTATTTAGAATTTTTTGCTAACTATTCGGGTGGAAAAAAGTACGAAACTGCGGTTTTGCCTCCGCACGATATTTCGCCCTACTCGGGCCTTTACAGCTCTCGTGCCGGAATGCAGCAACGACTTCGTTGGCTGTATCTCGCAGCACTTCCCAAAACGGCAACGGTTTTTGTGGCCCCCATCAAAGCCCTCGCGCAAATGACTTTGCCCCAGGAGCAGTTTTTAGACGCCATTCAATTTTATAAAAAGGGCGATGTTTTGCCAGAAAACTTGGGCAGCTTGCTGTCGTCGTTGGGTTATCTTGCTGTGCCGGCAGTGGAAGATCCTGGAACCTTTTCCCTGCGCGGCGGGATTGTGGATCTTTTTTCGCCAGCCCACAGACTCCCCATACGTATCGAACTTTTTGGCGATGTGATCGAGTCTCTGAGATGGTTTTCCCCCCAGACACAGCTTTCGGTTTCCGAAACCTCTGAGTTCTCTTTGATCCCTGCCCACGAAATTCTTTTCTCCGACGACAGTATTCTTCGCTGCTGTAAAACCCTCGACGGTCAAAAAAGCGAAGCCGATATTCCATCTTTGCAATCGCAGGTTCGCAATCAAACTTATTTTGACGGCATTGAGTTTCTCCTTTCCTACTTCTACGAAAAGCCTTCGCTCACTGCGGATTTTTTACCGAAGGAGCGAATCACTTGGATGCCAGATGCACTGGCTGCGGATGCTCTACTGGTCAGTGATTTTAATTATCTTGTCGATGAGTACAAACAGTACTCAACACACATTCCTGCGCCCGACCGCATTTATGCCAAAAAAGAAGTGTTCGACAAGTCCCTTGTGCCGCCACTTCTCAGTTTAGAAACTTTAGATATGGGAGATAGCACCGATTCGGTTTTTGATTTTCCGTCGCGCACGATCACACCGGCAAAATCCACTATCTATCCAGAGCGCGTTGACATGTTGGCAAAAAAAATCGCCGAAATCAAAGCCACTCGTGGCCACGTATTTTTATGTGGCACCTCGGAGACGCAATTTAAGCGCTTGGCTCTTGCTTTCGAGGAGCACTCTTTGCAATTGAATTGGGTTCTCGAGCCCACACCGCTATCTGTGATGCGAGAGCAACAGGCCAAAAATAAAAACATCGTGCATTTTTTAAATCATCCACTGGACACAAGTTTTCATTCCCTGAGTGAAGCCTTGGCGTTTATTGGCGTTGAACATTACTTAAAAAAGTCCGAAGCCCGCAAAACGCAAATCAAGGCAGAGATTAGCAAAGCCGAAGCTTTGAGTTTTTCCGAACTGCGCGAAGGTGATCCGGTGGTTCACACCCAACACGGCGTTGCACTTTATCTTGGTTTAAAAGTAATGAACATCGGTGGCATCGAGGCCGAATTTTTGGAATTAAAGTTTAAAGAAAACGATAAACTTTTTTTGCCAATTTATCGTTTGAGCCAAGTTCATAAATACGCTGGAGCTGGCAATAATTTTTTACTAGATAAACTCGGCGGCAAGCAGTGGGAAAAAACTAAAGCCAAAGTGCAAACGCGCCTCCGCGAAGTGGCCAACGAGCTTGTACAGCTGTATGCAAAACGAATGGCCCTCACGCGACCTACGTACGACGTACACAATGCGGACTTTGCGCAATTTGAGGACAGTTTCCCCTACGAAGAGACGGTGGATCAACTGAAAGCTCTTGATGACATCAAGGGAGATTTTTCTCGCGAACGCCCCATGGATCGACTGATTTGCGGCGATGTGGGCTTTGGAAAAACGGAAGTCGCCATGCGTGCTGCCTTTCTTGTCGCCTCGCAAAAGCAACAGGTGGCGATTTTAGCACCTACTACGATATTAACGTTTCAACATATGGAAACGTTTAAAAAACGTTTTGCTGGCTGGCCTTTGCAAATTGCGGTTCTCAATCGCTTCGTAAGCAATGCTGATGCGCAAAAAACTCTTAAAGACTTAAAAGAGGGTCGCCTCGATATTTTAATTGGCACCCATCGACTCCTGAGCAACGACGTTCAATTTTCAAACCTGGGTTTATTGATTATCGATGAAGAACAGAAGTTTGGCGTTAAACATAAAGAAAAAATTCGCTATTTAAAAAATACAGTGGACACGCTCGCGATGTCGGCCACTCCCATTCCGCGAACCCTGAACATGAGTCTCCTCGGTTTGCGCGACTTGAGTTTAATCAATACCCCGCCCCACGATCGCCTGCCTACGCGCACCTTTGTTTCAAAATTTGATATGGCGGTGATTAAAAAAAGTGTGATGAGCGAAATCAAGCGCGGCGGGCAGATCTTCTTTTTACACAATCGCGTGCAAAGTATCTATGCGCTTTCTGATGACTTAAGGGCCAATCTGCCAGGTGTGCGCATGGCCGTGGCCCACGGACAAATGGATGAAAATTCCCTCGAGAAAACCATCGTTGCTTTTTTTAATCGCGAAATCGACATGTTAGTCTGCACAACGATTATTGAATCGGGAATGGATATTCCAAATGCCAACACCATGTTTGTGGATCAAGCCCACGCGTTGGGCTTGAGTCAGCTTTATCAACTTCGCGGCCGCGTGGGTCGTGGAAAACAACGTGCGTTTTGTTATCTTTTGATTCCACGCAGCGGTGGAATCGATGATATTGCGAAGGAGCGTTTACGAATCTTGCAACAGAACTCGGCTCTTGGAAGCGGGATTCAAATTGCCCAATATGATCTAGAGCTCAGAGGAGCTGGCACTCTCCTTGGCGAAGAGCAATCAGGCGCGGTGGATGCTGTGGGCTATGAGCTGTACATGGATCTTTTAGAAATGGCCATCAACGAAGCCAAGGGGCAACCCATAGAAGAATCGGTGGAACCAGAAATCAATCTGAAGATGAAGGCTCTGATTCCGCATTCGTACATGCCAGATATCCGTTTGCGACTGTCCTACTACAAAGCGCTCTCGAACATTTCATCGATCGACGAAATTGATCAAATTGAAGCCGCACTTCGCGATCAGTTTGGCCAACCGCCCGATGAAGTGTTTAACCTGATGGGTATTATGATGATTCGTTTGCTCTGTAAAAAATTAGGAATCCGCGACGTTTCAAGTGGCATCAATACCATCAGTCTGATTTTTACCGAGCAGACCAAACTTCCGCCCACAAAAGTGATTGAGCTTACTCAGTTGCCCAACAAAAAATACACCCTCACACCCGACAGCCGCCTGCGAATTCGCATGAACGCCATCACATGGCAAAACGTATATGCGGAATTGGAATTCCTGGAGAAGTATTGTCCTTAGGTCCTTCGCTGCGCTCAGGATAACGGTGTCACTCAGGGTGGCTGCGCCACTTAAGATGACTCTCCGCTTGTTAGGTATTCTTGCATTTTTGGATAAAAACACGGAAGTGGTTTTTGCACGAGTTCTACGATCTCTTTTTCCTTAAGGCTTGCAGGACTTCGAGGGGTTGGCATGTCGATGCACGACAGGAAAAGCTGCGAGAACGCGAGCTCGCAGGGATTTTGCTTGTTGAAGCGGGCTTTGTATTGAAATTCCAATTTGTCGCAGCTGGTTTGTATAGTGAGTCGATGTTGATGTAAAATATCTTTAGCTGTAATTTTGCGTTCATCTTCGCTAAAGAAGGTTTTATCAAACTGCGATCTTGCCGCCTTTTCGACTTCTACTTTTTTTTCTAAGAGCCATTTTTTTATTTTCGGTTGCTTGTAGTTTTGGAGTTTCGTTATCAATTCTGTGGTCTGTTTTTGAATGTATTTTTTGTTTTTTTCCTGTTGCGAAAGAAACTGCTTTTCTTCGTGCTCGCAAACTTGCTTTACCTCTAAAAGATTTCGCGCTCCACTCGGTTGAAGTTTTGCGCAGACCATGTTTTCTCGTTTTAGCTGTTCTTGCAGAACTACAAGCGTTTCCATTCCGACCATCTGAGCTGAGGCTTCATCGTAAATTTTTGCGTTGCGGTCCTGAGTGCCTGCCACTGAAATCAAGTGACTGAGGGCGATGTAACTCGAAGAGGTTTCAATTTTTTCATTTTTTATATATTGCCGAACGCACAAGCTCATGCCCTTTTGGTTGTACCCGGGACAAAGGATTTCGGTTTTCTTCGCAAATAGAGCATCCATTCGCCTTTCTCCGGCAATACGCTCTTTATCAACGTAGGTTACCATGATCGAAACCGTGGAAGCATTTGTAAGAAGTATGGCGAACAGCAAGCTAAGCATAGAGATCATTCTAATACATTGTAATGTGAATTAAAAGATCATTAGGTCCTTCGCGCCGCTCAGGATGACTGCGCCACTTAGGATGTCGGGTAACGAGGCTTTAGTGGGGCGAGACTCAACCTTCGTGGTGTTTTGCCTTGAGTGACTTCGTGCTTTCTCACTCTCTTGCTATCCTTAAGGGATGCGACTTTTGCTGTCTCTTATGCTGCTTTTATCGATTCCGTCCGCAAGGGCCGTGGAACTCCAAACTTTGACCCTCGAGCAAAAAGTGGGACAGATGTTTATCTTTGGGTTCGCGGGCACAAAGCTTAATAAAAACTTAAAAGCTCACCTCCGTAAACATCAGCCCGGAGCCGTCATAGTTTTTGGTCGCAATATAAAAACGCTTTCACAAATATCAGATTTAAATTCCGAATTGCAAAAATTAACTTTGAGCTACTCGGAAATTCCGCTCTTCGTTGCGATTGATCAAGAGGGCGGATCGGTTTCGCGAATTAAAACTTCGCCGGGTTTGCCGAGCGCTTATACCATCGGGAACACCAACGATACCGCTCTTTCATTTCAAGCGGGCCGGGTTACGGGGCAGATACTAAAACTTTTAGGTTTTAATATGAACTTGGCGCCGGTATTAGATGTTACGGATTCCCAGCTCCACTCGTTTATTGCCTCACGAAGCTTCTCTGAATCGCCCCATAAAGTGAGCTCCATGGGAGTGGCTTTTGCACAGGGACTCGAAGAGAGCCAAGTCATCCCAGTGGCTAAGCATTTTCCCGGTCATGGTTCCATTTCGCTGGACACGCACAGAACCACTCCTCACCGCCAGATTTCATATCAAAGTTTATTGAATTCGGATTTGATTCCTTTTAGTCAGTACGCCAGTTCAGACATAATGGGTGGAATCATGGTGGCCCACATCTCCTATCCGCTTATCGATGCTTCACAGCTACCGGCAACTTTTTCGAAACATTTGATCACACAGGTACTGACCGAAGAGTTAAAATACAAAGGTCTCATCATGACAGATGATATTGAGATGGCCGGTGCTGCCGCCCTTCCTCTGGTGGAAGACCGTGCCATTGCAGCCATACTTGCTGGAAATGATTTGGTAATGTTGGCTTGGTCCACCGAATTGCAAAACAAAGCCGTTGCCGCGGTTGTGAGTGCCGTGAAAGCGGGTCAAATCCCAGAGAAACGGATCGATCAAAGTGTACAAAAAATATTAAAATTTAAAAAATCATATCCTCTGTCTTCGCGTCGAGCCTTAGCAAGTAAAGCTACCTTAAAGATTGATTTAAAAAATATTCAATTCAATAGCATTTACGACGACATTGTCTCGCGCTTTTTTAAATCTTTGCCGGGGCTTGAAAAGACCGAGGCAGAATTCCAAAATCTGCATGTTGTGAGCTCGTCGTCAAATTTTACAGATTCTTTTCGACGATATATTAAAAATCAAAGCACGACGATTTCAGATAAAATAAAATCAATTCGCCAAATTAAAACACCGACACTTTTTATTGTGCATGTCACAAATGCAAATCAATTAAAGGATTTGTATTCTCTCAGCTCTGAACAGAAAAAAAATATCGTTGTGGTGAGTTCCAATGCAAAAGCGCACTTTAAAGATAAATCCGTGTTTATGGATGTGGTTGAGGTTTTTTCAATTCACCCAAACTTAGGTGGCTTTACCGCCGATGCTATCAATCGAACGGCGAGCACTGTTTCTCTTTACGAAGAGCCGGCGCTCACGCGCTAGTGCTTGTAGGCTGCAATCCATTTACGATGGTTTTTCGTAGCCTTTTCTTTTTTCTTTAGCGATTTTTTTCCAATAGAGCGCGCCAGAGAGAACGTAAGCCACAAAAAGCACACCTTCGATGTGGCTTTGATTGTCTTTAGAAAGAATCAGCGTGACGTGTGCAAGAGCTAGCACATGAAGGAGCCCAATAAAAAGATGCTTCTTCATTTCCAAACTCGATCCACACTCACTGTGCCGATAATGGGGAGCGGGATTTCTAGCTTCTCAATACCGCGTGGGCTTGTAATGACCCTTAATTTTTGGTTTTTTTCGGGGCGACTCATTTCGAAACCATTTTCTATTTTTTCTACGGCTAGTTTTATTACTTTCGCGCCAATTAATAAATCAACATAGGGTTCGGTCCACGTTTGCTGATCAAACAACATAAAAAATCCGATGGGATCATGAGCCTGTTCATTATCCTTATTTCTAGAGAGCCATTTTTCTTCGACCGTCTTCTCGTGGACGGGAGCATGGCGCATCCACTCCGAGGAGTGGTTAGCAAATTCCGAGGCCGTTCGATATGATTTTTTGATTATCGGCAGCGTAATATCGGCTTCACAGTGGATCGTGCATAACTCGGCAGAAAATGTCTTAAAAAAACGAATATCTAACGATTGAAAGAGAGCTCGATACCGAAAACTCATAATTTCTTGTTGCGAGCTCATTTAATTTTAGTGAAAATCTTGTTTAGCAGTTTTAATGCGCGCTTCTGCACGCATAAATTTTCTCTGCGTTTTTTCGAAATCATCAAAGTTCACAGTCGCAAGTTTATCCAAAGATTCTTGGCGTGCGTCCTGCGCGCGCTTCAGATCAATTTCTTCGGGAGCTTCAGCAGTTTCAGCCAAAATATTAACCTGTCCCTCGGCTGTTACTTCGCAGTAACCCCAGCTTACGGCCACAGCCTTAAGTTCTGTAGAGCCTTCCAGTTTATATTTTAGTACGCCCTCAGAAAGAGTCGTAATCAAGGGCGCATGCCCAGGGAGTATTTCAAGCTCACCGCGAAACGCGGGAACAAAAACTTCCTTAAGCGCAGCACCTTCGACAATTTTTTTCTGTGGCGTAACCAAAGTTAAACTGAACATTTTGCCTCTTTATTTGAGAGTTTTTGCTTTCTCAATTGCGTCTTCGATTGTTCCAACAAGGTAAAAAGCTTGCTCTGGGAGACCATCGTGTTTTCCATCAAGAATTTCGCGGAAGCCACGAACAGTGTCTTTTACATCAACGTATTTACCCTTCATCCCCGTAAACTGCTCGGCAACAAAGAACGGCTGACTGAGGAATCGCTGCACTTTACGCGCACGGTTTACAACCAACTTATCGTCTTCGCTCAATTCGTCCATACCCAGAATCGCAATAATGTCTTGCAGCTCTTTGTATCTTTGTAGCAGAGACTGTACATCACGAGCTGTTTTGTAATGCTCT
>JAYUKO010000244.1:0-10745 GCA_043764415.1 Bdellovibrionales bacterium | reverse complement strand
CCAAATCAACGGTGTTGGTAATAATTCTGGTGCGTTCGTAATCTAATATTTCGCTGGGAATAAGATCTGTTTCGCCATTGACCTCTTTGACTAACAGTAAAAGATTGCGGGCCGTTGCCATTTGTTTTAACGATTCAAATTGCAGACGGCCAACGTCCCACGGAACACCGCCCAATATCGAAACCGCAATCATCCCGCGGTATTTTTCCACGATTAATTTTAATGTTTCTTTGTTATACGCAATTCCATATCTGGCATCGCGGATCCCCTTAAACGAATTGGGGAACTTTTCCTGCGTGGCTCGTCGCAAACCTTCGACACCTTCGAACAACAGAGGGTAAGGCACTTCACCCGACTGCCGCGGTCGCATTCCGAGGATGCGCTCTAAATGCTTCCACTTAAATTCTCCTCGACTGCTTTCTTTTCCAAGGTAGCTATAGGTTTTCATCATTTGCGAAAACACTTCTTCTGGAGTCGCCGACCGCGGGGTAACCCCTTGGGCCTTCGCACCTTTGATAAAATCGTGGTACGCCACCATTAATAACATCTGTGCGTCTTCTAACTTTTTTGGATTCTGGGCAAAGGCTGTTTGCCAAAAAATATTACGGTCGCCAATAATGTCATCGATCTCCGCGAGTTTCACTCTCGTGTCGGCAAATTTAGCGAGTTCCTTGTTGGTTGGTATACGCAGGAAGGTTGCAAAAAAATCCACTCCAGCAGCAGCTAGTTTTTCGCGAACAGACATTCTCGCTTCGAGCGAAAGAGTGCTGGATCGTGTTGATACCGTAAAAATAGTCTCACAACGAAGGGCCCAGGCCGAGTTTTGAATAGCAAGTATTAATAAAAACGAAATCATTTTTTTCATTTTCGAGCCCCTTTAAAAAAGCGATTTGCATGCCAGTCCAGAAAAAACAAAACTCCCCTGTTTGGCGGGCCCTTTTTTTCCTGATAAAAACTCGATATCAACATCTTCGAGCGGTTTGAGAGAACCGGTCGTCACCCGCGTCCAGCGCCCTGGCAACCCACTTCGCGACACCTCAAACTCGGTTCCTGCGTTTAAGAAAATAAATTCAAAATACTTTTGATATTCTGGAATTCCCATAAGTTCCTTTAGCATCTCAACATAGCCGTGCACCGTGGCCGGATCATTTTCGGCAATGACAACTACGTATTTTTTTTGCTGCTGCTTCGCCAACAGAAGGTATTGATTGATGATTTGATCCCTCACCAACTGAATTTTGCGTTCGGTGATGGCATCTCCATGCAACAGTCCGAGGCCCGAGCCCACGGGATACGTGTTGATGGCTCCCTCCGTCCAATTTCGGCGATCCAGCGTTAATCTTTGTCCTTTGATGTTTTTTATAAATCCCTCTTTTTGCCAACTCAGAAACAGACTTTCAAATTCCGGCATAGCTTGCGCGCGCGCCGTGACAATATGAATGTTGTCTATGGTTCTGCGCGAATTTGTCAGCAAACGAAAAATTGGAAACGATATACCAAAACGCGATAGTCCCGTGGTGCGTTCCAAGAGTTGTGCACGCTGGTTGTCTTCGAGTAAATGAAAGTGATTCTGGCTCGTTCGAAAGCGCTCGAAGGATTCGTCTGTAACTCTATAAAATCCAGGCACAAAACTTTGCTCTAGAGCTCGTTCGGGAATTCCTGGAATCATTGGCAAGAGATGCTGACTCAAAGACCTCGGCGTAATCTGACCGTTGCTTTCGACGATGGCTAGTTTTTCGAAAAGGAATTCGCCCACTTCTCTGCTAGTTACTGGCACAATCGCTGGCAGAGAATCAAAAGTGACGTTTGGATTTAACGTCGACACTGCCGAAAGCTGCAGAAATGATTGCGGTTTGGGAATTTTTTTTAGAAACCAAAGAGTGTTCCAGCCTTGTCCTGTAAGTGTTTCGTCGTAATCAGAAATAAGCACAAGGCTTTGCTCGTGATATGCCTTCTCCATGTTTGCATTTGCAGCCCGTGCTAAAAATAACACTATAAGAAATAAGATGTGTAAGTTCATACACAAAACCTATTCAGGTTTTACAAAATAGATAACAAAGAAAAAAAATTTATGAAATGTTTCTAAAGAATGAGCGTTTCTTAACAGAATCATGAACAGCACGGACGTGACACAGTCGGGCAATAGTCTTTTGTACGCGCTTCGTATTAGGTGCCACAGAACGTGGCGTGCACCTGTTCTTCATCCGTCGCTGGTTTTTTAAAATCACTAAAGTGTTTTGGGTCGGAAAAAGGCATCGCTAGTGCACCTAGAAGATTTTCGGTAAAAGAAAAATCATTATTTTTTACCGCGCTCTGAATCGCTTTTTCAACGAGATGATTGCGCGGAATAATTAGGGGATTGATCGCCTCTAAATCTTTTTGCACCTGCGCCATTGTTTTGCTTGGGGAGGTCACGCGTGTGATCCACTTGGCGAGCCAATGTTGCATTTCCTTGTTAGTCGGTTGCATTGCTTCGCTGAGCCCACGGAACCCAAGGGTAAAATCTATTTTGTCTTTATTTAAGATAGTTAAAAATTCTTGCAGCAAACTTTCGTCGCCGGGTTTAATCTCTGTGAGGCCCAGCTTGCGCACCATGCCCTCAAGCCAAACCTTATGAAAGGTCCCTTCAAAACGAGAAAGCGCCGTCTCAAGCATTTGTGAAGCGGCTTCGCCGTTTTCAGCAAAAAGTGGCAGCAAGCAATGTCCCAAGACTGTGAGATTCCACTTTATAATTTGCGGTTGTCGAGCATAAGCGTAGCGTCCTTGATGATCGATGGAACTAAAAACTTTGACGGGATTGTACGCCTCCATAAAAGCACACGGACCATAATCAATAGTCTCACCTGAGATCAAAGTGTTATCTGTATTCATCACCCCGTGAATAAAGCCAACCTGTAGCCAGCTGGATACGAGTTGAATTTGTTTTTCCATAACCATTTCGAAAAGTGCGTGGTACGGGTTAGCTTCGGTTTTGAGTTGTGGAAATAATCGATGGATCATTTCATCAGCAAGCAACTTTATGGCTGCTGTATCCCCACGAGCGGCAAAATACTCAAATGTTCCCACGCGAACATGGCTCCTGGCGATGCGCACCTGAATCGCACCTGGATGTTCATTTTCGCGATAAACTTTTTCACCCGTTCCCAGCACCGCAAGCGTTCGTGTGGTTGGGATTGCCAAGTTGTGCATGCTTTCACTGACTATAAGCTCTCGCAATACAGCATCTAAGGTGGCAAGGCCGTCCCCTCGTCGCGAAAATTTGGTTGAGCCAGAGCCCTTAAGGTGTACCTCGAACAGGTGACCGTTTCTGTCTTGGATCTCGCCAACGAGTCGAGCTCGACCATCTCCAAGCTGCGGTACAAAATGGCCAAACTGATGGCCAGCATAAGCTTGGGCTAACTGAACGGAGCTATAAAACAACCTATCCGTAAGGCCCAACTCTTTAGCAAGGGACTCGTTCCAATAGAGAACGGAATGTTGAGAGAACTCAACGGCGTCGAGTTTTTCGAAAAATTTTTCTGGAAGTTGTGCGTAGCGTGGAGTTAATACCATCCCCTAGATCTAACGTTTAATTGGGTTTACAGCAATGGCCTTTTATTTTATACTGTTAAAGCTTAGGAGGTTCCAATGCATTTATTTCTACTGAGCTTTGTTTTATTAGCTGTGAGTAGTTCTTTTGCTCAACCTGATGTGATTCAAGAGGCAAAACCAAAGTACACAGCTGATATTGCCAAAGAAGAAAAAAAATTGTCGAAAAAGGAAAAAGCCAAACTAAAAAAATGGCGCGCTCCTAAAAAAGCCGAGCCACAAAAGGCGAACGCGGAAACTAAACCCGAAAAATCCACCGAAGATCAGATCAAGGATGAAGATCAGTCGGATCTAACCCCACCGGAGTGATCTATGAAAATTAATATCGGCATTTCAAACGGCGACCGAAAAAAAGTTGCTGAGGGACTTGCAAAACTTTTAGCCGACAGTTCGATCCTTTATCTTAAAACGCACAACTTCCACTGGAATGTGGAAGGCCCCATGTTTAATACTCTTCATCAAATGTTTATGGAGCAGTACACAGAACTTTGGAATGCTTTGGATTTGATTGCCGAACGCATTCGCGCTCTGGGTGAGTACGCCCCTGGCTCTTACAAAAAGTACGCGAAGCTCACGTCCCTCACTGAGTCCGAAGATGTGCCGAATGCCACGGAGATGATTCAGCAGCTGCTCGAAGGTCACGAGGCTGTGGCGCGCACGGCGCGATCGATTTTTCCTGCTGCCGAAAAGGCTGGCGACGAAGCTTCCCTGGATTTGCTTACCCAACGAATCCAGCTTCACGAAAAAACCGCGTGGATGTTGCGCTCGCTTTTAAGTTAATTGAATTAAAAATAAAAAAGCTTTCGAGATTTCTCGAAAGCTTCCTTAACTTTTTGACTTGCGGACTATCGAACTAAACCCTTTTAAAGGGGTTGAGCTAAGAAAGGGAAAGTCGTTAATAAACTCCCTGTGTGACTCGCAGCATAGTTTACTGCGTCTGAAACCAAATATGTTGGCACAGCGTTTGGCATAGCAGTTCCTGGTGCCGCTCCAGCAGCGCCGTTCACTAGGTACGACAATGTAATGTCGATAACGTCATCGCGAATTTTTCGACCCCCACAAAGCAACGGTGCGCCAGATGTGAGGCTGACACATGAAGTGTAGGCAACTTCGTTTTGTCGAGAATTAGACGTGCGATCTACGTTAAAAGTCACTGTGTGTAGTGTTCCGTAATGAGCGTCGTCGACACTAATACGCATTACATCTGGAAGGAACTGCCCTGCAACCGCGGTCACGGCGGGAGGTGCGGTGCCAGCGTTGGTTGCCACATCAAAAACCACCGTTAACACGGCAACGGCTTCATTTAATACCGCTGCCACTGCAGAATTACTGCTCTCTAAATCCAAGCTTGGCGCTATGGAATTAAAAGCATTTAAATTCGCATTTGAAAGAATTAATCCCTCGTTAATTGCCGGTCGCGCCAGGCGCTCGATCTGAACAAATCCGTCGCCGCTGGAACTCGAGTCGCTCGAGCATCCTGTGTTGATGAAAGCAGCCACTACTACGAATCCAGTTGTTAAATTTTTTATAAAAGTTCTTTTCATTTGATTCTCCTCAAAAGTTTTAAGTTATATCGACTACTGCGGTATTGAAACGGTGATCCAGCTATCAAACACTGTTTCAGCGGCAGCTGTTTGCAGAGCCGCAATTGGCACGCGCACAGCAATGGTATTCACGTTATAGTTTGTTGTAAAATCGAAGGCGGACATGCCATCTGGGGTAATAGTCGGGAAAGCTGCAAATCCAGCAACGGGAACTGCTTGATTCGCAGCAATCGTCGATCTGAAATTGAAATACGCAGTCACGTCGAAAAAGAAAGGATCCTTTCTCAGACCGCTAAACAATTTTATAAGATGGCTACCGACAGTCACATCCGAAACAATTGGTGCTGCGGCAAGGGCGAACGGTGTTGTCGTTAGCAGAGCGCTGCTATCATCCAATGTTTTACTGGTCGTAACGCCATCGATAATTGTTGCAAACGTAATTGCCTGCTTGCCCGTTGCATCTGGAGCGCCAAAAGTAAATCGCATTATGATATCGTCGTCGGTCGAAATGGGAACGTCTTTTGATGTTCCCACTCGCGACACATGTATCTCGTAACGTGCTTTTGTACTAAAATAGTACTGCTGTTGCGGCAATGACCGCGGGTTTGAATTCATAAGAAAGACGAGGTGGTTAGCGTCTCCACCAGAAATTTCTTTATCTTCGCGGAATACATAAAGGTCTGTAAGGTTGAGCGATCGAGACTTGTTGTCGTTTTCACCGTCGTCGTGATCCGAAGCAAATCCACTGGATATAATAGTTAACGAGACCAAAAGCGTGGTCAGAGCAAATCGAGCATAGTTCATAGGTTCTCCCCTGTTGATACTGTCTAGTACGAAAACTCAGACCAAAAGGTTACAAACTGAAGAAAAATAAAATAAATTGTCGAATCGCCATCAAATCCAGACGTTTATAACCGGGTAAGGAACCAATAAATCCCGGTCGAGAAAATGAACACACCCATACCGGGGACTGCATAGCGGCTAAACCACGCCCATCTTCGTGCCCACCAAAGTGAAGGGACCAAGACCAGCGCGAAAGCCAACTGACCCACTTCAATCCCAAAATTAAATCCAAATAACGCAATGGCCACCTGCACCGGACTGGACACATTTAAACTTCCCAGCGAACCCGCAAAACCCAAACCATGCACAAGACCAAAAAAACCGGCCACGGATAACGCTAATTTCGCACTCGGTTTGAGCCATATAATTTCCGCTCCAATAAGAGCGATTGTTAAAGCAATTGCTGGCTCTACGTAGTTTGACGGCACGTGAATAATATTGAGCAGTGCCAAACAAAGAGTAAACGAATGCCCAATTGTAAATCCGGTAATGGTCCACACGGTTTGCCGAAAGGTTCGCGCGGCTAGCAATAGGCCAAGTAAAAAAATAACATGATCAATCCCATCTGGAATTTTCCATGCGCCCTCATCGTACCATTCGCTGGGCCATGCCGCGATGTGCTCAAGCCCCAGCTGAATAAAAGTGAACAAATTGCGCTGCGGTGCTGCGGTCAATTCGTGCGCCGTGCTGTTTTCGTCCAGCGTAAAAATACCTTCGACGCCGTCGACCACCGATCTTCCAAAAACCTTATAGGTTTTTAAAACGCCGACAAAAAAATCCAGCTTAATTTGCAATTGCAGCGGAACGTCGGGACAGGTCACTTTCCCGGACAATAGAGAATTTATTTCATTCACTTTGAGAGAGGTTGGCACAAACTCGCAAGGCAACTCGTTTGATCGAAAGGCGTTTGCACCAAAAACTCTCTCCGATAGCGCGCTCATGGTCGCGGATGTGACATCGTTCTGAATTTGTGCCACATCTTTTTGTATGAGGTCGCTGATCACTGTTGGATGCACATCCAAGGTCACTGAAATATTTCCACCGGCTTTTTCGATTTGGAAGTAAGCAATATCAAGTGGATGGGCGGACATTACGGCCGAAAAGAATAAAATTGCGAATAGCCCCACGATTTTTACCTCATTCGATTTTTAAAAAAACACCCTAGTTGGCTTTGTATAAACAATCGCTTATCATTTGTTAATGAAAATTAAAAGTCTATGGTCGTTTAAAATTTTAAGCTTGGGTACTTTAATAATCATGGTCGGAGCTGGCCTTGCATATTCGCTCCTAGACCCAACGGCTGTAAATTACGAATACCAGTTACCACTGCTTCCTGCAGATGTGGAAAATGCCCAGACGGAAAAATCGCTAAAAATAAAACTCGAAGAAAATCCAAAAAATGCCCTTGCGGCCGCGGAGTTGGCGAACTTTTATCTAAAACAAGCGCGACGCAGCGGAAACAAAACTGACTTCGCAGAGGCAGAGAAGTATTCGGCTCTTTCACTTTCCGCAGGTTGGAATTCGCATGCGCGAATTGTGCAAGCACAGCTTTTGGAATCCCGACACGATTTTGAAATTGCGATCGAAGCCTGTTTAGAAGTTTTAGCAAAAGCCCCCCAAAACAGACAAGCGCAACAAATCCTTGTTGTCTCCTACCTTGCGCTTGGAAAAATTGATGAGGCCGATAAAATTTCGGAAATATTAGTCAGACAACAACCACTTGTTGCTGCTTTAAGTCTGCGAGCTCTCGTTTTGATTGCGCGCGGCAGATACGCTGAAGCTGAATTTGAGTTTAACAAATGTTTATCCATTGAAGACTTAGGAGAACTCAACGAATCTGCAAGATTTCGCGCTCTATGGGCTCGTCATAAATTAAATCGCGGGCAATGGCGGCACGCTGAACTGCTACTGCAGGAGACATTGCGTATTTCCCCAGAGATGCCTCTCGCCCTAGATCTACTTGGGCAATTACGCGCCCAACAAGGCCGATGGAAAGAAGCTGAAGCGCTTCTTCATCGCGCCTTTGCTCGATCTAAAGAGTCAGTGTATCTGCGGCATCTGGCGGAAATGGATTTTGCGAGAGGGAACATTGACGCCGGCGTGGCGCGCTTGGATCAAGCTGAATTGTTGTATTCGGCAGATTTGGCTACAGACTCCTTTGAACATAATTTAGATTTATCGCGAATCCTTTTATTGCGGGCCAAGGCCGGAGATCATCAGCGTGCGCTGACTCTCGCAACAAGCGAAATTTCTAAGCGACAAAGCTCGGACGCGTATTTTGTATTAGCGCGCAGTCTTTATTCTCTGGGTAAATTGGACCCCGCGCTGATTGCGATTCAAAGTGCACTGAGTACCGGGCAGAAAGACCCTGCCTTTTACTTTTTAGCTGCCGAAATTTATGCCTCTTTAAAAAATCAGTCTCGAGCCAACTTTTTTACTGAGTTAACCTTGCAAACAAATCCAAAATTTAATGCGAAGCTGAGTTTTAAATAATCTTTAGTTTCTTCTCGCGAATGAGCAGAGCTGCAGAAGCTGCTCCCAAAAGTGTAATTAGCAAAATTGGTAAAACGTGCCACAGTAAAACATGGGCTCCATTTTCAAAGCGACAAATCAAGTGCATGAAGAACGAAGCTGCCGCACCACTCGCAGCGAGGGTCAGGGCCCCCGATTTTCTTTTGTTTATCGAAGCTGCGCGCCCGAACGAAATCAAACTTATGCTTCCACAGCAGAGGCCTAGAGAAAAAATAAAAATTCCGCACGGTCCTCGGCTCCAATCGAATTCGCTTCCAACGCTTGAAACGATCTGTACGAGAGTTTCCTGCGCGAGCACGAGCGCTGCAAGGGCCGCAATCACGGCCACGAAAATGGGTCGAAGGCGTTGCGCTGGAGCAAATGGGACTGCACTTATAAAGGCAAGACGCGCTAAAATCAAAAAAAGCGCAAGCCACATGATTGCGCCTGCCAGGTAAACAAAGGCGAATGGATTTTCGGGAAATTTCACCATATCGGGCTTTAAAAAATGGGCCACCAGTGTCACAAGGCCCATCAACGTGAAGGTGACCAAACAGGTAAGTACGTAATACGAACGCCAACGAGAAGACTCACTGGGAGTTTCCACTTGTGCCGCTAAATTTTTAATCAGTTGTGACGTGCTATCTGCTTTCATTGTAGTCATTTCTAATAGTTTTTAATGCCCTATGCACAGTAACCTTTACTGAAGCTATCGACATTCCCGTTGAAGCTGCAATCTCTGCGTGGGACAGTTGGTCGACTTTTGCCATCAATAAAACTTTTAATTGGCGCTCGTCCAACGGCTGTAAAAGGCTTTCGGTATCTATGGTTGATACGCCTATTGATTCCTCAATGGCATATGTGAAATTTTCATCGAACACAACTAAATCTGGAATTCGCTTGGAGCAGCGGACTGAGTCTACGAGCCTGTGGCGTGTGATCACCTTGAGCCAGGGCAACAGTGGCATTCCCGTTTTGTACAAATGGCGTTTGTTGTGAATCGTGATTAAAACCTCTTGCACTAAATCTTCCAAAATAAGATCCGATTTATCATTCCCGGTGAGCATGCGCGCTAAGAACACACGAATAATTTGCGACACTTCTGTGAGAAAATCATGATAAGACGCTTCGTCTCCTTGGAGGGCCGCCGAGAAAAGTTTTTCCAGCTTCGAGTTAGTCTCTAATTGCCGTTGACTCGTTTTTTTCAAATCCCACGCTCATTAAAATTTGACGGTTACGTTCACTTGCTTTTTGTTTTCCAAAAACTATCATTCAAGAAAAAATTAAAGCTGTAAAGCTGTCCACGTGCAATAAAAAGATTGTTAGGCTTTAGTCCGCAGGTTGAAACGTAAATGGTGCGGTCGGCAGGAGTTGAACCTGCGACCACCAGATTCGTAGTCTGGTACTCTATCCAGCTGAGCTACGACCGCACAAATCGACAAGGCTTTGGGTTTAGAAGCTTTTAAATTCAAAATCAAGCTATCTCTGGAAAGTTATAGGATTTTCTGGCACTGTAAGAGCCCATGAACACTCAATTAGATACCAAATCAGTCTGGCAAAATTCACTGCAAGAGGCGTCGCTTTTACTCACTCAGTTCCTCAACGAACCAGGTTCCTTGGGACTTCTGGAGACCTTTAGCCAAGTGCTCATCAAGGCCTACGAAAGCAATGCCAGCGTATTTATCTGCGGAAATGGTGGGAGCCACTGTGACGCCATGCATTTTGCCGAAGAGCTCACCGGCCGCTACCAAAAAGACCGTCGCCCGCTGGGGGCTTTGGCTCTGGGCGATGCCAGCCATGTGACCTGCGTGACTAATGATTACGGGTTTGAGCATATTTTTTCCCGACAACTCGAAGCGTTGGCCCGCAAAGGCGATATTCTGATCGGCCTTTCTACAAGCGGTAATTCGAAAAATCTGATCGTCGCGTTTGAAAAAGCAAAGGCTTTAGGTATCTCCACCGTGGCTCTGTTAGGCAAAGGGGGCGGCCCCTTAAAAGCCGTCAGTGATCTTTCCATTGTTGTTCCAGGCCAAACCAGCGATCGCATCCAAGAAATCCACATGATAATTTTACATACGGTCATCGAAACCATCGAGCGACGTCTTTTCCCGGAAAATTATTGATCGCTACTGCCCGCTGTGGCAATGTTGATCGAAGTCGTAAATCTCGGAGAAATGGGTGAGTGGCTGAAACCAGTTGTTTGCTAAACAACCGAACTGGGAAACCGGTTCCGGCGGTTCGAATCCGCCTTTCTCCGCC
>JAYUKO010000243.1:0-10767 GCA_043764415.1 Bdellovibrionales bacterium | reverse complement strand
TCTTAAGTGAAGACCTTGGGCGAGACGACGTCTATTGAAAGCGTGAGAACTAGGCAAAAGTCGTAGAAGGCGCTGAGCACCTTCTACCTGATACTTATTTGTAGCCGATGAAGGTGAGTACGCTGTTGCGTGTTTGCCACGTTTTTCCGATGGATAAAGACTCACCAGTTGCGCGGATGGCTCTTACGCAGCGCTGATCACCTGCCAAATTGTACCAATCAGATGAATCCTGCGCTCTAAAGTTTCTGTTAACCGATACGTTTTCACGATCTCCATTTTGGTAAGTGATCTGTACAGAGCGAACATAAACGTTGGCTTGATTCACACGGAAGCGCAGTGCTCTTACAGGATCATTTTTACTCACATCACACTTTGGAAACGAAACAGAGTCTGTATTACCAAACGGCTTAAGAACCACAGTTCCAAGGATCAACTGGTTGTTCACATGTTTTAAAACAACCTTGTCGTTGTTTTCCCAAACGATGTTGTCATCTTTTTTGTCTTTGTTTTTCTGGTGCATTTTACCAAGAATAAAACCGATAATGCCGATGGCTAAAGCTTCGTCGCCGTCAATTTTCGCTTGTACGGTGGCAGCTGAAACCGAAAATAAAAATAGAACTAAAAACTTTTTCATTATAATTCCCCCCTAGTTATGGCGACTTGCGCCGACATCTTTATATCCCTGTTTCATCAGCTTTCGCAACTGGCGCGCCGTGGAGCTTCCTTAAAACCGGTTATTTCCTATGAAATTCAGCATCTTAAAACAATAAAATATTATATTTTTAACTGTTATTCATTTGCATTTCAATAAGATCGTTTTATATTGGAGGTCATTCAAAACTATCTAAAGGAGGCCCCAATGGCTTTTACTCTTCCCGAACTTCCCTATTCAAAAGATGCACTCGCTCCGACGATTTCTCCAGAAACCATCGAGTACCACTACGGCAAGCATCACAATGCCTACGTGACGAATCTTAATAATTTAGTCAAAGGAACAGAATTCGAATCCATGACCCTCGAAGAAATTATTAAAAAATCACAAGGTGGAATTTTTAATAACGCCGCTCAAGTTTACAATCATACGTTCTATTGGAATTGCTTAAAACCCAAAGGCGGCGGCGAACCCACAGGTAAGCTAGCCGAAGCTATCACAAAAACATTTGGTTCCTTTGCGACATTCAAAGAAAAATTTACGGCCGCTGCGCAAACACAATTTGGCAGTGGCTGGGCATGGCTTGTGCAAAATCCCGATGGCACTTTAACCATCGAACAAACTGCAAATGCCGGCTGCCCGCTGACAAAAAACCAAACGCCTCTTTTAACCTGCGACGTATGGGAACATGCTTATTACATCGACTATCGCAACGCTCGCCCCACTTACATCGAAGCTTTTTGGAAATTAGTAAACTGGGACTTTGCTGCAAAACAACTGAAGTAACTTATGAAGTTTGAACTCCATTCTCAGAGTTTTGTACCCTGCTCTCCAGAGCTTTTCTTTCGCTCCACCAAGACGCAAGACCCGCGTCTTGGTGAATTCGTCAACACAACGGACGACCCCAGCCTGCAGCGCTATGTGATTGCTGGATACCCGGATGACGAGGGTATTCAAATTAACGGCGGTCGCGTTGGCGCAAAGCTCGCTCCCGACACGATTCGTAAGTACTTCTACAAAACCACGCCGACATCGCTAACTCCCACTTATACCATTTCGGATATTGGAAATCTGAAAATCACGGGAACCCTGGAGCAGCGACATCAACTTGCTAAAGAAGAATCCCTTAAAAATTTAAAAGCTCGTTCAACATGGGTTGGCTTGGGTGGTGGTCATGACTACGGCTACTCGGATGGGGCTGGATTTTTACTCAGCTGCCAAAACGAAAAGTATAAACCTCTAGTCATCAATTTTGACGCCCATCTGGATGTGCGCTCCACCGATCAGGGCTTGTCCAGTGGCACACCGTTCTATCGTTTGCTCACCGATAGCTCACTTCCGGCATTTGATTTTGTCGAAGTTGGCATTCAACGGCAGTGCAACAGTCCTCATCATGTGGAGTGGTTGTTGCGAAAAACACCCCACGTTTACTTTTTTGACGAGCTTTCAACCGACAGCAGCTGGTGGCAAAATCTTTACAGTCGCTTAGCACCACTGTTGATTCAAAAACGTCCCACCTATCTCAGCATTGATATCGATGGCTTTAGCAACGCCTGGGCACCAGGTTGCAGTCAAAGCTGGGCGACGGGTTTTGATCCCAATGGCTTTATGACTTTGCTGGGTTTGTTAAAGAAACGCCTCGATATTCGCAGCCTTGGCATTTACGAAGTATCCCCACCAATCGATATTGACGATCGAACCTCCAAACTTGCCGCTCTTTTGCTGCATCATTTTATGCATGTCTAAGATCAGCTTTGGCAGCGATAATCACTCTGGAGTTCATCCACAAATCCTTGCAAGTATGTTTTCGCCGCAACTTTCTGCCACCGAAAAATATGCGCCAAGTTACGACACCGACGAAGACTCTACAAAATTAAAAAAATGGATTCAAAAAAACTGGAAAGCCGTCGACTCACACGTGGTCTTTAACGGCACTGCCGCCAACGTCTTAGCTTTGTCGTCGGCGGTGCGTTCACATCAGGCGGTGCTTTGCGCCGATATTGCCCATCTTAATATGGATGAGTGTGGCGCCCCCGAAAAATTTGTCGGCGCAAAACTTATTTCCATTCCTCACCGCGATGGTAAAATTCCAATTTCGGAAATTGCAAATTATCTGATTCGTCGTGGCGATCAGCACGCCAGCCAAATCAAAATGATTTCCATCACCCAACCCACCGAGTTCGGCACTGTTTACACGTTGGAAGAACTAAAAGCATTGCGAGATATTTGCGATCGAGAAAAACTTTTTCTGCATATTGATGGCGCCCGCCTCGCAAATGCCTGCGTGCATCTGCAATGTGATTTTGCAGAGCTTTTAAAATACGCCGACGTTGCCAGCGTGGGTGGAACTAAAAATGGTCTACTCTTTGGTGAGTTGGTTGTAGTTATGAATCCTCAATTGAATCAAGATTTTAAATTTTTACGCAAGCAAGCCATGCAACTCCCTTCGAAAACTCGCTTTATTGCAAAAGCGTTTTTAGCTTATCTCGAAACCACCCTGTGGCACGAAATCGCGACCCATCAGTGCGCACTGGCGCGCAACCTTGCGGAAAAAATCTCCCCCTTCCTTGTGCCCAACTACCCGGTGCAGTCCAATGCCGTTTTTTGCTGTATTCCCAAAAATCTTGTGAAGCCACTTCGCGAAGAGTTCTTTTTTTACGTCTGGGATGAGCTGACTTTTGAATGCCGCCTCATGACATCGTTCTGTACAACCCAAGAAGAGATTGACCTCTTTGCCGCAAAGCTTAAAACACTCTTATCTAGAGGTGAATCATGAAAAAACCTTATCCCAAGGTCAATTACGCCGAATATCTGAGAGTTGATCAGATCATTAATTTGCAACACCCCAAAAGCGTGGAGTTCGGAAAACCCGCCCATGACGAAATGCTTTTCGTGATCGTGCATCAGGTTTACGAACTCTGGTTTAAACAAATTCTTTGGGAAATCGACAGCGCTCTGGCATTGTTTTCTCAACCGAGCATCGACGAAGGCCATATGCTAAAAATGGTCAGTCGCTTTCAACGGATCATCGAAATTCAGAAACTTTTGATTCAACAAGTGGATGTTTTAGAAACCATGACTCCCATGGACTTTCTAGAATTTCGTGAGTTCTTATACCCCGCCTCAGGCTTTCAAAGTCACCAGTTCCGTTTGATCGAAAACAAACTGGGTCTTATTCGTCGACTTAAGTTTAACAATGAAGATTATAAGAACTTACTGGCGGAGCATGAAAAGCCCGTTGTGGCTAAAGCAGAAGCGTCGCCGAATCTTTTTGAGTGTTTAGAAAAATGGTTGGAACGCACTCCATTTATTTCCACCGACACTTTCAATTTTTGGCAAAGCTACCGCGAAAAAGTAAATACGATGTTCGACGAAAACGAGACGGCCGTGAAAGATGCGAAGCTCGACAAAGCCAGCGAAGAACAACATCTCTCGGGCATTCAATCCTCACGCGAAAGCTTCCAGGCTATTTTTGACGAACAGGCTTATAAGAAGATGCAGGACAACGGTTTGTGGCGCTTGAGTCACAAAGCCCTGCAAGCAGCCTTATTTGTCCAGCTGTATCGCGATGAGCCCCTTCTGCAGGCCCCATTCCATTTGATCACCTGTTTACAAAACATCGACGAAAACTTCACACAGTGGCGGCAGCGCCATGCCCAGATGGCCCACAGAATGTTAGGTGCGAAAATGGGAACCGGTGGCTCTTCGGGTCACAAGTATTTGGCAGCCGCGGCCGACAAACATAAAGTGTTCACAGATTTATTTAACTTGAGCACTTTTTTGATTCCCAAATCACAGCTTCCTGAACTCCCACAAGATCTCAAAAAGAAGCTGCGCTTTCAGTATTAGGTCCTTCGCTGCGCTCAGGATGACGGGACTATTGCAAAATCACTGGGTCGGCGACGGGAGTCTCAACGGCTGGAGCCGTTTGTGGCGCTGCTGGCGCTGGAACTGTCTCGACAACTTGCCCGCCAATGGCACACCACTGTTGGTGCCTTGCTAACATCTCTGGATTGAATTCCACCAAAAAGTTTTGCCCACGCGCTTGGATGGCTAAGCGGTTTTCGGCAAAAACATTCTTTTGATGGGTTCCTTTTACAGCACTTACAGCATCACTTCCCGTGCGATTACGATCTGTGCGACGAAACACAACTTCGCTGGGTGTATTTCCATCCACAGCCCCAAGCTCTACTTCTTCAGTGACCGCACCCGAAGTGAGAGACAATTTATATCGCGGCTCGAGGCCCGCGCATGAATAGGTCACTCTTGGATTGAGTGTTGTTCCGTTATGCGAAAAGCGGGTGATGGGAGAACTTGTGAGATGATTCATCTGGCACGTTTCCCCAGCAGCAGGTGTGCCACTTACCGTAACAGGTTTGTTTAAACGGCTGCAGGTCTCTCTAAGACTCGTAAGGTTGGCCAGGTCGAAACGGTAGTCGATGGAAAAATCATTAAAAGCCAAGCGCAAACGGTTTTGGTTGGCCACGTTGTTTGCTGCTGGAAAGGTAATGGCATTGGTATTTGTGACCGTGCCCTGTTCGTTTTTCGAGACGAAAATCGCATTACCCGTCTGACCTGCGGACGGCAAGGTAAACACGATGGCGCGTCCATTGGGATGAATGGTGTTGAGCGCTACGACTCCTTGATGGCAGGTCAACTGAGCACTCAAAAGCGTGGCATCCGTGGCCACAGTGGATTCTGCTCTTTGGATAATATTGGCCGCAGGTAAAGAACATTCAGCTGGAATAGACGGCACGTTAGCAATGTCTCTTTTGCCGGAGGGTGAACTGCTGCATCCCACCAACAATAAAAAACTTCCCGCTATTAAAAACTGAGCTAACTTCATGGAACCCCCTGCTTTTATTTAATCTATCTGACGCTTAACACAAAAGATATACGACCAAAGAATAGGTCTAATGATTAACCAATAAGCTCTCCTTAACACAATCCTGACAATTCCCTTGACCAAAGGCGTATTTTTGCATGCAATAGAAAAAGGTAGGGGGGAGCTTGATGATAGCAATCGTTTTAGGGACCATATTTGGTCCGTCACTCGGAAAACTGTTACTCGCTCTGTCAGCGGCGCTTCCGTTGGCCCATGGCCTGGAGGGACACTTCGTTTTTCAAGGGCAGCAACAACTGCTTTCTGCGGACGTTGAATCGGAATTCTTAGTCAATTTGCTCACCCCCAAAACTCGCGATGTTACATTTGGCGCGGTTCATTCTCTGACTACGCAGTTTGAGGGCGATAATTTGGTTCAGTATGTGGCCACTCAGCAAGTTCGTATTAATAACTTACTTTTCGACAAAGCCACCTACTTCGAATCTAAAGATTTTGTCAAAATTGCGATTGGTGATCCCGAAACTGAAAACTATTTCACGTTTATTGTTGGCAAGAATTCCATTTCGTCGATGGAAACCGTCAGTGAGTTGAATTATAAAATCCACTGGGTGGAATCAACACTGCAGCAAACGCTGTAATTTTTCAACCCGAGGGCGATCGCTTAGAGCTTTTCGACAAAGCTCCACACCTCGGCCACATGACCCGGTACTTTTACACTGCGCCATTCGCGAATCACTTTACCATCTTGTACCACAAAGGTGCTGCGATCCAAACCAAGATACTGGCGACCGTACATACTTTTCATTTTCATCACATCAAAGATTTTGCACAGTAATTCTTCGGGATCGCTAATAAGATCAAACTGAAACTGAAACTTCGCTTTAAAACCCTCATGGGATTTGACCGAATCGCGCGACACGCCGTAAACAGCCACACTCTTCTTTTTAAACTTTAAATATTCATCGCGAAAGTTTTCGCCCTCCGCCGTGCAACCGCTCGTGTTGTCTTTAGGGTAAAAGAAAATCACGACGACTTTACCTTTGAGGTCGGAGGCAGTGATAGTTTGATTCCCTGTCATCGCCAGGTTGAACGCTGGAATCTTTTTTCCGACGAGAGAGCTCTCCACAGCGGATTCTTTTGCCAGCTTCGCCTTCGACTTGACGGCCATCGTTTTTTTACTGGCTATTTTTTTTAGGGCTATTTTTTTTAGGGCTGTTTTTTTAGCTGGCATAATGTTTCTCTCCACGTTAAAAAATGCTGTGATCAAGAAATATAGCTTAACTCAGGAATTTCAAGAGAAAATTCAAAAGGCTCTCGAAAGTTTGGGGTATTCTCTCGCAGAGCCGCAAAAAATTGCCAAGTGCGTTCTCAAACTGTCCGACCACTATCAGCAAACACGGCAAACCACACCTTGGAACGATCCCGATTGTGTAGCCGCGCAACTTGCCTATTTTTTGCCGCTAAACTTCATCCGTAACCAAAGGGTTTTCGACGAGGCCCATTCTCTCCAGTTTCCAAACTCCGCTGAAATATTTTTGGATTACGGCGTTGGCCTTGGCCCCACACACCAAGCCCTTCTGCAATCCCCTTGGTGGGGCCACAAAAAATCCTATGCCGCCCTCGATCAGTCGCAAAAAGCACTGGATTTGTTTACGAAGTATTTTTCGCCGTCACCGCTGCAAAAGTGGTCTCCTTCAATGGCGGCAAAAACCTGCGCTGCTTTCTCCTATTCACTTAACGAATTGCTCGAACCGCCGCTGTGGTTTTGGAATTTGGCTGAAATCATGATCATCGAGCCCTCCACCGGCGACAAAGGCCGAAAATTAATGCAACTCCGCTCGCAACTGATCGACCGAGGCTACACGATCTGGGCACCCTGCACGCACCAGGAAGCCTGTCCTCTTCTCACTCAGTCAAAAAAAGATTGGTGTCATGATCGAACGCACTGGGAGCAACCGGAATGGTTTCAGAAGATCGAGAAACATTTGCCCATTAAAAATAATACGCTCACTTTTTCTTATCTTCTCGCCAGTAAAACGCCCCCGCTATTGCGCGATCAGGGGCGCATTGTCGGAGATCCTTTGATTGAAAAAGGAAAGGTCCGTTGGCTTTACTGCCAAGGTCCCGAACGGGAATTTTTATCATGGCTCAATAAGCAGGGCGCAGCCCCCGACTGGCAGCGGGGCGAGTTACTTCCCACACGTTCCTTTGTAAAAAAAGGCAACGAATTGAGATTCTCTGGCGACGGAGCAACGACTAACTGACGAAAATTAGACTTTCGTAAATTCCAAACTCGGCGGCATTGAAGAGCTTTGCGAGCGACGATTTTTAATTTGAATCGCAACGATTCCCAATACTGCCATGGCAATCAATGCAATCGCCGCCACAGTTAAAATCGAATCGTCGGCCGCTTGAACCGTGGGCACATTGCCGGACACTGGCATTGACGGCATTTGATCAGACGAGATGGGCGCACTGGAGTTGGACATGCTGGGATCTTCGCTGCTCATTGCTATGGGCTCGGGCGAAGGTGGAATCTCTGGCAAAGTTTCTGGTTGCGGAGGAGCAGACTCTTTGTCATTTACGACACCTGCACCTGTGGTCTCTGTTCCCGAGGACGCGAGCGTCGTGGATGCGGGATCAAAGGCTTTTGGCTCGGTGCCACTCCAGTAACGTATTTTTAAACCAGAAGGCAACTGCGCTTGCGTTTGCAAGGTATCGTTAGTGGCCCATATTTCTTTCCAACCATCTTCGTGACCTAAAACCTCACGTCCAATTTTTTTGATGTCGTCTCCCTTGCGGGTGAGGTAGTACTGAGGAGCCATTTTATTATCTTCGAAGTAAGTTAAAATGGCTCTCTTATCTTCGGGACGATTCGGCGACATATAATAAACTTTGTCGCCCGTTTCGATGCCCTTTGAAAGATGCGGATTGTCGGCAAAAAGCTGACTTGTTTTGTCTTCGTTGTAAATTTTCTGACTTATAATCGCCAAGTCTTCATTGGGACGAACCACGTATACCGAGTTCATTAAACGCTCGTTGCGAAAAAAGGGATCCTTATTAATTTTGGCAAGCGGTACTATCTCTTGTGCCGCTTTCACTGAGGGAAGTGGCGGATCCACTTCTGCAACGAGCGGATCCGATACCCCAAGATCTTCTTGGGGCACTGGGGGATTGATAACTTCGAAACCATCCGACGAGAACTGGGACGGCGGTTCCTGAACCGCGGCAGCGCTCGACACATCCGCTGGGTTGCCTCCGGCAGTTGCCATAGAATCTGGTTGGGCCAGCGGATCCACCGGCACGGGTGGCGGGCTTCCCGCCGGCGCTCCCTCGGGAGGTGGTGTTACCGTGGCTAGGTTTTCTTTTTCGAGTTCATTTTTTAAATCTTTTTCTTCAAGTTTGTCAGTATCCGTGGCTGGGGATTCCGAATCTTCCGCTAAAAAATCCTCATCTTCAGCATCCACCGAATCTGCATCTTCCGAATCCTCGTCCGCAGTTTCGTCGCTGTTTTTGTCGGCGTCTTCCTCTGCGCCGTCGTTACTGTCGGTCGAAGCGTCCTCGGCCACATCAGTGGGGCTCTCTGCATCTTCTGCTCCCTCGAGTTCAGAATCCATTTCGTCTTCAAAACCATCATTCTCAGATTCGTTGGTGGTGCAGGAAACTGCGAGGGAAAATACAATAAAAAGTAGACAAAGAACTCGAAGAAACTTCATCTTTATAGTCTAAGTGGTACAAAAAACAGACGCAATGAAAGCGAGTTCCCGAAGGAGCGAACACCTACTTAAGTAGGTCTCCCACAAAGGCTCGAGCCACATCGCGAGGGTTTTTGCTGCCACTTGCGATCTTTTGAATGTCTTGAGCAAGACCTTTGTTGGTCTCGAGGCGAAACTCCATCTCTCGACGAAGGAACTGATCAATGTAATGATAGGTCCACAGGGATTCTTGCTTTTGACGTTTGTCGTTGATCTGTGGAGTGGACGATTTACTAAAATTTTCGATCCAACTGCAAAATTCCCCGATACCGAGATCGTACACAGCACTCGTTAGCAGAACCGGGATTTCCGATTGCCGAAGAATATGCAGCGACGACTTCAACTGCTTTTCTGCGAGTTGGGCTGGAATTTTATTTTCCCCGTCGTATTTATTAACTAAAACAAAATCAACTTTTTCTAAAATGCCACGTTTGATACCTTGTAAATCGTCACCCGTTCCCGACAATGCGACCAGCGTGTAAACGTCCACCAGGTCGGCAACTTGCGACTCCGACTGCCCGACACCCACCGTTTCAACTAAAATCACATCGTAACCTGCAAGCTCGCACGCTTTGATTGCATCGTGAGTGGCTACGCTCACTCCGCCCAGGTGGCCGCGGCTTGGTGACGGTCGAATAAACGCACTGTCGCTGGCCGACAGTTCTTCCATTCGTGTTTTATCACCCAAAACACTTCCCTTTGTAATTTCACTGGAGGGATCAATGGCGAGAACTGCTACCTTGTGATTTTTTTTAATAAATTCGAGACCTATCTTTTCAATCAGTGAGCTTTTTCCAGCTCCCGGCGGGCCCGTAATGCCAACGCGAATGGTTGATATATTTTTTGTCTCTTGAATCAAATGGCGTACCAATTCATCAATCACGATTTGATCGTCGCGGCGGTCACTTTCTAAAAGAGTTATAGTTTTTGCTAAAGCCAAGCGACTGCCGGTTTTTATTTGCTCGATCAGTTCCAGAGCGACGTTTATTGGTCCAGTCATTGATCGAGTCTTTCCAATAATTTGAGGGCAGCTGTGGTCAAAACCGTTCCCGGGCCAAAAATTTCATGGACGCCCATGGCGTAAAGAGCCTCGTAATCAGACGGCGGAATCACTCCACCAACCACAATCAATAAGTCTGTACGACCGAGAATTTTTAACTCTTTTTGTAATTCGGGAACAAGGCTCAAATGCCCGGCGGCTAAACTGCTCACTCCAACAATATGAACATCGTTCTCCACGGCTTGTTTGGCCACCTCACGTGGAGTTTGAAAAAGCGGGCCGATATCGACATCAAAACCAAAATCGGAAAAAGCGGTGGCAATGACTTTTTGTCCACGGTCGTGGCCGTCTTGCCCCATTTTAGCAATTAATAATCGCGGCGCCCGTCCCATTTTTTTTCTCAGCAGATCGACTTTATTTCTTAAAGCGTCCACATCTTGCTTGTTCTTAGCCATTTCTGCTCCATAAACTCCGCTCATTTGGCGAATCACAGCTCGATGTCGTCCAAAAACTTTTT
>JAYUKO010000242.1:0-3129 GCA_043764415.1 Bdellovibrionales bacterium | reverse complement strand
CATTCATTTTTTTAATTTCTGCCTTGAAAGCGCAAAAGTCAAAAGGTAGCTTATTTGAGCATGAAAAAAGCGATGTTACTTTTATTCTGTATGAGCCTGTGCTCCTGCGCCTATCGCTTTGGACCCCACCAAAGGCAGCTTCCCGGTGGCCATCAAAAAATCCATGTAAAAATTTTCGAAAATAGAACGCACGAAGTGGGTATTGAATCCGACTTTACCAATGCGTGTATTCAGGAGCTGGCGCGCACAGGCGTGGCCACGGTGACCACCGAGGGCAACGCCGAAGTGGTTTTAGAAGCGGTGATTCATGCGGTATCTTATCTGGGTAAATCGGCGGTGAATTTTGAAACGGTGCCTGGGCAAAAAGAGCAAAATCGAAGTTTGATTTCGGAATATCAAACCCACGTGAACGTGGTTTTTAGATTACTGGATAAACAAAATAAAGAATTATGGCAGGGGCAGATCCTCGGGGAACGAAACTACAAAGCACCACAGTTAAGAGTGCTAGGCCTCAGCACCGCCAACCCCATTTACAATCAAAGCGCCCGTCGGCAAGTGATGAAAATGATCGCTAAGGATATGGCGGCCGAAGTGATGTCGGATATGACGGAGAATTTTTAAATGGAGTTTCAACTTTCGTCTTTTGAAAAAACATTAAAAGCCCAGATTCGTCCAATCTATCTATTTTTTGGCGAAGAAGAATTTTTCGTTCAAGAGGCCCTGCGCGTGCTCGAAAATGTGGTCCTCGATGGTGGCACTCGGGATTTCAATTACGATTCTTATTACGCCAAGGAAACTCCGACGTCGCAAATTTTTGATGTGGCCGAAACTCTGCCCATGATGTCCACGCGACGCTTGGTGATCGTGAAGGGAATTGAAAAATGGACAGAAGCCGACTGGGAAGTTTTAACCAGCTACATCGGCAACCCCTCAGAGTCCTCAGTCGTAGTGCTAACAGCGCGCACTCTGGATAAACGAAAAAAAGCCCACAAGCTTCTCCTCGAAAAAACCGAAGCTCTGGAGTTTAAAAAGCCCTACGACAATCAAGTTCCCAGTTGGATTCAGTACATGGCGCAAAAATGCGGAGTGACTCTAGAGCCCGATGCGATTCAGTTATTGCATCAGTTTGTTGGCAGTCAGTTGAAGGATCTTGAAGGCGAAGTGATCAAGCTGTCGCAGTATATCGGCGAGCGAAATCAAATTCTTGTAAAAGACGTGATCGAAGTTGTTTCGAAAATTAAAGTGCAATCGGTTTTCGATCTGGCCCGCGCCATCGGTGAAGGCGACAAGGCGCGAGCACTGCTTTGCCTCTCTCAGTTGTTGTCGCATGGCCAGAATGAAGTGGGAATTCTTGCGCTGGTTTCACGGCACGTGCGAATTCTACGAGCTGTGCGCAAAGCGCAGCGCGAAGGCTTACGGGGTCCACAAATGGCAGCCAAGGTGGGAGTGTCTCCGTACTTTTTGCAAGAGTACGAAAGCCAAGCCCGTGGTTGGAGCGAAAAGAAAATCGAAAATGCGTTTAAGGCGTTGGTCGATACCGACAGAGCGCTGAAGTCGTCGCCCATGTCGTCGCATATTTGGTTAGAAAATTTTGTTCTGCAAACCTGCCGCTAGAGCGGCGAAAAACGATCCAAAACATTTTTTGGACCTTTAAGAATTCCACGCCCTGTCTTTTTGTAAATAATAATTTCTGTAGGAACAACCGTCGTGAGGAACATATCACAGCCGCCACCGAGACCTGTTTCACAACCAGCGGCAATAAAGCTTGTATTCACTGAGGCGTCTTGTTGTTTGATCAATTCTAGAATCATCGGATCCTGTACGAAGTATTCCTTTTCGAGAAACGGCTGAGAGACTCGGCGGTATTCAACAACCAGCTGCTCACCAAAAATTTCTTTGTATTTGGCGAGAACATCTTTCACTAATGACATACGGTAAGGATCGTTTTCAGAAGAGTCGGTTTTTTCGAAGACCACATTTTTATTCAAAAAAATAGCCGTGTGCATAAGCATTGCCCCGTCTTCAGCAACACTGGATTTTTGGCGAATCACCAGCATGTCCCACAATTGCACATCGTCTTCGGCGATGGATTGAGAAACGAGGTCCACTTCGTCGTTGGCAGTCCAGCGAGAAGGTACTGTGAGTCTGTAAGTTTGTTTGTTAAACAAAATAGCATTTAAATTTTCGAAGGTGGTATTCCAGCAATTAGTCACGGTACTTAAGCCATTTTTTCGAAGAGCCCATAGATCCATGCCGCTGTCGGTATCGAAAAGATATTCGTATTTTTGCGAATACAAGCCATCGGTGTTGTGAAAAATGGGGGCGAAGCTCTGGTTGATCACAGCTTGCATGCTCGGCGGGAGGAAATCGCTCAAATCGTAGTTGTGTTGGCTGTCGTAGGCCACTTGAGAGCGCGCGCCGTAATAGGCGTGGAGAGAGTCGAAGTGAGTTTGCGAAACCTTTCCGAGCGAGACAGAAAGATAATAACGGTCCTGGTGGTAACTGAATTCGGCAAACTTTTTGGAGTCTTTCTTTTCCACGTTGGCAGTAATATTCAGTTTTGCAAACTCTGGAAAAACGCCTGAAAACGAAAGGTCTCCTGCAAAGACCGACGTTGAGATAAGAAGGGCGAGTAAAAAATTGAAAGTGCGCATTGATTGCTCCCGCAGACATAGTGACTTCAGCGTTTGTGAAGGTTGCTACGAATTTATCTTTAACGGGTGCTCATTGAAATGGGACTTGTAAAGAATATAGAAGGCAGGTCGTAGATCTGACAATTGAGAAGGAGCTATGTGGCTCCCACATCTACGTTCCGTGAGAACCAATAGGCTCACGGAAAAGGTACTTGGTACCTATTTGCTGGCTTGGATGCTCATGCGGCCGATTTTACGAGACGCCGTTTGACGTTTGTAAACGCCTTTTTGAGCGGCTTTATCGATGGCGCTTGAAAAAGCACTGAGGGCTGCGACTTTTGCGGCCTTATCACCAGTGGCGATTGCTGTGCGTAGCTTTTTTTCAGCAGTGCGAACAGCACTTTTTGTTTTTTGGTTGCGGTCTTTTCTTACAAGAGCCTGACGTGCTTGCTTTTCGGCTGACTTAATATTTGCCAAGGTAATTCCTCCACAGTAG
>JAYUKO010000241.1:0-3138 GCA_043764415.1 Bdellovibrionales bacterium | reverse complement strand
TTTAAATTACGAAGAAATGATGGAAATGGCCGCCCTTGGATCGAAAGTGCTGCATTTTCGTTGTGTTGAAATCGCCGCAAAATACAATGTACTCATTCATGTTCGCTCGACGTTCTCTGAAGTCGAAGGAACTTGGATTCAAAGTGAGGTCACCGCCATGGAAGCTCCTGTTGTTTCTGCAATTACCCACGATGCAAAGATCGTCGTTCTCGGCGCCGAACCGGCACCGAACGGAGTGGATTTTTTGACCCGCCTTTTTAAAGAACTCTCAAATAGAGAGGTTGTGGTCGACATTATCGCGCAAGCCCAAGGGGCCCGCGGCCAAAGAATTGCCTTTTCGATCTCCGACGAAGATTTAGCCGAAGGGCAACTGATCCTTAAACAAATCGTTCCGCCAACCAGCGAAATTCTCGTTTTAAAAGATGTAGCTAAAGTTTCCATCGTCGGCGTGGGCATGCGATCTCATCCCGGCGTGGCCGCACGATTTTTCGATGTACTTTCCAAAAAAGGCATCGAACTTCATATGGTAACCACCTCAGACATTAAAATGAGTGGTGTTATTCCTCGGCAAAGACTGGAAGAAGCTGTGCGTGGTCTGCACGCCGAATTTAAACTCGACACTCCATGATCACTAGCTATTCCTACAACGGAGCGCATTTTGGTTTTTCTACGGCTAGTGGTTGGGCCCCACTGAAGGATTTTCTTAAGATAAATCGCCCCACCTATGTTTACAATTCTCACTCCATTCAAAAACGCATTGCCCATATGAAATCCGCGTTTGCTGCCTGCTCACCACAAATCCATTACGCTCTCAAAGCCAACTCCAACGCTGGAATTTTAAAAATCTTTAAGGACAATGATTTTGGCGTCGATGTGGTTTCGGGCGGCGAAGCCCAGATCGCGCTCGAACAGGGCTTTTCGCCAAATAAAATTATTTTTTCGGGTGTGGCTAAATCGAAAGACGAGTTGCAACTGGCTCTGCAAAAAAACTTTTTCCAAATTAACATCGAAAGTCTTGAAGAATTGCGTCGAGTGATTTCCATGGCGACGCGTTTACAAAAAAAGGCTTTTATCGGCATTCGCATCAATCCGAACATTCCTGTGGACACACATCCTTACATCACAACTGGTTTTCGCGAAAACAAGTTTGGCATCTCAGAGCAACAATTGGACGAGGCCGTTGTTTTAATCAAAGCACAACCACAGTGGGTGGAGCTCCGCGGTCTCAGCTCCCATATCGGCTCACAGATTCGCGACATTAACCCTATGGTGAAGTCCGTGGAAAGTCTGCTCAAATGCAGCCAGCGGCTTCTCGAACAAGGAATGAACCTCAGTACCATTGATATCGGTGGAGGCCTTGGCATTGATTACTTTACCGACGACGAAACCAAGGAATTGCAACTGATTGATATCCTCGGCAAACAGGTGGTGGAAATTTTAAAAGCTTCACCATTAAAAGTTTTGATGGAGCCAGGGCGCTGGCTTGTGGCTCGCGCGGGAGCTCTTTGTGCACAGGTGGAATATATTAAGTTCAACGGCCACAAAAACTTTTTGATCCTCAACACAGGGATGCATCATCTTTTGCGCCCCGCTCTTTACAAAGCCCACCACCGTATCAATCCGCTGCAGGCGCGCACTGATGCGCAACAAAAAATCTACGATGTTGTGGGTCCGATTTGTGAGTCTTCCGATGTACTGGGCCAGGATCGATGGCTTTTTACTCCGCAAGAAGAAGATTGGATGGCTATTTTGGATGCCGGTGCCTATGGAATGAGCATGAGCAGTTTATATAACCACCATGCACTGCCGCTGGAAATTATCGTCTAGGGATTTAGTTATTCTAAAAAGTACGAGCGCTCTTCGCGCGTTGGCAATCGACACACTTCGCGCTTTCCAAATATGGCATAGCGATATTTCGCCACAAGATCGTAACCAAAGTTTTTTAACCCCAGCGGTAAAAAATCAAAAACTGATAACGTTTTCCATCCTCCACCGAGCACTGTAAACACTTTGAATACCGCCTTGGACTTTTTATAGGTTTTTTCGTCCATGAAGAGGACCACTGAATCTAAATTTTCAATATCTTCTTTTTGCAAAAGTCGAGTTGCGGTTTTTCCTTGAAGAGTTGCGTAACGAAATAACTTTTTTTTGTCCCTCTCCATCACAAAATCAATAAATCCATTGCACAGTCCGCAGTAGCCATCAAAAAAGATAATTGGATGTTTTTCCATAAAAAGACTATAACTGTGAATACATGAACTTTAAAGACAAAATTGTAATCCATACTGATGGAGCCTGCTCTGGGAATCCAGGTCCCGGCGGCTGGGGTGCCATTGTTTGTTTTCCCGATGGCCAGGTTCGCGAGCTTGGCGAGCATCAAAGTCAGACCACAAATAATAAAATGGAATTGGAAGCAGTGATCTCGGCGTTGCATTTTGTGCGCGGCCAATCGCAAGAAGTTCTTGTCTTTACAGATTCCACTTACGTGATCCGCGGAATCACTGAATGGATTTGGGGATGGCTCCGCCGCGGTTGGAAGAATTCACAAAACGAACCCGTAGCTAACACCGAACAATGGAAACAACTTTTAAAAATTGTTGAAGCCCGTGGCCGACAAAAAATCGAGTGGCATTATGTTCGCGGACATCAGGGGACCCCCGGCAACGAGCGCTGCGATCAGATCGCTGTGGCTTTTTCTAAACATGCCTGGGTCGAACTTTATACTGGACCTCTCTTACAATACGAATGGAACCCGCACGACATTCCCGACGACACGTCCGTTCCCGCCATGAAGTCGAGCACTGCAAAAGCTGCGGCCCACTCCTACTTAAGTGTGGTGAATGGTCAGGCCCAGCGCCACTCCAGCTGGGCCGAGTGCGAACGCCGTGTGAAAGGTGTCTCCGGCGCAAAGTTTAAAAAGACAACGTCCGCAGAAAACGAAGCGGAGATCCTTGCGTCTTGGGGATTTGCTCCGCTCAACTAACGCCGCGCAAAACCATCCTTTAAAAAAATCAAAGTTGCGACGAACTCTAACTGCCGTTTTGAACCACTTCGTCTGTCATGCTCCATTTTAAAAAAATCCTGCGACACAATTTGTTTTGTAAAAAAAATAATGCTTTTGACGTTTTTACCAAAAAA
>JAYUKO010000240.1:0-3164 GCA_043764415.1 Bdellovibrionales bacterium | reverse complement strand
GCACTTCGCCTTTGATTTGATGGCGAGCTGTGTTATACACAAGCCCCAATGGAAAAAGTGAATTTCTTTAACTGCAATCTCCACGATCTCGAACAGGTGCTTCAGGGCCATGGCAAAGAGAAATACCGTGCTCAGCAGATCTTTAAATGGGCCTACGAACGCCGGGTTTTTGATCCTGCGCAAATGAGCAATCTGGCCAAAGGCTTCCGCGCCGAAGTTCCCAATATTTTTTCCTTCGAGCTTCCTGCCATCGTTGAACATCGTATCAGCCAAGATGGAACACAAAAATTTTTATTTGATGTGGGCGATGGGATGACAGTTGAGTCGGTTTTAATACCCGCCGACGACCGCAACACGTTGTGTGTATCTTCTGAAGTGGGCTGCAACATGGCCTGCCAATTTTGTTTTACGGGCAAACAAAAACTCAAAAAGCGTTTAAGCACACAACAAATCGTGGGTCAGTTTTTACAGGTGGCCGCGAAGCTTGTGGACCCCGTGCGTGTGACGAACATTGTATTCATGGGAATGGGCGAGCCCTTGGATAATACTGAAAATGTATTTAAAGCCATCGAAATTTTGCATGACTCTCGAGGTATTAATTTTTCGCGCAAAAAAATCACCGTGTCTACATCAGGCTTAGTGCCGCAAATGCCGTTAGTGACAAAAGCGCGAGTGCGTATGGCGGTGAGTTTAAACGCCCCCAACGATGCCATTCGCGATGTGATCATGCCGATTAATAAAAAGTATCCCCTCGCACAACTTATGAAAGCCTGCGTAGAGCACACCCAAGAGGCGCGCGACCGAGTCACGTTTGAGTATGTGTTGCTTAAAGGTGTCAATGATCGCATTGAGCACGCACGTGAAGTGTATCAGTTGATTAAAAATGTACCTTGCAAGATGAACTTAATTCCATTTAATGAGCATCCTGATTCGGGCTTTACGCGCCCTGCCTCGCAAGTGGCCTATGAGTTTCAAAAATACCTGCTCGACCGAAATATTCATACCACGATTCGTCGAACAATGGGGCGTGACATTTTCGCAGCTTGCGGGCAATTAACTTCATTGTATAAAGAAAAACCTCAGTTCCAAGATGTGGCAACCGGAGTTCTGGGGTAGGTCGAAGGCGAACAGCCTTCGCTAAGCAAGGAGACCCCATGAGTGAAATTTTAGTTGTTGGAAGTTTAGCATACGATTCTATCTCAAGCCCCGAGGGCACTGTGGAAAAAAGCCTGGGTGGCTCAGCCAATTTTTTCTCCATTGCCGCACATCACTACGCCCCTGTGCGTGTGGTGGGTGTTGTGGGCGGTGATTACACCGATAACGATCTGCAAGTTTTAAAAAGCCGAAAGAATATTGATGTTCAGGGAATCCAGAAGGTGAGCGAAGGAAAAACTTTTCACTGGAAGGGCAAGTACGAAGGGGACCTCAGCGAAGCGCAAACTTTGCAAACCGATTTGAATGTGTTTGAACATTTCAATCCAGAACTCCCTGGCGATTACAAAAATAGCTCCCATGTCTTTTTAGCAAACATCGATCCGGTATTGCAGTTACAGGTTTTGGATCAAATTAAAAATCCGCAGTTGATCGCGGCAGACACCATGAACTTTTGGATCACTTCAAAAATTGACGTGCTTAAAAAATTAATTTCTAAAATTCATTTAATTTTTATCAACGAAGGTGAAGCTAAATTGCTCACAAAAACCACCAATGCCATCGCTGCCTCCGAAGAATTACTCAAAATGGGCCTCAAAGGCGTGTTCATTAAACGCGGGGAGTATGGCTCGGTGGTTCGCACCGCCGATGGTCTGGGAATTTTGCCAGCGTTCCCCGTGCCACGAGTCTTTGATCCCACTGGGGCCGGTGATTCTTTTGCTGGTGCCTGCTTTGGTTACCTCTGCCAGCAAAACCGCTTCGACTTTAACACGCTGAAAACAGCGGTGGTTGAGGGAACAGTGATGGCCAGCTTTACAGTGGAAAAGTTTGGTCTAGGTCGTCTTGTAGAAGTGACACCTCAGGATCTCGAGCAACGCCGCAAAAAGTTTTTGCAGACTGTGACGTTCGCCTAGGTTTTTGCAGAGATGGTCAGTTTTGCTAAATAGAATGGAAGTTAATTCCGATATTTAGAGCTGATGAAGGGCCATAAAACAAAACTCATGAAGAAGCTCGAAGGTCTCAAAAAAAGGGAGCAGACCACTATTCCCTTAAATGGTGATCCTATGGAGCAAGAAATCCCTTTTGCAAACGATGAAAGCGGCGACGATAAAACAGAGATCTCTGGCGGCACAAAGTCGAATGAAAAGGCGCCCGAAAAGGCGGCTGGAAATAAGACGTCCACTTTTGATATCGCCTCCGTCGCCAACGCGCCCGTTCCTTTTGCCTTTGACGAAGGAACCGCTGTTATTTCGCAAGTAAAACCAATGAAAGCGACGCGCATTGTTCAGCGTGGAAATGAAGAATCAACGCATGTCGAAATAACTGCTGGCCGCGAAAACCGCGATAAAGAAAAAATCAGTTACGGTGATGTTTACAAGCTCGATTCGCACTCAGAGGAGCCAGCGGGCGGAATGCTCAACCATATGGAGCATTTGCGGCTTGCGCAGGAAAAAATCAACGACCTGGAAGACGAAGTCGAAGAGCTTCGCCGTGAGAACGACGAGATCATGTCTGTGGCAGATACTTTTAAGGCCTTGAGCGAAGAGTATTACGAGCAAATGGAAAAGCTAAAGTCAGGTTTAGTGGATTCCCGCGAAACGGCAACGCAAGAAAACCGTATCCTTAAAGACACATTGCAAGACAAAGACAAACAAATCCACGAGCTCAAACAGACCAATTCTGATTTGAAATCTAAAGTCGAAGCGAACTTCAAACAAATTCGCAAACGCGAACGGGATTTAGAGTATCGCCTCGAGCTTGTGAAGGCTGAGGAAGCGACTCTCCTGAAAACTAAGGACAAAACAATTATCGAACTTCGTCGAAAGATCGACAAACTTGATCAGGAGATGGAAGTTTATCGCGAGAAAAACAAAGAGCATTACGAGAAGCTGCAACAGCAGCAGCAGACCGTGCGAGCCGTTGTGCGCGCATTGCGTATTGCTTTAACTCGTCTAGAGGGTGATTTTGGAGTCGATTTCGAGATTCTCAAAAAAGCTGAATAACCTCTATGA
>JAYUKO010000239.1:0-10998 GCA_043764415.1 Bdellovibrionales bacterium | reverse complement strand
GTTTCAGCGGAAGTGTTAAAGCCATATTTATCTTTAATGTGTTTCTTTACTTTGCTCGTGACGACAAGAACGTCTGCCATGAAGACCTCCTAAAGTGCTTAAATTGCTTCCTAGAATCTATATTAGGGGCCCTGAGAGTTCAAAAGAAATAAAAGTAGCTCTATGCCTTACTTTTGAGCTAATTTAAACGTGGTATAAGCGAGTAATTTCAGATGTTTAACGAAAGCAAAGCGGGACACACTGGGGTTCGCCGCCTTGCGCCCTAAATCTCAATAATTTTGTCGCCGTCCACCTGCATGAGCCTGGCGCTCCGCAAACCGTCGGATTGGGTAGTAATCCACACGAAGGCCTTCTGCCCCTGAAACTTTGTGCATTCCACATCTAAAAAGGCCGGCGACCAAGTTCCGGGATTTAAATGCTCGATGGCTCCAATGATTTCGTGGCGCACGATATGGGTGTGACCGTAGATGATTCTTTTGGTGGAAGTGATCATGCCCGAAAGCGACAAAACCTCCTCATCGGGTTTCTTGTAAAGGGAGATATAGGACTGCACATTGCGACTGTAGAGAAAATAGGGGGGGAACAGGATGCCCACCGGCACCAGCATCCAGTAGAACGAGATTTGATAGATCTTATCTATTAATAGAAAAGCATAGAGCAAAAGAAAGAATCCAAACAGAAAGATAAACGTTCTATCCAGCCATAGTTCCTTTAAAATTTTTAACGGGCTGTCTGAGATAGGCTGCGCAAAGAGGGGTTGCAGCTCACGCACCATGCGCGGGGTGGCGTTGGCTTTTTTGGCAATTTCATCCACGCGATCTTCGATGGTTAAGGGGTTTTGCAGGGCGCGCAGAGAGCGATGGCGCAGAGTTTGAACAAACGTCATCACTGTGGACCAGAACCCAGTCCAAATAAGCAGCGGTTGTGCGCGCAACATGTATTTAAAGTAGGCCTTAGTAAAACCCCAGGCCGAAAGTAAATAATTGGCATCCACGTGGGGATTAAAAAAACCCATTCCGTTACTTAAGTAGCGGCAGGCAAGATCGCCAAAGGGCAAGCGCACCAGCAGCCGATTGTAGTCCACAACCACTGGATTGATGGGGTCTTGCATACAGCAGAACGGATCGTGCTGGTGTCCGTGCTCAACCAGTGTGTCTTTGTTGCTGATGTAAAACCATTCCACAAAACGCACATGCCGTCGTTGCTCTATGTCTAACTTTAAAAGTTCGAGAATCTTCTTTTGCACATCGAGCCAGTTGAGTTCCAAATCATGGTTACCAATAACAAACACAACGCGATGGCCTTCGCCCACAAACCATGTCAAGGCCTCCACCCAAATGGGATGGTCTTTAAGGATCACTTCGATTTTATAAATGGATTTTTCTTTTTCCGTATCCAATCCGCGGCGCGACTCGAGCCAAGAAACGTGGTAGCCCGGTTCCTTGGGATAAGAAGTAACGCTATCAAAATCAAAAACATCGCCATTCAGAATCAGTTCAACGGTTTTGCCTTGGGCTTCGCTGTGAATATACTTAAGAAACGCAAAAAACTCAGTATCAAAAAAAAATTCTTTCGACTTAAATTTTTTCCATAGTGGATGCTTATGATTCAACGGCTCCGACTCGCAAAGGTGAAGGTCACTCACCACCGCCGTGTGGGTTGCGGTGGAAAAATCGATCTCCTCATTCGAGAAATCGATGTGAGTAGAAACCGTTTCTACCATGTGAGTTTGTTTTCTTTAGGTTCGATCACTTTTAAAATGAGGATCGACAGCTCGTAAAGCAAAATCATGGGTACCGCCAAAAGCATCATGCTGATTGCGTCGGGCGGTGTAAATACCGCCGAAGCCGCAGCGATGGCAACGATGGCGTAGCGACGCATCCTTGCCAAGCCACGACTGGAAACGATGCCCACCATTCCCAAAAGTACAATAATCAGAGGCATCTCGAAAGCGGCCCCGAAAACTAACACAGTCATCAAAAAGAAAGAAACATAGTAGTCGATGGTGATCAGCGCTTTGTCGGTTGTTCCACCAAACTCCATAAGAACTTTTAAGCCGGCTGGCAAAACCAAGAAGTAGGCAAAACTAACACCTACCAAAAAAAGAAAAGTCCCGAAAAAAATAAAGTATCTACCGAATTTTTTTTCTTTCAAATACAAACCCGGCTCTATGAATTTCCAAACATGATAAATCCAAACGGGGCAAGCTGCTACCAAGCCAGCTATGACAGACACTTTGATGTGCGCCATAAATTTTTCGGTTGGTGCATTAAAATAAAGTCCTTCCCCGGGGGGCAACAGCTTCGCAATAGGCTCACGGACAAAGTCGAAGATCTGCTCGCTAAAATACCAAGCGGCGCAGGTAAAAAGAACAATCGCATAGAGAGAGTAGACGATGCGAGTTCGTAGCTCGGACAAATGCTCTACGAGTGTAAACGCATCTTTTTCTGATGACTCAGGTTCACGTACTTGATTTTTTGTCGTCATGTTCGTCTACCAAAAGTTGGTCTTGATGTTTTTTAAGTTCTGCTTCGAGGTCCACGGTAACAGAATGTTCATCCTCCAAAAGCTGCGAGCGAATATGTTCCTGAGACTCATAAACAGCGTCTTGGATCTCGGCAATGGCGCCAAGGCCCTCTTGCACGGGCTTTTTAAGCTCTTCTTTCATTTCTAAAAGGCCGCCCGAAAGGTCGGTTGTGGCTTTTTTAAATTCGTTGATCATGCGGCCCAACACTTTGGCGACCTCTGGAAGTTGTTTGGGCCCAATGAGTAAAAGAGCTAAAACACCAACTATAAGAATTTCGGAAAATCCTAGATTAAACACAGTTCCGTTAGATTAGCGGCTGACCTATTTGCTGTCACCTTTTTTCATTGGTTCTTGCAGTTTTTGAGGCTTTGGCTGTTTTGGTAAATGCCCTTTTCAACCAAGATGTCTTGCGCGAGAGTTGAGCCCGTTTTGGCCTGTAACTCCATCAAACGCAAAATATTATCGGGGTCGGAACCGATGGTTTTTCGACTCATCACCATAAAGACATCCACGAACAAACTAAATTTCTGTGCAATTTCCATATACATGCGCGCATAGGTGTCTTCGTACATTCCGCGCGAGAGCGACGAATAAGCCGTCGCGCCCATATCAATGTAGTAATCCACATCGACCACTTTGCGCTGGAAGGAGTCGGCAAAAAAACCACTCATATATAGTGCGCTGTCGCCGAGCTTTTTTAAAAGTTCGTAGCGTTGTTTTTGTGGAGCATTGGAAGCGCGCAACATCATCTCTGCAAGGGTTTCGCGAGTGCGTTTTCCCGAAGCCTCTTGCTCGTTATATAAATTTGTCGCAAAAAGATAATGATTTAGTAAATCCACAAGATAAGTTTCTACATGCGGGTAAGTTTCGATTTTTCTATCAAGAAGTGCCTCTTTCAGAGACTGCCTGAAAAAAGTTTTTGAGTCTTCGCCAATGGATATAATGGGCTTCACTCTTTTATTTTAACACCAAACCGGTGATTCTAAAAAAAGATTTCGCATCTATAATCGCAATTTTGTCTCACTATAAGACGTTTTTATGTAAAACTCTTCTTAGGTCGAGACCCTGGCTCTGAAGGGCCCACAACCGAGAGTGCAAAGGGTTGCGAAAACAACTTTTTGGCTAACATTTGTACTTCGTGGCTGTTCACTGCGCGCACTTTGGATTCGTAATCGTAAATTTCTTCGTAGGAGAGCCCGTAGATTTCATTGAATGCGATGGACGACGCCACCGAAGAATTTTTTTGCAACCCGATGTCGTGACCGCCAATCAGATAATTTTGTGCTCGTTGTAACTCCTCTTCGGAGATGGCGGTATTGACCATTTTTTGTAACTCGTCCTGCATCATCGCAATGGCAGTGTCCACTTTTCCTGGAGAGCAGCCGATGTATGTTGCAAAGTATCCCGCGCCCAAACCTTCCATCTTCATGGGCGATACGCTGTAAGCGAGCGAGGCTTTGTCGCGCAATTCGATAAACAATCGTCCGCCCTGCCCAGAAAGCACCGCTTCTAAAACCTGTAACGTGTAGCGATCTGGAGAATCCAGAGTAAGGCCCTGGACGCCGCAGATGATGTGCGATTGCTCTTTGTCTAGTTTTTCGTAGTGGTAAAGATTTTCGCTCAAGGAATGAGCGCTGTGAATTTTTGCCGCTGTTTTTTGGTCACTGTTCTGTAGTTTTGCAAGCACCTGCTTCCAGGCCTGCAAATCAAAATCACCAGAAATCGAGGTCACCGCCCCTGAGGGATGGATGATTTGTTTGAGATAGTGCTCAACGTCTTTGGCCGTGATCCGTGCAAGAGTTTCGTCGGTGCCGAGCGGATCAATGGCATAAGGGTGGCCTTGAAAAATCATTTTCTGAAACCATTGCACGGCGATGGTTGCTGGAGAGTCCTTACGCGAGCGCAAGGTTTCTAAAATTGAGATTTTTTCGCGCTCTAAAATAGACGCTTGAACATCAAAATTCACCAAGACGTCTTCAAAGAGCGACGTTAAAGTTGGTTCAAACTCTGACAGCCCGTCGACGACAAGTCCAAGAGTGTTTCTACCAGAGTAGGAATACAAACTGCTGGCCATGCCATCCGTGAGTTCACGAAGCTTTTGCTCCGAATGTTTTTTTGTTTGCGAACTCCAAATGCGCCCGGCAAGCTCCGCTAAGCCAGCCATATTTTCGGGAACCACCTGCGCTCCACCTAAAAACGCGAGGCGCAGATTGTAGATAGGTGTTTCGAGCGATTTCCGCGAAAACAAGCGCAGTCCGTTGGCAAGAGTCTGCGACTCCACTTTTGAAACAGCACCCGTCGCGCGTGGCGCCGCTCGTTTTTGGTTTTGACTGCCTCCAGTGATTGCCACTGGCGTTTGCGGGCAGATAAACGTCCACGCGGTAAATAGCTTTTCAACTTTTTCTTTGTCCGCAGGCACCATGGCCGTCATAAGCATCACTTTTGGGTTGAGATACTTTCTCGCCACATTGAGCACATCCTCTTTAGTGACGCTGGCCAAGGACTGATGGAATTTTTCGTGAAACTGCAAATCCTCCACCGCTTCGAAATTCCCGCCATATTTTCTGGCTAAGCCACCCACGGTTTCCATGGTGTAGGCTTCTTCGGATAAAAAATTAATCTTTGCTTTGTCGAGTTCTTCTTGCAGAGCGCCTTTTTCAAGGAACTCGTTGAGACAACTTTGAATCTCGGAAAAAGCGAGCTCCAGATGTTTGGGGTTGAGACTTCCAGAAATGGAGATAAAGCCGTCTGCTTGTGACGGCGCCCATAAGCCTGAACCGATTGAATTCACTAAATTTTGCTGCATACGCAGCTTTCGATACAAGCGAGAGCTGGCGCCCTGCCCCAGAATGAGCACCATACATTCGAGGGCTGCTAAATCAGTGTGTTGAATCTGAATACCTGGCCACGCAATATAAAAAACGGCCTCTTCAAATTTAGATTCTTCGACAAAGATTTTTTTGGAACTAATTTTTGTGGGAGCCGTTCGCGCTGGCTTTTGCGTGACATTTTTGCTCACATCACTCGTCATCTGTTTCACATCCGATTGCAATGTCGCCGCATCAAAGTCCCCGGTCACGACGAGAAACATGTTGTCGGCCACGTAACGTTCGGCAAAGAACGAGCGAAGGCGTTCGACTGGGACATCATGAATATTTTTTTCGTAGCCAATCACCGGCACAGAATACGGATGGCCTGCATAAAACTGCTCAAAGAGATTCCGACTCGCTCGTCGGCCGAGGCTGTCGTGGCTGCGCTTGATCTCTTCGATCACCACTTCGCGCTCGCGATCCACCTCACCAGGATCAAAGGTGGGTGTAGAAACCATATCTGCAATGATTTGTAGGGCTTCTTTGTAAAAATGTTTCGAAATGGTGATGTAATAGACCGTTTGGTCAAAAGACGTGTAGGCATTGATCTCTCCGCCACAGGCTTCAACTCGAGCTGCAATCTCTCCGGCCTTGAAGCTTTTTGTTCCATTAAAAACAAGATGTTCGATAAAATGGCTGAGGCCCTCGTCGCCCTTGCGCTCGTCAGCACTGCCGTTGCGAGTCCAAATTTGCACCGATACGACGGGCGATTTGTGGCTTTCGACTCCAATGACCTTAAGACCTGTAGACGTTGTAAATTCATGAATCATTGGTATATTCCCCGTTCTATGTTTGGGTTGTATCTTCACATTCCGTATTGCTTGCAGCGCTGTAGCTATTGCGACTTCGCTACTTATGTTCACGATCAAATTTTACCCCCAGAAGATTATGTTTTGCTGCTCAAAAAAGAGCTCTTAGCAAAAACCCGATTGTTCCCTTCCAAAAAGTTACGCTCTATTTATTTTGGCGGTGGAACACCGAGCCTTCTGGAGACTTCTCTTATTCTATCCTTGCTCGACGAGATTGCAAAGTGTGGCTTAGAAATTTCTCAAGAAACTGAAATTACTTTGGAGATCAACCCGGCAACCCTGGAGCGCAATAAAATAGCTCGCCTTATCGAGGGTGGCGTAAATCGCTTTTCAGTGGGAGCACAAACGTTTAATGACGAACTTTTGCGAGACGCTGGGCGCAAACACAGCAGCTCCGACACTCGCCAGACCTTAGACTTGTTAGCGGGGCGCGGAATTAATTACAGTTTTGATCTGCTTTTTGCATTGCCCAAGCAAACATTGGGCATGCTTGAAGACGATCTGGAAATTATTCGATCTTACTCACCTCCCCATCTCAGTGCCTACTGCTTGACTGTTCCGGAGGGACATCCCATGTCGTTTCAGCGCGCCTCCGACGAGCGGCAAGTGGAAATGTTTCAGTTGATCGAAGATCGCCTGCTAAACGAGGGAATTCTTCGCTACGAGATTTCGAACTTTGCCAAAAAAGGCTTTGAGTCGAAACACAATCTTCTTTACTGGCAGGACGAGGACTATCTGGGGATTGGCCTCAGTGCCCACTCCTATCTTAAGCAAAAATCACCCTGGGGCGTTCGATTTTGGAATCCCTCAAGTATCGAGAAGTATCAAGAAACGATTCACCAGCTTTCTGGAGATTATTTACAGACCCTGGAGAGCATGGATTGTCTAGAGTCTCCCGACGAAAAAGATTCTCTCTTTGATTATTGTCATACCTCTTTGCGTCTCGAAGAAGGGCTCAGTGAAGAAAATCTTTTGAAAAAGTTTTCTAAAATTTCCGCTCAACCCGTATTGGACGAGCTTGAAACATTACAAAAAAATGCTTTGCTGATTCGTCAGCAAACAGGTCGGTGGGTTTTGACTGAAAAGGGCCGCCACATGAGCAACTATGTGTTTTCGTGTCTACGTTGACAACCCCGTATTGGACCCCATAATGTAGGCAAACAAAGGAACCCCATGAGCGACGAGACCGAACAAAACGACGAAAAAACTGACGTGAACATGGACTTCAGCGAAGACTCCGAAAAAACGGAAGCTCTGTCGGAAGATGCGTTGCGTGAAGATTTGACCAAAGCAAAAAACGAATACCTCTACCTTCGCGCCGAATTTGACAACTACCGACGGCAAGCGACCAAAGAACGCTCTGATCTGATTCGTTTTGCTGGCGAGCGGCTCGCAAAGGATTTACTCGATACTTTAGATATTTTCGACTCCGCTCTTGCCGCAGAAGTGACTGAGGCCAATTTTAAAAATTTTGTTTCGGGAATCGAGCTGACAGCACAACAGCTTCGTTCCACTCTCGCCAAACATCAAATCACCGAACTTCCCAGCCAAGGCGTTATGTTTGATCCTAACCTGCATGAGGCCTTGAGCTCTGAGGTGACAAGCACGGTCCCTCCTGGGCATATCTCGCGAGTTTTTAAAAAGGCGTACAAATTTCACGATAAAATGATACGCCCTGCTCAGGTGGTTGTGGCTAAAGAAAAAGAGTAAGCTGAATGTCGCCTAAAAATTATTACGAAATTTTAGGCCTTTCCCACGAAGCCTCTGCTGACGAAATTAAAAAAGCGTTTCGGAAATTAGCTCTCAAACTTCACCCCGATAAAAATCAGAACGATCCGGTTTCCGAAAATAAATTTAAAGAAGTCACCTCGGCTTATTCGGTTTTATCCGACCCCTTTAAAAAGCGCGATTACGATCGTGTTCATTTTCCGCCAAAGGCCGTTAAGAAACCCACGCCTCGGCCAGCACCGGCTGCCGCAACCACGTCCGCAGCGAAAAGAGCGACTTCGGTTGGCAGGAATTTAATTTATCATCTTAATTTAACCCTTGAAGAGGCCTTTTCCGGTTGTGAGAAAACCATTTCGTATGTGCGCATTGCACACGGCAAAAGGACCACGTCGCAAGTTGGAGTTTCCATTCCTCGCGGAATTCGACAGGAAAAAAAGCTGCGAATTCGCGGTGCGGGAGAATCCCAAACAGCCCAACAGGCCCCGGGCGATCTGGTCGTTCATATCCATATTCTCCCCCACGGAAAATATTCACTGGATGAACATGATGTTTTTCTACGGACGTCTTTGTCGCTTTTTGATCTTCTTCTGGGAGATCCTATTGAGGTGCTTACGCTTCATGGTCCGGTCCGGGTTGTGCCACCTCGTTTTGATGAATTTGGGGCTCTGAGCCTGCAAATCCCGCAAAAGGGATTCCAAACTGCCGAAAATGCGAACACTTACGGTGATCAATACGTGCGTTTTACAGTTGATGTCCCTCAAAGTTTGGATGAAAATCAAAAAGAAAAACTTCGCCAAATAAAGCGACACTCGGAGAAAAAATGATACGTGCTTTTTTGCTAATTCCTTTGCTTTTTTTAACTCTCATTGGGTGCCAAACCACAAACTACGTTGAAGAAAACAAAACAGCTTCTCAGCCGTCTTCTGCCAGCGCACAAAAAACCTACCAAGAGGCACTTCAGTACTTTGATCATGGTCAAGATGAGCAGGCCACGACTCTGCTGAAGCAAATGTTGAAAAAAGATTCCCCACATGATCTTACCGACGATGCGCTGTTGCTGTTGGGGCGAATTGATTTCCGCAAAAGACAATATGCTTCGGCGTACAAATATTTTGATCAGGTTTTTAACTCCACCTTCCAAAGTCCGCGCGAAAATGAAGCGCGAATCTTTGCTGTGCAATGCCTTCTCGCACAAGATCAACAGGATGCGGCAGAAAAACTAATTCGCAGTTCTTTGGGCCAACCGTCTTTAACGAGCAAAGAGAAAGCTTATCTATTAGAGGCCCAGCTGCCGCTGCTATTAAAGCGTGATTCCCAACTGGAAACTTTTGAGGCCCTTGCCTTTTTAGCGCAAAACCATCCCAATACAAACTCTCGAGAAAAATACCGTGACCTCGCAAAAAACTTTATTGATTCGCGCCTTAAGTCCACGGAGCTTAAGGAACTTTCGGAAGACTCTGAACTTGGCGACTTTCGCGCCGAGGCTATGTTTAAGTACGGCTTGACGATGGTCTCGGAAAACAGACTCGACACCGCTAAAACTTATTTCTCCCGCGTAATAAGTGTAGCTCCCAGCTCGTACCTCGCACAGCAGTCTGAAAGCATGTTGAAGCAACTGGACGCGAGAGCCTTTGTAGAAACTAAAACCATTGGTGCGATTTTACCAATGTCGGGACCCTATGCTCAAATCGGCGAGCAAACTCTTCGCGGCCTTCAATTAGCTCTTGGTATCTCTGGATCACAAAGTAAATTTAATATTCGCCTGGTTGTTCAAGATTCTCTTTCCACTCCTGAAGATTCATCGAAGGCTGTGGAGAAGCTTGTTTTTACAGATCACGTGATCGCTATTGTCGGCGGACTCTCTGCAAAAACGGTGGTTGCCGAAGCCACCAAGGCCCAAGAGTTAGGAGTTCCATTCTTAGCCATGTCGCAAAAATCGGATCTCACTAAAATTGGCCCCTTTATTTATTCTACCTCTCTGACGCCTCGACTTCAGGTCGACGCCCTTGTGGACTACGCCATGACCAAACTCAAACATCGACGTTTTGCTATCATTTACCCAAATGATCGTTACGGTGTGGAATACGCCAATATCTTTTGGGATGTGGTGATTTCGCGAGGTGGTAAAATCACGTCGGCCCAAACTTACGCCCCAGGCGAAACTGATTTTAAGGCGCATATTAAAAAGATGGTAGGAACGTACTACCTTGAAGATCGCCACCAGGAGTACCAGGATCTGTTGCGCGACTGGAAAAAGAAAAACACCAACAAGCGAAAACAACCCCCGGAAACTTTACTCCCTCCGATCGTGAATTTTGAATCGTTATTCATTCCTGACGGTCCAAAGGCGCTTGGACAAATCGCACCTATGCTTTCTTTTAATGATGTAAACAGCATTCAACTGTTGGGGACAAACCTTTGGAGTTCGCCAGATTTTATTCAGAGGGCGCAAAATTTTGTGGAGCATTCCGTTCTTGTGGACACTCACCTTCCCAATTCTCCGGAATATTTAAATTCCGATTTTTACCAATCCTTCCGTCAAGCTTTTAAGGACCGACCTGGAAGTTTTGCATTACAGGGCTTTGATTCCGGTCGCCTGGCCCTTGCTGTGTTAAAAAATAGTCCACGAAATCGCGTGGATTTTTTGCGTTTACTTTCTTCGGCAAATCAAGTGGCTGGAGCCCTATCCCCACTGAAGGTGTCGTCGGATCGCGAAGTGCAAAGGCAGCTTGTTTTAATGGCCGTCAAAAAAAACCAATTTGTTCCTGCTGAGTAAAATTTTTAGTCGCTTTCAGTAACATCGCCTGATTCGAGGCGATTTTACTAGCTACTACTCCAGTTGAGTTTTTGACACTTCGATTTTTTCCGCTAAATCCGGACCTTTACTGCCTCTTTTTTTGTAAAGACAGCATTTTGTTTCTCCGAAGAGTTATCAAAGACACAACAAGAATCTTGTGGCTGCTGATGCCTGAAGATTCGGAGGAATGAATGGATCAAAACAATTTGAATATCCCTGAAATGCTGCCGATGCTCCCTGTTCGAGACATAGTGATTTTTCCATATA
>JAYUKO010000238.1:0-3189 GCA_043764415.1 Bdellovibrionales bacterium | reverse complement strand
TCCTTGGAGTATTTAATCTCCTTCCAACTTTCAAACTGTACAAGCTTGTCCTTCAAATATTCTGCCAGTGGCCCAGGATAACGTGCGAGAAGTTTTGCAGCCGAATCCTCTTTGCTGATGTAAACAAGCAGCTCTACGATGGTTGTAACAGAAGGCAAAGTCTTAACTTGCCCACTGCGAATGCGCCTTAGTGTGGGCTCGCTGATGGCGCAACGTTTACTAATCCCGGCGGTTGTGAGATTTGGATGCTTTTTTAAATACTCAATCAAGATGTTCTGAAGTTGAAAAAAAACGTCGCGGAAATTTCCGAGATCTTCGTTTTTTTCAGTAAACATTTCTTGCACATCAGTATCCATAATTTCCTTAAAAATTCTTTCTCTATTTAAAGGCTGCCGCAATTTTGTATGGGATACTCGTGAGTTCCCAAGCTTTGACTGTCTTTGTAAAAGTCCACTTTGAACGTTGTCGGCACCTGCTGAATACGTTTGCCCCACTCTTCGCATGTTGGTGACCAGGAATTTTTATTCTCCCGCTGGAAGCGCTCCGCCTCTTTATAGGTTTTAAACAGTTTGGGCCATGGCTCATCAAACAATTTCACCGCCCAGGACACACAGTCTTCAATGCTTTCTCGCACTGGCATCTGCGAAGAGTCTGTTACTTTTTGGCCGCAATAAAACTGGCGAGCACCATTTCTGGTATACGCAAAGCTCCGCGCCTGCTCTTTATAACGGAACAATCGATAGTCTTTACCGGCTTCGAGTTTTCGGAGTTGAGTGACCCAGGTTTCGCAATGATCAACAGCTTCGGTGACAACGATTTGCTGGTTCTGCAAGCAGAGATTTTTAGGTGAAACTTCCTGGCTAACCGCTGGAACATAAATTTTTCGCGGACGCACAAACCACAACTTTGAATTCAAAACTTCTTGCGAAGACATACTCCTAAAGGTCTTAAATACACTGCCGCCGCTGGCTTCACCACCCGCTCGACTTTTAGAAACCACAAGAATGGCACATAGAAAAAGCCCGCAGCAAAGCACCAGTTGATTCAATACGCTCTTCATAAATCCCCTTTAAGCATTCGTCCCAAAGGAACAAGTAACTTTGGCTGCCTCAGCAGACCACAACTACAAGAAGGTCATGTAAAAATGATAGCCAATGCTACTCAGCTGTGTGGCAAAGCTACAGTGAACTTAACCCTGTCCTGAGTATTCGCCGTCTGCACTATTTTTTGAGGTCATTGTACGCATGGTTTCCCCCCTTGGAGGTTCTTTTCCAACTAATTTTGATTTGAGTCAAAATTAGTAAGGGTAAAACAACGTCACGGGATCGCATGACGTTGCCGCTAGGTGCAAAAGGAAGCTACATGGGTTGTTGACAGGATGGGAGCAGGCTTTGTGAGCGTTAGCCAAAAGTTCGTCATCGTTTGACAAAATTGAAGGTGACACCCCACATGCGTCGAAGCCAATTTTAGTACTTAATATCGCCAAGTTTCGACATCAAACTGCCATCGCGCTCAGTAACTAAGTTGATCACCGTGCCACTTCGCCCGGCGCGAGCTGTACGGCCAGCGCGGTGAATGTAATTTTCGATTTCGCGCGGCAAATGGTAGTTAATCACCAGGGACACATGTTCCACATCGAGGCCTCGTGATGCTAGATCGGTGGAAATCAAAATCTTATCAGAACCCTCGCGGAAGCTTTTTAGATTGTTTTTGCGCACAACCTTGTCCATCTCACCACGGTAGATGACGCATTTTTTTCCGCTCTTGGTTAAAAGCTCGGAAAGCGTATCGCACTGCTCGCGGGTATTGGTAAAAATGAGCGTGCCGCCTTCGATGGGTTTGGATAATATTTTTTCGAGCAACGGAAAGCGTTTTCCATCAACCACAGTCACATTTTTTGTCGTCAACGAAGGAACTACGCGGTGACTTCCACCACTGCGCACAGATTCTGCGTTAGTAAATAACTTATTAATCAAATCCTGAGTCATCCCAGAGAGTGTGGCGGTAAACAGGGCCATCTGGCGATCTGGCACGCACGCCTCGGCGATGCGAGTGGCGTCGGATAAAAATCCACTGTCGAGCATCTGATCAGCTTCGTCAAAGACAAGCAAACGAACATCGCTAAGATCTACTTGCTTTGTATCCATCAACTGAATCAATCGGCCCGGTGTTGCCACGAGGATTTCGAACGGAGCACGAATGTTTTGTTTTGCAACGTCCATGGCCACGCCGCCAAATACAGTTCGCACTCGAACTCGTGTAGTATGAGTAAACACTTTGAGCACTTTGGAAATCTGTTCGCCCAATTCTCTTGTCGGCACAATCACCGCCGCCCGAGGGCGTCCTGGTTTTGTTACAGCTTCGCCCTGCTCTTCCAGTGTTTTTACAACCTGCAGAATGGGAAGCACGAAAGCCAAAGTTTTTCCGCTGCCCGTTTCTGCCAAACCAACAACCGACTTTCCTTCGAGCAATAAAGGCAACGCTTTATTCTGAATCTCTGTGGGAGTTTTAAAATCCTTTTCGCTGAGAGTGGATTGAAGCGTCGCGAGCAATTTGAAAGTGGAAAATGAGTTCATAGGGGGTCCTTTGATTAGTGTGTTTTTAGCTCAGAACATAAAAAATAGCAATTTTTGGAGGGGAATTTGAAATAGCGACATACTTGTTGAAAGTTCTCCCGCGCGACGAAAGAGTCATACCCACGGCCCCCAAGTTATGGTTAATATACCGAGATAAAATAACCACTTACGAAGGCTCAGGCGTGCATAAACCACTTCACATTGTCATCATTGGCGGCGGCGCCGCAGGCTTTTTTGGTGCCATCCGAGCGGCCGAGGTGGCGCGAGAACAGGGGCAAAGCGTGGTTGTTCGCATTCTAGAGAACTCCTCACAGGTTTTAAAGAAAGTTCGAATCTCGGGAGGTGGCCGTTGCAATGTGACTCACAATTGCTTTGAGGTTCCGCGTTTCTGCCAAAACTACCCGCGGGGTTCAAAGGAGCTTCTTTCCCCTTTCCAAAAATTTCAAGCTAAGGACACCGTCGAATGGTTTAAATCCCGCGGGGTGAATTTGGTCGCCGAAGACGACGGCCGCATGTTTCCCGACACGGATTCTTCGGAAACCATCATCAACTGCTTTTTAGAAGAAGTAAAAAAGCTAGATATTCAGCTGCATCTAAACCACAGTGTTCAGTC
>JAYUKO010000237.1:0-11070 GCA_043764415.1 Bdellovibrionales bacterium | reverse complement strand
CAGTTTAAGCAGCCCTCTCTTCTCAGTAAGACAAGCCTGTTTTTTATTTCCGAGCACATGACTCCCCCGCCGCTGTGGGGAGCTACGCATTACAAGCCGAGTTTGCTGCAATTTCCATTTTTTACCTCTGAACCCCTCGTGGTGGTCATCGATCTTGCTGCGCCTTTTTTACAACAGTTACGTCTGCTCGTGAACGAAATACAGACATTAAAGCTACAGACCCAGATCATCTTCTTTTCCCTCGAGGTTCCCGAAACCGAAATCTTGAATTTTTTTAATCAAAAGCGCCCTTTTCGGCTGCTAAACACTAAAGACTCTGTGGTTTTGCAAAGAGCGATCGAAGAGGCTCTTGAGTTGGCGCAGTTAAACAAGCAAGCACAGGTGCTCTACGAGCTTTTCAAAGAGCAAAACAAAGAGCTGCAAAAAATATCGCAAACACTTGAGGAGCGAATCGAAAAGCGTCAAGCCCATCTCGAAGAAGCGCGCACCAAGTTGTCGACGACCAACGAAAAAAATTTGTTTTTGCAAAAATGCCTTTTTGCCATTCATAATTCCACCCACTTTACAGATCTCGAAAAAAACGTCACGCAATTGCTCAAAGACCCGTTTTCGCTCGATTGGTTTCGCATCTCCCTGGGTCCCTCCAAGCTAAATGTTTCGTCGCCACTCAAAGACGACGAACTTCACCATCATCGAATTCCTCTAATCAACGCCAATCAAGAGTTTGGCCAATTGATTTTTGCGCGCCATACAAGTGGCTCCTTTCGCCGCGAAGAGCGCGACTTTCTCGAGCAAATTGGCCAAGCTATTGCCTTAAGCGTGGAGCGCATGTTGCAAATCGAACGCAACAAAGACTTACAAGCTCAATGGCAGTCCACCTTCAACGCAATCTCTGATCTGGTTTGCTTGATCGACGAGGATTACAACCTCCGGCTCACAAACCAACAGTCCAACAACAACAGCATGGGCAAAAAATGTTACGCTGCTCTCTTTCAACGATCTTCGCCATGTCCTGATTGCCAGCGTGGAAAGCCTTTTCGCCTTCGCGAGCACAATAAAAACACGCAAATTTATGATGTTTTCAGCCAGTCCATGACGGTGGATTACCAAAAAAGCTACTTTCATCTTTACCGAGATATCTCACAACAACTCAGCCTCGAACGACAACTTGTGGAATCCGCCAAGCTCGCAGAACTTGGGACCATCAGCAGCAGCATTGCCCACGAGCTCAATAATCCATTGGGGGGCATGCTCAACTTTATACAGCTTCTCAAAATGGATTTACCGGCCGGCGATCCCATCACCGCAGATATTAACGAGATGGAAGTCGCTGCCCATCGCTGCAAAGACATCGTAAAAAATCTTCTCAGCTTCTCGCGCACGTCGGGGGAGAGCGAGTTTCGCGAGGTGGTGCTCCAGGACGTGATCCACCGAGCCATTATGATCACCGAGCTCAAGACACGGTCACAAGGTGTTCGCATCGATGCCCCTGCAAACACAGCCGCCGTCATCGTGCGCGGTCGCTTTAATACGCTGGCTCAAGTTTTTTGTAATCTTTTACAAAATGCCTATGAGAGCATCTTAGAGAAACGCAAGCAGCAATCGGGCTTCCAAGGCCACATCCAAATCCTGTTAAAAGCAACAGCAAACGACATCGTTTTACAGATTATTGACGACGGAAGTGGTCTGGCAAATTTGGGTGAGCACCATTTTTTTGACCCACTGTTCACCACCAAAGATCCTGAAAAACACTCTGGGCTGGGCCTTACTCTAGCTAGACAAATTCTCGTCGAGCATTCGGCACAGATACAGCTAACATCTCAAAAAGACGGAAAAACCTGCGCCGAAATTCGCTTTCCTCGACTTTCCTCTCACGAATCTTAGTCCATTTTGTGACGTCGTGAAATTGACACAGTCAAAAGATTCTCTTAGCCTAAGATAGACGGTGCAGGAAGCAACGTTCGGGCCGCAACCGCGGCTTTCCAAGGAAGGAACTCCAGTCCATGAACCCAATCAAAGTTCTAGTTGTTGATGATGACCAAACACTTCGCGCGGCGCTGTTTAGAATTTATAGTCGAAAAGGTTTTCATGTCATCACAACGGCTTCCGCCAAGGAAGCTGAACAGGTTATCGCCAGTGAAACGGCCATCGATCTTGTGCTGTTGGATATAAAATTGCCCGACGGCGACGGAATCGAAATTCTGCGATTGGTAAAAAAGAAGTACGACCAAACGCCGGTGATTGTGCTTACGGGTTTTGGCTCTGTAGATTTAGCCGTCGAGGCGACCAAGCTTGGTGCCTATCACTTTATGACCAAGCCGTTTAATATCGAAGAGCTCACGCTCCTCTCTGACAAATCATTGTCGCACACTCGCCTGATCACAGAAAACGAGCGCCTTAAAAACCAACTTTATAGCAAATACCGCTTCGACAATATCATCGGTCAGAGTGAGAGCATCAAGAAAGTTCTCAACTTGGTCGAAAAGGTCGCAGATTCTGATTCCACAATTCTCATCACCGGAGAAAGTGGAACTGGAAAAGAGCTCATCGCGAAAGCCATTCACTACAACTCTCCACGCTCAAACAAACCGTTTGTTCCCATCAATTGCGGTGCGATCCCGTCAGAACTTTTAGAGAGCGAGCTTTTTGGTCATATCAAAGGTGCTTTTACTGGAGCGATCAACAATCGCGCCGGTCGTTTTGAATTAGCCAATCACGGTTCTATCTTTTTGGATGAGATCGGTGATCTGAGCACGAATCTGCAAGTGAAGTTGCTTCGCGTTTTGCAAGAACGGAAGTTTGAGGCCGTGGGAAGTGCCAAAACTGTGGACGCAAACGTGCGAGTTGTTGCGGCCACCAACGTCAATTTGCAAGAGGCCGTAAAAGAAGGAAATTTTCGTGAGGATCTTTTTTATCGCCTCAATGTCATTCCAATTTACATTCCAGCACTTCGCGAGCGCCGCAGCGACATTCCTCTTCTCATTCAGCATTTCATCACTGTGTTTAATGAAAAGAAGGGGTCGCGTATAACGGGAGTGGCCGAAGACACCATGGAGTTATTGCTGGGCTACAATTGGCCAGGAAACATTCGTGAACTAGAAAACTTTATCGAGCGGGCGAGCATCCTTAAGCGCGAAGGTATAATTCACACCGAAGATCTTCCTGAGCATTTTCACCTAATTGGAACAAGCCCCGTCAATGCAACCATCACTGGAGACATACCTGCGGATGGAATTGATTTTAATGGCGCTGTGGATGCGTTTGAAAATCAGCTGATTATGAATGCGCTCAACAAGACTGGCTGGAACCGCAACCAAGCGGCATTGCTTCTTAAGCTCAATCGCACCACACTGGTTGAGAAGATTAAGAAGAAAGGCCTTCGCCCTCCCAATGGCGAACGCGACGATATTAATCTCTGACATTAATCTCTGACCGTGAAGCTCTCACATGGGGTGTTTAAGTTCTAGACACCCCAAAGTTCCAAGACTGTTCAGTTGGCCCTCAACTGCAATTTAGCTTGGCCTAAAAACAAATTCGCTGGGCTTCCTCTAACCTCTTAAAATTTCGATAGTTTTAATCCTTGGCGCTGCATTTGCTACTTAAGGTGTAGGTATGCGTATAGGGGTTATAGTTTTTCTTTTAGGGCTTTTTTCTGTCACTGCCAATGCAGCGCAGACGGCGCAGCTTTATCTAAACCCCTACTACCCAAAATTTTCCGAACAGGAACAGGCCCCATTGTTAGAAGCGTCTCTGCAGCAAGATCTTGTTTCGTTTGCGGAACGTCGCGAACGCATGCAAAAAATATGGACTGAGTACATGCCAAACAATCCCGTCTTGGTCGAAAAAGACACCGTGGTTCTGCAGAGAATTCTAGATCGGACCTCGGCACGACTTTTAAAGTCAGATTATTTTAGAAGATCCAAGTTTGGAAAATCTGCAAATTCTGTAAAAGAAAAAATGGAAACAAATTTGGAATTTAAAGATGAAAAAAACATTACGCACAATTTTGATTTTAAATTAGCGGCGTTTCAAGGACAGGCATTTATTCAGTACAGCGGTTTTACGAAAGCCCAACTGCGCTACGATATGACCCGTGGAAATCAATTGGCCATTATCTTTCAACATGATCTCAGCCCCTCAAGCACCATCGGAATTGAATCTTCCCTCGCCGGTGAAAACCGAGTTCAGATGCTCAATCTTCATTACGTTTGGTGAGCTCGCAAACTACGGCTGGAGAGCCATTCTTCACAAGCTACAAATATTTTTTGCCAATGTCGCGACGATACTGAATCCCTGTCCACTGTGCCTGCTCACAAAGATCGTAGGCTTTCTTTAAGGCCTCTCGGTGACTCGAGCCCAAGCCGACAGCATTGAGCACCCGCCCCCCGCTCACAACCCAACCTTTAGCGTCTTTTTGCGTTCCTGCATGCAAAAAATAACTGGATGACGTCTGCGTGTTGAGATCGCCGGTGATGGTCGATCCTTTCACCACCGTCTGTGGGTATCCTTCCGCGGCCATGACCACGCAGGCTGCATAAATATTTTTCCACTGCAATGCAGGTATCTCGCCCCTAGCGACAGAAAGAAAAACCTTTCCCCAGTCGCCGTCGAGCAACGGCATCAACACTTGGGTTTCAGGATCGCCAAAGCGAACGTTAAATTCTAAAACCGATGGCCCATCTTGCGTCATCATCAGGCCGATAAATAAAACTCCGCGGTAGACCATCTTTTTCTCGCGCATGTGGCGCACAGTGGGCTCCACGACTTTTTGCAAAATGATATTGTGCTCTTCGGGCGAAATAGGAATGGGCGCAATAGTCCCCATGCCACCGGTGTTGGGCCCAGTTTCACCCTCACCAATTTTTTTGTGATCCTGGGCCATGGGGAGCGACACATAGGATTCACCATTTGTTAAAATAAAATAGCTCAGCTCAAAACCTTTTTGAAATTTTTCAAGCAAGGCTTTTTCGCCGGCAGCACCTAAAATCTTTTGTTCGAAAAGTTCTGCCGCCGCTGCTTGTAAATCTGCCAACGTCTGGCAAATGTAGACGCCTTTGCCACCAGCAAGTCCATCGGCCTTGAGAACATAAGGCGGACTAAAACTTTCGGCGGCCTGCAGGGTTTCGCTCACCGACTGCACCACGGTCGACGGTGCTGTGGGAATATTTCCCTCGACTAAAAATTGCTTATTAAAAATTTTGCTGCCTTCAAGCCGCGCGGCTTCTTGGCTTGGGCCAAACACAGCAATGCCCGCCGCTCGCAACGTATTTGATAATCCATCCACCAACGCTTGCTCTGGGCCAATCACGACGAGATCAAATTGAAATTTTTGACAGAGTTCTAAAACGGCATTGATGTTTCGCGTATCTGTATTTTTATGGCAGATCGCCTCGGTCATGCCATCACTACCTGGCACTGCATGCACTTCTGTCACCGATGGCGAAAAATAAAGCGCCCGTACTAAAGAGTGCTCACGTCCACCTTGTCCTACGACCAAAACTCGCATAAAATCTCCTTAATATGAACGGCCGATATTACCCACGGAACGCCGTTTGACAAGGAAATAACCCATGAAACCCTACGAAGCTCTCGATTTTTACAATATTTCAAGTTTGCTCACCGACGAGGAAAAATCCATCCAACAAACACTGCGGCAGTATGTTTCGCAAAATATTATGCCGCACATTGCAGATCATTATTTTAATCACACGTTTCCCAAAAATATTTTCAAAGAGCTCGGTGCACTGGGTGCCCTCGGCGCCAATCTCAAAGGCTATGGCTGCCCTGGTCTGGGAGAGGTGGCCTATGGAATCATTATGCAAGAACTCGAACGTGCAGACAGCGGTATCCGCAGCGCCATCAGCGTGCAAGGCGCTCTTAGCATGTATCCCATTTGGGCCTATGCTAGTGAAGAACTTAAAAATCAATATCTCCCCGAAATGGCAAAAGGTAATTTGATCGGTTGCTTTGGTCTGACCGAGCCCGATCATGGTTCCAACCCCAGTGGCATGCAGACTCGCGCCGTTCGCAAGGGAAACGACTACGTCATCGCAGGCAACAAAATGTGGATCACCAATGGAGGCCTTGCCGACATCGCTATTATATGGGCGAAACTCACTGACGAAGGCGACAAAATCGGTGGCTTTGTTGTGCCAATAAAAACCGCCGGGCTCACCGTGCGCAATATTGAAAAAAAATTCAGCCTCAACGCCTCTGTAACCTCCGAAATAATTTTGGATAACTGTGTGGTGCCCGCAAAAAATAAATTAAATGTTTTGGGTCTTAAGGGACCGTTTAGTTGTTTAAATCATGCCCGCTACGGAATTTCGTGGGGCGCCATGGGAGCCGCCATGGCTTGCTTCGACGAAGCCAAACAGTATTCCCTCACGCGCATTCAGTTTGATAAACCCATTGCTTCATTTCAACTTGTGCAGAGCAAACTCACCCATATGCTTTCCGAAATCACGAAGGGTCAACTTTTGTCCTATCACCTGGGGCGATTGAAAGAGCAAGGTCAGTCGATTCCCCAACAGATTTCATTGGCAAAGATGAACAATGTTTCAAAGGCTTTAGAGATCGCCCGAATGACCCGCGATATTCTTGGCGCCTCTGGCATCACCCTGGAATACCAATGTGGACGACACCTGATGAATCTGGAAAGTGTTAACACCTACGAAGGCACCGAAGATATCCATCGATTGATTTTGGGAGAGCACATCACCGGTATCCCCGCCTACAAGTAAGTCGGGCACTTTAAGAACGAAAAACGGTATGTCCGTTGCATAATCCAACAGGATGTTTAGAGTTCTCCTACTTTTAATAACTTTGGGTTTCCCCTTTTTGGCAAATGCGGCCAATTCGTGTGCTGACGTGTTCAGCGGAACGCCACGACCAACAATCACCGAGGGTTCAGCGACGGTATTGCTCGACGTGTCTCACCAAAATATAGGCGACTTGCGACCGCAGGAAATTGCAACAATTCAGCAGCTCGTGGATTTATTTGGTCACAATGTTTTTATCATTGGTTCGGCAGCGAAAGCCCGTCGTAGATTCATTGGATCACAGTTGCCTCTGGCTGTGTTTGGTGGATCGAAAAGTAACACCAAAAGTGATATCGATTACGTCGTAAAAAGTGGCCTCGGTGACGACGCCAACAAATTTCCTTTTCCCGATTTGGATTCCTCCTGGGGAGTCAGAGACGTTGACTACATTAACCTCTCTAGCAGCCCCTCAATCATGTTCCGCCCATTTTTAGAACCCATCATCATTAAAGGCTTTGGACGTTTCTACCTAGATTGATCTGGCACGCGCTCTGCTTAGTCTACTGACTTAACCCGGGACGTTTTAATGCGCGTAGGCTGTATTTTGCTTTTAAATCTTTTTGCTGTGCTGGCGCACGCCTTTTCGGTCACCGATTTGGAGGCGCAAAGGCGCAAAATCGGCGCACCGGGGCTGGGCGCCGCCATCGTAAAACCACAATCCATCGAAGTGTGGACTACCGGCGTTCGCAAGATGGGCAATGATACTAAAATCTTAAACACTGATAAATTTCATTTAGGGTCAAATACAAAAGCTTTAACTGCAACTCTTCTCGCCCAGTTGATCGAAGCTGGAAGTCTCCGCTGGGAGAGCACTCTGCAAGAAATTTTTCCCGAGATTTCTATCCGCTCCGAATTCCTCAACGTCACGGTCGAGATGCTCGCGGCCCATCGTTCGGGAATAACCAGCGATATGGGAGCCGTGGAAAGCGGCCAGCTTTGGAGCTGGATGTGGCAAAACAATTCAACTCAAACACTATTACCCATAATCGCTCAAAGACACGAAATCGCTCAACGTCTGCTTGCCTTCCCTGCGCAATACAAACCCGGGACACATTATCTCTACAGCAACTGGAATTATATAATTATCGGCGCGGTTCTCGAAAAATATTCCAGCGTTTCTTGGGAAGAACTGCTGCAACAAAAAATCTTTGCTCCTCTCAATATGTCTTCTTGCGGTTTTGGTGCCGCCGGAAACCCGGCTCTAGCCACGCCCGATCAACCCTGGCCGCATGTATTTCAAAACGGAGGTTTTTCTGCCGTACCTGCTACAAGTGTATTGGACAATCCCCAAAGTTTAGGGCCCGCAGGAACAGTTCACTGTTCGCTAGCCGACTGGGGCCAATTTTTACAAGCCCACCTCGACGGGTTTCAACAAAAAAACACTCCGATTCTTCGGGCCGCTAGCTTTACAAAGCTACACACTCCCTACCCAGGGCAGGAGTACACGCCAGGCGGTTGGCTGAGCTTCGTGATGAACAATCGTAGGGCCCTTCAACATACCGGTAGCAACACGATGAATTACGCAAACGTTCTGTTGTTTCCAGCTTACGCCATAGGATTTGTTGCTACCACCAACGCTGGCGACGCTGACAAGGCCATGTTTGAGTTTACGAAATCAGTCATCGACGCTCTTATTGAATCTGTTGGCGGACTGTAATCGCACCTGCGGGAGCAACCAGCTGCGGAGCAGCCAATCAACTGCGGAGCAGCCAACTTACCGTCTCATTCTGAGACTGTCGCAATTTGGGCACTCCGCTGTCTAATATTCATACAGTGCTTTTTCCCATCCCCCTCTATTTTCTTTAAAAATAAGGTATTTGCCCCGCTGATGTTGGCACTCTGAATGCAGTAGCTCTCTGTATGGGGAATCGCGACAATCGAACTTTATTCTATGCAAGCTCAACAATCGCAGTGGTACTGCTATTGATCTTTTGGGCGATGCCAGGCACTTCGAAGAAGGCCGACGGCACAACGTGGTCGCCCTTCGCTACTATAGAAAATGATGTTGAGGGGAACCCTCAGGTTTCTGTATCCTATCTTGAAGGGAAAACCCGTAAAGGCGTACCCGTTCGCATTAAGAATAACAAAATTTCAGAAAACACGTATCAGCCCAACGGCAGCTACGTCAACTCGTACACTCCTAGCACTGAGTACCAACATCCATTGGTGGCCTCGACAAAATTTATTAGCAAAAAAGATCAAAAGAAGAAAAAGAAGGACAAGAAGAGTTTAGCGAAAGCGAGCAAAAGCACTGGCAAAAGCTCGCGTCGCTTTGGCTTTGATGACGATAGCTACGAAGGCGAGCCTTCCACTTTAAACAAGACGCCCCCACAATTTATTGCGCAAAATCCAGCTCTAGCCACCGATAAAAAACAAGAGGAACAGGAAAATATCAATTCCGTTACTTATTGGGAAAAGCCCATCTTTGTTGACGAAAATGTAGGCATGGTATCTAAGTTGATCGAATCCTTCCAAGGGAGCAAAGTTTCTAACAATGTTTTCTACGACATTGTCACTGAAATGCGTCAAGATGAGCGCGTTGTTGTGCGAGAGTTTGGCCTTTTAGCTTTATCATCCACTCCTAGCGTACAAAGTTTTTCTGAGCTTTCCGTTATGAAGCACACGGATCCCGATGCCGAACTGCGCACAGCGGCCGGCCGCGAAGTGGCGAACTACTACTTAGAACAGCGTTTGTCGCATGTGGTGTCGGCTCTCAAGTTAAATTCAACAGACTCCAATCGAGCGACCTACGAAGCTCTTGTGGTTTTAAATGATGCGACCAAAAAGTACTCCGACAACGGAACGCTTGAAGACGGCGCTCAACCCGTAAGATCAGGTACTTCCACCGTTGAACCCCGCTTTGAACAGGCGTTGACGGTCATCGACCAACAGGGGCTCACCGAATCTAAGGACGCTAAAATTAAATCTCAGGCGCAAAAGACCTCAACGGCTTTGACTGAGTTTATTTCGACGATCTCTATCTAATCATCTGTCTAGACAACTTTCCACGATCCGCCTATGATGGCACCCATGGCGCTATGGTTATTTCATTTGTTAATTTATTTTACCAATGCAGAGTTCAACCTGGCTTCTGGGCTTAACTCCCACAACCGGGTTGAGGTGCTAAAAGTGCTTGGCCTCGGCTCGAGCAGTAAAAATCTCTCTACCTTGCGCCCCCTTGGAACCGATAGCGGTATTGAAGTGGGAATTGCTTTTGAGTTTATCGACACAAATCCCATTAAAGATTTAATCGACGATGAACAAACCAAAAGTATTCTTTATTATCCCAAAATCATCATTGGCAAAGGTATTTATGATCGCATTGATCTGTTCTTTCATTTTATTCCTTACACGGCCACCTTCGGGCTTTCGGAATTTGGCAGCCTTTTTCGCCTTAACTTTTATCAAACAGAAGCAAAAAATTTCTACGCCACGGCGCTGTTGCATGCCAACAGTGCAAATTTTAACAACCAATTGGTCAGCCGAAACCTCGGTGCGGATTTGATGATGGGTTACCAGCGAAACGCCTTTTCTATCTTTATCACGCTGGGTTGGACGGGGGCCTATGGCAAGTTTGTGGGCGGCACCAATGGAACCACTGATTCGCTGGTTGCAGAGACTGAAGAGGTGCAAGCGCTGCACAGCGCCCTCGGAATGACCTACGAGTGGGCACTGTGGAATTCCACTCTCTCGGTGGATCACTATGTTCAGCCTATTTATTCAGCAAAATTGAGCTTCGCTTTTTAATCACATCTTTATTATCGACAAACGTTTAAAAGCAAATAATACTAATTTCTCAACCAAAACAACAATAAGGAGATTTATGAAACATCTAGTAATTGGTTTATTCTTTGCTCTATTTTCTTTAAGCGCATCAGCGGGCTACAAAGCTGCTGGTTGTGGATTCGGAGCTCTTGTTTTCAAAAACAACAACGAGTGGTGGGCTCAAACTTTAGCTGCTACGACTAACGGAACTCTTGGTAGCCAAACTTTTGGTATCACAACTGGTACTCTAGAGTGCGATTCTAACGCTCTATTTGGACAAATGGAAAAAGCAAAAGTTTTCATCGAAGCCAACAAAACAGAAATCTCTAACGACGTAGCTCGTGGCCAAGGCGAAACAATCAACGCTCTTGCTGGTATCTATAATTGCCAAGCAACTCCTGCGTTTGCTTCTGCTCTTCAAAGCCAGTATTCAGAGATTTTCACTGAAAACGAATCTTCTGATAAATTAGCTCTTAAAATGCAA
>JAYUKO010000236.1:0-3195 GCA_043764415.1 Bdellovibrionales bacterium | reverse complement strand
AATAAATAGCAGATTTATCCAGGATTGCAAAGACTGGTGTTCATTTGTATAAAGGTTTTATGAAAAGCACTGTTCTCATTCGGTTCGTTATTTTCCATTTGATCCTGTTTGCTCTTTTGCGCGCAGTTTTTTATGTCGCCTTTAAGCCAGTGGATTCACTCTCGGTAGACATTTTGCAAAAAGCCTTCGCCCTCGGTTTGCGTTTCGATCTGCGTTTGGCCTGTGTCCTTGCTTTACCAATGGTTCTTTTTGCCTGGCGCGGTTGGAATCTACAAACCCCACACAGTCTTCGTCACTGGCGGCGTTTTTACGTTGTGGCGAGTGCCGTTTGGATGACGTTTTATGTTTTTGATTTTGGCTTTTATAGCTACCTCAACAGTCGAATGAACTCGTCGGCCTTGTTATTTTTGGAACATCTGTCCATTTCGCTGGGCATGGTTTGGGAGTCCTACCCCGTTCTGTGGATCCTCGGCGGCTTTTTTGCCATCGTCTTGGTGTACGGCCTTTTTCTCCGTCGTTTTGTTTTTCGCTTTCACAAAAATTCTTTTTTAGGTTTGCCTGGCTTTTTAAACGGCATCCTGTTTATTGCTCTTTTTTGCGTTGGTCTTTACGGAAATATTTCGCAGTATCCTCTTCGCTGGAGTGAGGCTTTTTTTAGCCCACATCATTTTGCCTCGCATTTTGCCCTGAATCCTGTTCTGTATTTTTTCGAGAGCTACGAATTTACGAAGCAAAAAGATTATGACGTGAACAAAACTCGCGAGAGTTACAAGTATTTTGCTGATTATTTGGGTGTCGTTGATAAAAATGACGACAACAAAACAGAGAGTTTAAATTTTGCGCGGCCCGTAAAGGGAACACATCGAGAGCGCGCACCGAATGTCGTGGTGATTGTGATGGAGTCCCTGTCGTTGAGCAAAACGAACCTGGGTGAAAACCCCCTGCGCCCCACTCCGGAGCTTGAAAAAATTGCTTCTCAAAGCCATTGGTTTTCCAATTACTACAGCTCTAGCGAAGGCACGGCTCGCAATTTATTTGCCATCATGACGTCGATTCCGGATGTGACGAAGGTGCAGACCTCTACGCGGAATCCTCTAGTCGTGGATCAAAAGATCATAGCCAATTCCTACGCCAACTATCGAAAGATGTATTTTATTGGCGGGAGTGCCAGTTGGGCCAACATTCGCGGGATTTTTTCCCATAATATTGAGGGCATTGAAATTTTCGAAGAGGATACATTTAATAAAAATAAAACCGATGTATGGGGAGTTTCGGATTTGGATCTGTTTATCGAAGCCCATGAGAGATTTGCTAAATTGCCCTCTGAAAAACCGTTTTTTGCAGTGATCCAAGCGGCGAGCTTTCATCGACCCTACACAATCCCTAAAGACGCTAAAAATTTTAAAAGTGCTGATATTCCTATGACCAAGTTGAAAGAGGCTGGGTTTTATTCCCTAGAGCAGTTTAACTCATTGCGCTTTACGGATTACAGTTTGGGATACTTTTTTTCGCTGGCGCAAAAGAGCGAGTACTACAAAAACACGCTGTTTGTGATCACCGGAGATCACGGCTTGCCAGATGACGGTGGGGTGAATGTGCCAGAGGGGGTTCATCTTTGGAATTTAGAAAAGTATCATGTGCCGTTGGTGCTGCACCATGCGCAGATTTTTGCCGAACCAGCAGTGGATAACAAAATGGCCGGGCATACTGATTTAATGACAACTGCGGCGGCCGTCGCCGGCGTCGACCATACGAACACGACTTTGGGACGCAATTTATTTGATCCGCAATTTGATAAAGAGCGCTATTCGTTTATTTACAATTACACATCGGAGCTCAATGAATACGGACTGGTGAGCCAGGAGTTTTACCTGCACACCAACGACAAAGATGGCGCCAAGCTTTACATGTACCGCGGCAAAACACCGCAAGACGACGTGCAGTCGCTGTACCCAGACATTTACGTGCGAATGAAAAACATTGGCGAGGGGTATTATCAGACGGCAAAATACATGATGTTTAACAATCAAAAAGCGTCAGCAAAAAAAAAGGCTGGTAGCAACCAGCCTCATTAAATCGAAATTAAAGTCGCCGTGTTTATTTGGTAAAACACTGCGTGAAATAGCCGTTAATAAAACCAATTCCGCCCGAAGTGAATAGGGGACTCAGGATGTTTTTCTTGTGGCCAGCAGAGTTGAGCAGCGTTTGTAAAGCCTGCTCTGGTGACAATGAAGACCCTTTAATAATGTTTTCTGCCCAGGCGCCATTAACACCAAACATATTTAAACGATCCTTAGCGGTCATACCGTTGGAGCTTAAGTGCGAGAGAATCGTATTTGTAAGCATATCCTTGGAGTGTGATTGAGCAGCCGCTGTGCAGTTGCCGTTGGGGATGAGAGCTTGCAGGCCGTTCTGCTGGCGAACCAAGTTCATCATCTGAAACATTTGGCAAGCCACGGGGTTCATGCTCCCGCAGGCGCCAACGCTTCCCTGAAACGTGCTCTGAAAGTTTTGAACAAGAGCAAGGATTTTTATCAACTCGGGATTTTGCGACTGTTGTGTGAGCGTTGTCACTACATTGATAAGACCATTTAAATCTTGCGGATTTTTAATTGCGTTTAATAAAGCTGTTGGATCTTTGCCTTTACCCACAACATTTAACACTTGAGATAAAAGAGCGAACAGTTGGTCTGATTGACTTGATCCCCCCGGGATCAAATTAACCAGCGACGAATTAGCGCCGCACTTCAACAAACTGCCAGCAAGGTTGGATACTAAGGACCCAACAAGTGGATTTCCCCCTGTTAAATAAGAAGCCCCCAAAGATAGAATTGAACTTAAAAGTCCGCAGCCGTTTCCACCCAGCAAGCCACTCAGAAAACCTTCTGGTTTTGGAGGTTCGTTGATGAGCTTTAAAAGCTCGTTGGGAACATCGGAGGCATCCACTGGTAGGTTGTTCGAAGTCACCTCTATTGGATCAGATCCTTCCACAGGAATCACTGGCGAATCGCTCAGCTTCCCGGCAGCGGCATCATCTATCTGTGACTGCATACTTTGTGCAGAACACCCTACTAACGCCACAAGTGCTAGACCCCGCATTATTTTTTTTACAAACTGATACATAAAACACCCCTTCAGTTGAAATTCTTTGGTGGCGGAGTTTACATGCAGGTGTCGCCCAACACTTCTTCGGAC
>JAYUKO010000235.1:0-41062 GCA_043764415.1 Bdellovibrionales bacterium | reverse complement strand
TCCGTGAACCGATGCTTCATCTTGCACATCCTTTAGTCTAGGTTGACACTGGATGACTCAAGTTACAAGTGGTCTAAAGTCCTGGGGTAACCGCACTTTATTTTTGCAAATGAGTCACCCCATTTTTTTCACAACCTCGTTCGATCACCACAATCTGCACAAAATTAAAAATGTATTGTCACAAAACTGAATGCCCATCATCATTACTATTTCATATGCTGAAAAACGAACCTTATATTTTTTCATTTTTGTTCAAAGCATTCGTTTCGATGATAATCTGCATTGCCCCTTCCGTCGCGGAGCAAAATACCACCATGAATGGGTATAGCTACGAAGAGTTTAAAGATTTTGAAAAGAATTGGCATTTTGTTACAGTTCGCTATCGCGGCGACACGAAGGAGATGAGATTCACCTACGCAAACGATGTTGCATACAAAGCTCTTTTGGGAGGGAGCAACCGTTACCCCGACGGGGCACGCTTTGGTAAAGTTAGCATTCAAACGCAACAGGATTTAGTCTTCCCCAGCTCACGCCTCCCCTCGGGCAAAGTAAGGCATACTTTTATGGTAAGAGATACGGCTCGACACAAAGAAACAGACGGCTGGGGTTATGCTCTCTTTGATCCCCAAGGAAAACCTTACTCCGGAGATCACAGAACTGAATCTCTAGCCTGCGCCGCCTGTCACCAAATAGTGAAAGACTCGGGACACGTTTTTTCGAAAGCAATGGCGCTCAACCTCAATGTGAGTCCAGAAAAAAACTGGGTCAAACTTCTTACATTTTTAAAAACACAAACGGAAAAATTACCAAAAAGCGTAGTTCAAAAAATTCCTTTGAATATAAAATTTATCTATCTTCTTGAAGGCCCCCTTAGAAAACATATCTTTTTTGGCACGTTAGACGAAATTCGCCCCGCACTCCTCGAAAAAGTTAAAAATACGGGGCAGGCAGCAGGCCTCCTGAGCATGGATGAAAAAACGTTTTCAGTAGTGTACCCAGTAAAAACAGCAACATGCCCAGACAACAAGGGGGCAAAAGCCATACATACTTTACCCAATGACAAGAAAGAATTTTATGAAATCGAAGTTTGTCTTCACGATCTTTAGCCTGTGTCTAATTTCGATATCTCTTTCTCGTTGCTTTGAGGCTTTGCCAAAAAAAGCGTATAAACTGCAAAACGGCGTTTCTACTAATAGCTTAAGCGTAAAAACTTTTAGCCAAACTCGCGACTACTCTCAAGCACTTCAGCTCATAGATGCGCGACTTGAAGTTGTCCGAGGTGTTTTTAGCCCAGAAGTTGATCCTTATGTGGGAAAAAAAATTATCGCAGAAAGATGTCGTCCGGAAAACCTGCCAAAAATGATAGAAATGGAGAACCCAAAACAGATTGCAAAAGCAATATCACTCTATTCTTCTGAGAACCGTATTTTTGGGAATTGCACAACGGACAATCTCTTAAAAACCCAATACCTTGTTTTATTCTGTAAAAAAACAGGAGAATTGTTTGGCTTTACTTACTATTATGCAGACCAACAGTCATGGGCCCAACAACCCATTGCTTTTTGTGATTAAAAACTAAATACCTTGGTTATTTTGCAAAAAATGTTTCAGATCATAGCGTTTTATCTGCTGAATTTCCGCTAAATTCTTTGGTTGGTAATTCCAAACTATTTGCTGCGTTTTAGGCTCAAACTCAAATGCTCGCGGCGGATAAGAGTTATCGCTTGTAAGAATATTGCCATTACCTAAAATTTGTAGTCCGCCCTTGACCAGCGAAAAGAATAATTCAGGAGGATCTTCGCGAAACAGAATACGTCGCTCTCGTGTCAAAGGATCTAACTCGTCTAAGGTCGTATAATTTTGTTTTCCCCATGCATTGTTGTAATAGTAAATAATTTTTCCAAGCTCAGTAAACTGCGCATCATGCGTGCGCAAGTTCATTCCGTCTACGGTTCTAATCTGCCACAGCACATCTTTCAAATTCTTATCAAGAATAAATATCTTACCCCTGCAATCGCTAATAATATAATTGCCCTCTGCAAAAATTGGATCTATTTTTTCGGCCAAATTCGCTGGGAGTTTGTAGAAGGAATTAAAATGTGAGAACTCCTTCTTTACAAATTTATTATTTTTTTTGTAGGGCGCAGAAAGCGTCCAGTATTTTTTTTCGGACTTTGGATACCATGCGTTTTTGAAGTGAGACACTTTAAAAGTATTTAAAATATTTCCAGAAAGGTCTAAGATAAGTAGCACGTCATAACGAACTAAATCATTGTTTTCCAAAATATGCTCATCCGACATGACCAAGATTCTGTTGCCGCTGCGATTGAGTTGATGGTGATTAAAGATGTCTCTACGCCAAAGAATGTTGAGGGTTTTGTTATACATGACAAGCTGATTATTGATGGCAGCGACGAGGGAACCATCCTCAAAAAAAACACATCGCATCCCGCCCGGCAGGCTCCAGAGAACGGCGCCGTCGTTATTTAAAATCTGGCACCCTATAACATTATAAGACGGAGCCTGCGTATTGGGACGATAACTCAAGAACAGGCAAAAGGAAGACAGCAGCAGAGCAAGAAAAATTACTTTTCTCATGAAGTACTTCTTATTCTTTTCGACAAAGACTTACGGAGGGAATATGTAAATCAAAAGGTAACTCAAGAATAAAATCTACCAGGTCAACAACGTGTTGCAGACTAAGCATTGGATCTTTTACAGTCATTCGACTTGTTCTTTCGTTAAGGATCCAGCCTGGCTTAATGAGCACAACTTTACAGAGCACGTTTTGAACATTGTTTAATTGGGCCACAGCCTTCTCTAAAGCTGCTTTTTCGACGGCATACTTATGAGCGTAATCTTTATTTCCGTCACTTGAAATACTGCCAATGTTGATTATCGTTTTCTTTTTATCTTTCCAGCGCTCGCATACTTTATAAAGCAGCTCGCATTGAGCCCACCCCGCGTGAGCATTGTTAATAAACACGTCAATTTCTTGTGAAATTTCGTCCACAAATTTTTCTTGTATTGCAGACTGCGAAAGGTCATACCCATTTTTCCTGCTAAACCCTTTTACCGCATATCCTCTATCCAGATACGTATCGAAAAAAGATTTTCCTAAGCCTGACGTATGACCTGTTACTGCGATTCGCATATTCAATTCTACCAATTGCCCTTTAACATCAAACTAATTACTTAAAACTAAACCTTGTGGAGCAAAAACTTCGTTAATAGGTGTTCCTTCAACATACTTTGGAACCTCTACTTTCATCAGATTTAATATTGTCGGTAATTGATCAATATGTCTCACCGCCCTAGAAAGCATGGCCCCCTTTTTCACCCCGGGCCCCGCAATAATGAATGGTGTTTGGACAGAAGGGTCCAACGGGTTGACTCCTTCTTTGTAGCCGGTGGCTCTGGGAACTGAAAAAAGAGCCTTGTCTGAGGTCATCTCTTCCCACAGACGGTAGCCTGTGGTTGCCTCCAACACGAGATCGCCGACGCGGTCTTTGGGTAGATCGAATAACTTTTCTGTATCTTCCCATTTAACGACTCTACGAATAGGACGCACGCCATTCGTATCTTGCAGCTTTTCTAGCTCTGCCATCACGCTCTTTCGGAGTTTTTCGTAGTCCGAGCCCGCAGCTCTTTTATAGTTGCCATCGAGGCCATTGGGATTGATGTATATATGGGCCATTTTAAGATATACGACTTTAGATTTTTTCCAATCAATGGTCGCTTTGTGAGTTTTTTCGTCAACTTTAAAAGTAAGCCACCCTTTTTGGGCAAAAAGATTATTGAGCCGCGTATTTTTATACAACGGCGCTGTACCGTGCTGTGACGAAAGAACAATCAGAGTGTCGTCGCCGGCTTTTTCGAGAGCCTTACCGATAATAGCATCAACTCCCTTGTACATTTCCAAAATATCTTTCCAACTCTCTTTAGCTTTTTTTACGTCATATCCCTTCCGCTTTGGATCAATGGCACCGAACCACCACTTGGACACTAGCATTTGATTGGGAGTATAGAAATCTTCGATGAGCACATCAGGCTTCCACTTTTCTAAAATGTATCCCACTGCATTTCGGTGCCAGCTCCATGACATCCGCGCCTCTTCTAAGGCAACCTGTTTATCTTCAGGCTCAACGATCAATTGCGGAGCCATTCCTAAACAAAGACAATTATCAAGAAAATCGACCATAGGGCCAACGTTCTTAGTCAGTTCAGCAGCTACAGTTGCTGGTTGCACCATGTAATTGTTTAACGAGTTATAGAGGACTCGAATCCTAAATCGACCATCCGGCCACATCTTAATAACTCTCACAATGGCCTGAGAAGCAATTGAATTGCCCTCAAAAGAAAGGGAAATCGGGAACCAAGAACTCCATTCACCGGCTTTTAAATTAGCTTCAACCGATTGCTTATCCGATGACACTAGCACCCGATCGTAATTTTTTTTATGATCATCCGTGGAGTCATAAATGTAAGCCTGCATTACCCCGCCGTGAGCTTCGAAAGTTGTCTCAATCGGTGCGGAGAAAGATGGCGGAGGATTTTTCCAATCCAACGCAGATTTCGTCTCCACAAAACGCGTGAGTTTCTTATCTAAAGTACTAAAATAAAAATCTTCGATCGTATTTTTACGCATTTCATAGTTAGTCATAGGCTCGAAGGTGATCGCCGGAGTGTCGCAACCCCAGTTGCCCCATCTACCGCGAATTGTCACACCTTCCGAAAGCTCAGGCGGTGTCGATCCGGGCACTGACATTACAACTGTATTTTTGCCTGCTTTTTCTAAAATCGACCAAGACGGAGCTACTTTTTTGGAAGCCGAGCTAAACCCATTGATGCCGGCGCTGTCCAAGGGGGCGCCTTCAGCTCTCATGGCCCCCTCAACAATACCATGCACTTTCGCTGTCGCCCCCGTATGCAACGTAGCAATATTATTTGACGTCAATGTGGGAAAATTTGGAGTCGAATACCCATACACGCCCCGATCCATAAGTTTTTTGATGTTTGGCAGTTCACCTTCGTTGGCCCATTTATACATTTGAAAAAGGTCTTGATCCGCTCGCAAGCCATCAGCTGTTAGCCAGAAAAGTTTGACTTGGCTTTTTGAACGACTTCCGGAGCGTGGAAACCGAAAGGCACCAGTTTCATCGGCTTCGAGGAACCCGGAATAAACAGAGATACCCGAAAGTAACAAAAATGTTATAAGTAAATGCCGTTTCGATGTTAAAATACAAAATATATTATGTTTCATAGAGCCCCACTTCTGTGCTTAGATGTTACTCTTTACACTTAAGACCGTATAGTTATTTTTTATCGACCGCAGCAAACTATCCATAAGCATAGACGTCCATTAAAACGAACAAATAATTTCAATTCTCTCTAATATGTACCATGGCTTTTTCGAAGGTCCGCAGGATATCTTTCTGGAATGCATCTATATCGTTTAAACTTACTAGAGGCTTAAACAATCTAACCACCGCTACGCGCTCTTTTGGCCCGTCATAACCGGCCCAAACTGCTGACACGTATTTTATCTGGTCCTCTGCGCAAATTCCAAAAATTTGACGATCGTTAGCAACTGCAAGGATAATTTTTGTGTCCCTCTTATCAAAGACTATTGTTTGCTCTTTTACATACTTTTTTGTGATACAGCCAATCACTGAAGTGATCTGCCCACCATAGGGGGCTCGGCTGTCTGCAAAAGTGCTCTTGAGCCCAAAAATGAGGGAATTAATAACGACAAGACCCACTTCGTGGGAGCCCTCAGCCGTCAGAACTATTTCGCCCTCAATATTACCAGAACAAATTTTATACGATGAACGTTTTCCATCGGATGATACCTGAAGAGCCGAAAAGTGCACATCATTCACCTTCGAATCACACATAAATGCAGCTTTAGTAAAGTAGCTCCGCACCATAACGAATATGAGCGCAAGCACGACAAGACCGGCCAGAGATTTCAATAAATAAAATGAAAATTTGAAAATTTTATTTTTTTTTGTGAATGACATTGCACCTCTCTTAAAGTTGCCGTTTATCTATTTTACTGTGGTCCTAAAATGCTCAACAAACGGCATACTTTTTAAAATGTCTGAGTTCAATCTTTCAAGTCGATATGTTGGCAGTGGTTCGGCCCCGCCATTTGCTTTGTGATTTGCCCAATGCCAGACCACTTTGCCATCTTGATTCAGCTCGAAGGCGCGCCCGCCCTTAGATATATGTGTGACTAAAATTGAGCCAGAATCTGTACTTTGAATGGAACCGCAGATTTCGCTATAGAATTCCATGGGCCTTTCCGCATTATGAGTCCACACGACTCTTCCCGTGTCTGGACGGATTTGAATGATTTGGGAATATCCAAACCGCCTCGATTTATTTAGAAAAAATAAAATAGTTCCGTTTTCTTGAAAACGAGCGGCATGAATTTGCCCTGTCCCAAGATGGGCATATTTAAAAGTCCAAATAATTTTCGAAGTCGTTGGATTTAAAATAAACAGACCCACTTTATTCAGTGAAATTAAAATGTTCCCAGCTCGAAATGCATCGTCTTTAATCGCAAGAGGACTGTTGGGAATTGTAGACGCTCCATTTATATATGTGGTCTCATAAAAGTTTTTTGATTTCACAAAATAAACCGTAAACTTTTTAGCAAAAGCTTCTTCCAATTCTTTCAGATGTGCGCCCGCATTCCAACTAAAAGTTACCTTACCATCGAGATCCAGCTGCACGATTTTATCGATTTTTAAGTGGCTGTTTTTATAGTTCAAAAATTCATTGACTGGAATCGTAAACTTTTTTGAGTTCCGATCATAAAAAAGATCATGATGCATATTGAACGGCTGAACCCACGCCTCTTCGCCTCTATTATTTAGAAACGTTACACGATCTTTGGTTGCACCCAAAATACCCTCGGGCGTTATCAGGCAAAAATTCCACGGAAAGACGTAAAGCAACTTAGAGTTGTTATCGATAACTTCGCAAAAGCTATTATTTACAGTCCACGGAATTTTTAAAATAAACGTTTGTGGAAGACGGCTTTTTTGCCAGCTCCAAGTAAACAGTAGCAATACTGCCACCAGGAGGAGAAAAAAATAAAATACGAACTTTTTATGCTCTTTCATATTGAGCCAATGACTGATTTATAGGAGCTGTTGTCCTTATAAAGGTAACTTTCTGAGCAAGCTCTCCAACTCCAGAGGCACCAACATAAGTACAGACCGAACGAAGACTTCCTTTGATCTGATTGAGCGTTGTAAAGATACTCGTAGTGCAGGGCACCAGAAGATTTCGCCCTTCGTTGGGCCGGTACTTTGCATCGTGCGGGAACGTTTGTTCAAACTGGCGTTTACTTCCAAGTCCCCAAAACTCAACATATCTTTTTCCATCAATCTCGACAAGATTATCGCACTCCAAAGAGTTAGCAAACATTCCGCCGAGCATTACCATTTTTGCGCCAGCACCAATTGCCTTGCAAATATCCCCAGGCTCTTTGCAGCCGCCGTCGGCAATGACCGGCACATCAAAATTCTTGGCCACAGCAACAACATCCAGCACGGCAGAAAGTTGTGGCATGCCAACACCAACTTCAGCACGCGTTCGACAAGCCGCACCTGGTCCAACCCCAACTTTGATAAAATCAGCTCCAGCATTTACCAATGGCTCTACAAGCTCTGGCGTGCATATGTTCCCGACGACGAGTCGAATCTTAGGACGTTTTTCTTTGAGCCGCTGAGCGACTTTGATGAGACTCTCAAAATTACCATAGGCGTTTGCGGTATCCAGATTCAGAAAGCCCACTTCGATTTCAGCAGTGACTTTAAGCACCCGTTCCACGTCACTGTCTCTAATTCCCGTCGTGATCCCAATATAATTTGTATCTTCGATTAATTTCAATTGTTCAATATGGTATTGCGCTGAATGATCTTTATAAATAAACGTCGTTACTTTTTCTGGTACCATCAGCTTTGCGATCTTGTAAGTTCCCACGGATGGCATATTGGCAACAACGATTGGTAAACCAGAAAAGTTTTTAAAATGCATTTTAATGTCAATATCTTCCCTTGTTCCGAGTGGTTTTTGCGAGGGGCGCGGTACAATAAGAACATCCGTGTAATCAAGTTTTAATTCCATTGTACACCTCTTTAATCTTGTTGGATAAATCATGTGAAAGCACATGATCATCGATCCTTGATACCAGGGTCACACCACCCGAGGTGCTCCCGACAAACGCTTCATCTGCATCGAAAGCATCTGCAGGTGTAAGGTCACATCTCTTAAACGAAATATCCATGTCGGCACATATTCTTTCAACGATCTGCAAAGTGACAGATTGGAGACAGTGACTTTTGGGTGTTTTAACTTTGCCGTTCTTCACGAAACAAATTCCAAAACCAGGACCTTCCGTGATGAATCCCTCGGGACTCAATACGATGGCGGAGTCAAAGGAGCGCCGATTCGCTTCGCGCTGTGCAAATGTAAATTCGATCCACCCAAAGTTTTTAGATCTCTGGTTGTAGCAAACGTCCGGAACTCTTCGATGCTCAAAATTTATCGTCAAAGAAATTGCAGGGGCTTGGGTGAGCGCATAGTAGGGTTTAACGTAGATGAGTGAATTTTGAACTCCCGACAGATCTCTGGGACTCCCGGAAGGTGGCCGCCCCCTCCAAACACAAAGCCAAACGAAAGCGTCGCTTAAATTATTTTTTTCACATAATTCCATGCTAACATCTTTGATATTATGCAGCGGCGAAAACCCAAAATAATCGCAACTTTGCTTGAAACGTTCTTCGTGCAACTCAAGAAACACGGGCTGCTTATTGACGACTCTAAATACATCATAGGTGGCATCGGAATGGATAAAACCAAAATCGAGGGGCGAAATGTGCACCTCTTTCAATGGACAAAACCTGCCGTTATACCAACACATTAGTTCTTCAAGCATGCGTATGTCCCAACTTTACTCCTAACAGTATTATAGTGATCCACATTAAATTTCCAAATGGTTTGCAAAGTATGGAATAGCTCTCCTCGCTTATGAAACTCAAGAAAACCTTGTTTCTCCAATAGCTCCATGGATCGATGGTTTCGATTGTCCAGGTTCACAGATAAAAAAATATCATACTCACCCTGCTCTTGAATCCACGATAGCTGATAGGGTATCAACTCGCGAAAAGTCGACGAATTAAATTGCCCCTTCGATAAAGTTTTTTTGACGTCTGTTCCAGGAATTTCGCAACCTCGAAACTGTATCCTAAAAGCGGTGGGGTGAATTTCTGGTATCCAATGACACCCTGCCATGGCTACGATGACCCCTCGATGGCGCAAAATCCAAAATCGCCCGCGCCTTTCGTCGACAGCCCAATAAAATTTAATACTTTCTGCAGAAACATTGTTGCAGTATCCTCTGCCTGAGCACTGTTTAAAAAACGCCTGGATATCAGACGCTGATGGGTCCTCTAAAATTTCTACCGTCATCAAGGCGACATTATCAATTTGATTCAAAATTCTCCGTTCAGGTATCTGTTATTATTTTGATTTTTTTATATCGTTCGATGTACTCTGAACATATATGATGCCGATTTTATCCTCAACGATCAGTGACAACAGCCCCAATAAAATTGTGCGTAGCGGCAACCTGCACGATCTCAAAAAACTCTTAGAAACAGGCGCCACGATTGAGTCGTCTGGAACCACGGGACGACCAAAAAAGATCTTTCGCAACCCGCAAAATCTAAAAGTATGCAACGAAGTTGCTATCGGCGCCCAAGAGCTCACGCGCAAGAGCTCCGTGTACACAGTGACAAGGTTGAGTCATGCAGGCGGCCTCTTGGCGCAAAGTCTTCCCGCGCTATCGATCGACGCCGGCGTGGAATTTGATGCTTTTAATCCCTATTCTTTTTTCAGAAAATTTAGCAATCACACTCATACCTTCTTGCCCCCTGATTTCATGGATGCCCTCACTCGAACAAAGTCATTTGAAAATGCTGACTTTGGAGGAAGGCGGATCCTTACAGGTTCCTCGCCAGTCAGTCTTGAAACGATCAAAAAATTTGTAGCTCGCAACGCCGTCGTGCAGCCAAATTGGGGCATGAGCGAAATCGGTCCCATCGTGATTAATGATATTTTCAGAACACTTGAGGACGTGGAGTTGGTGCAAAAAAAATGTCCAAAGGGAATGACTTACTTGGGAAGCTCTGCATATTGTGACTTAAATATAGTTAATGATGAGCTCCACGTAAGAGGTCCTACGTGTATTTATGATGGTTGGTTTGCAACTGGCGATTTGGTTTCAAAAATAGATGCAGACTACTTTTTTGTAAGCAGAATGTACTCCGCATGATTGAAGAGTTAAATATCAAAGTTGATGTTAACGAGCTTGAAAGACTTTTTAATATGGCATGGGAGACACAACCGTGGAGCCTCACATACCCAACGGTGCAAAGCGGCCTCAGCGTATCAACACCGGACTCGGAAGATTTTATGGAGGCTTGTCAAAAATGGCTGGAACCTGTTCGTGAGGCGCAGCTCAGTTATCTTTCGGCTTGCTATAAATCCACCTACCTGGAAACACTCATAAACAACATGCCAATGAAGACCTGTCGTTGGCGCTGGATGGTTATGTTTGGTAAAAGCTGCTACAGCATGCACTATGACAACAGTGAACGAATTCATATTCCTTTGATATCGAACGATCAGTCTTTTTTACTTTTTAAGGATCCAGCGCGGCTTTATCAAATGCCCCCAGGGCATGTCTATCGAGTCAATACCACAAAAGTTCACACTGCTATGAATTGCAAAGACACGTGGCGAGTCCATCTGGTTGGGTGCATACAGTTATGACGAAATTCAAATTTTTTCGAAGGCTTTCATTTTTTATCATCCTTGCCCTTGTGACAACTTGGCTTCAACCCGCCAGGTCGTCCGAAATATTTTTTTCCAACTTGAGCAACGTCTGTCAGAAAAATAGAAAAAAATGTTTACACATAATTTTAAAACGCTTGGAGTCCGAATCGGCAACAAGACATTCAAACATACCGACTGTGAACAATCTTCTCAATTTTTATGCAGAATTTTTTCTACATAAAGGTGATTTTGCAAACCTGAACAAAGTCATTGAGCTCAGCCAAAAGTACGCCGAATCTTTGCTACGAAGCTCTAAAGACATGGATTTGGACTCTGTGGATTTTTTTATTCGTTTTATCTTTCATTTTTCGAATCCTAAAACATTCAATGATTGGGCCACCCTCCTTAGCACTGACTTAAAAAAAGATGCTCAAAAAGAGGCTTTTATAAAATACATTTTATCTCTGGTTTTCGAAAGCAATTCAGAGGATAAATTTGTCAAAACACTTCTGCACGACCCTGCTTGGAAAAAGTCTTTCGAGAGCAGCTCTGCAAAAATGATCTGGCAGATGATCAGGCTCGCACCCCCACTGAAAAGCGGACTGCCCTCGGAAATTGATGGCATGCAGCCCCCAGCTCTACGAACACTTTATTCGGGCCTTTATTATAAAATATATGCAAAAGATCTTAACACGGCCATATCCACCTTAGAAAAGGGATTGGAAATCGCAGAACAGGGATCGTCATCGAAAAAAGGTCTCATTTATGAGTACCAATTGGAATTAGCAAAGCTTTACAAATCACAAGGTAACGTAGAAAAATCTTTAACTACCTTAGGCAAAATCGAACGCTCTAGAATCACTCTCGACGACTACCTTCTCAATTACAGAGTCAGCTTTTTTGAGTGTTATGCTTCTTCCTTCTCAAAAAATTTAAAAACGTCTTCTTGCGAAGAACTAGTGAAAATCAGCCCCGAAGGAAAAGAAGTCTCCTTAAAAGTACAACTTTTTTTGGGCTTAACGCAGGTAATTTTAAAAGAAAAAAAGGCGCCGGATCCTAAATATCTCGATCGTTACAAAAATACTTGGCTTGTTAAAGACTTTTTTTAAACGGATTGCCTACGAAGAGAACTCTTCGACCTGATAACGCACGTGAGCTGGGATGTTGTCTCTTTTGAAAAGTCCCGTAGATAATACTTCACGATCCCACTGCTTAAATGATTCTTTCTCATCAAACATATAAAGCCATGTGATGGTTCCAGTTTTTTTGTTTTTTACTTCGTTCAAAGCAAGCAATTTACCAGCATTGTAATAGCGACTATTAATTTGCACCAAGCCAGCCTGATCTTCCCAAAAACGGGTGTCTGGAGTGGAAAAGTCCTGATCTGCTTTCATCGAAACCTTAAAAACATAAATACGGCGAGACAGCAGCGGAAGAGCTCCATAAACAAACGCTCCAAAGCAACACAAAAGTCCAATGGTCTTTTGAAGAAAAAATCGACGTTTTACCGACATAGATATTAGCATAACAATGAACGCTTTTTCGTCAAAGGCTAGTTTTTCAAAATCTCACTTTAAAGCAAAAAATCATCTTTTTTTCCTACTTCACGACCACCGATAAAGGAATCGTCTTGAGATCCACACCGTATATAAATTGGATCCACAGGCGGTATCCACCACTTACTGGGAACGTGGCGTGGAGCGTACCCTTATTTGCGTCGTTGCCTTACGTTCGGTGAACATGAATAAGGTCATAAACGTACTTTTCAATCCAAAAATAAGAGACTTGCTACGGCCATTACCAACTTCCGCAGAAGTCTCCGCTGTAAGAGTGATTTCTCCTTCGAGATTATCTGAGCACAACTTAAAAGAAGACCGTTTTCCATCCGATGATGCCTCGCGCAGAAGAAAGTGTCCCTCATCAACTCTTGTATTACAAAGTTGTTTACTTTTCATTAAATGGTTCCGCGACGCAAAAACTATCAAACCGACTACAAAAAGGCCAACAAAGACCTTTAAAAGATTCATGCTGTCACCTTCGAAAGGGCTCGAAAAATGGCATATTTTTTATGATTGCGAATCAAATCTTATCACTTAACTTTTAATGTTTTCGATAACTTAAAATCTAAAGACTCAAAATTATCTTTCAGTACAATTGTATTCACCTTATTCCCCTCGAACACTTTACGCATGGCCGCAACGACCGGCAAGAAATATTCAAACTTCTTCCCCTCGACTTTTACTTTGAAAGAATCGATTTTTTCGAAAAATAGAGTTTTTTCGTTATTCGCTGCATGATTTTTTAGAAGCTCGAGGTCGTACAGCATCTGATGAATAAAATCGTTGTTGGTCGAAACAAAAATTTTTGCTTCTTGCAAAGTCAATTCGGTTTTTCCCAACTCGCCCAACTGGCGCTGAATTCGTGCAGTCTCTAAATTGTAGAAAAAGGATGCTAAACTGTAGGTGACGTTTTGTTTGAATATTTGTAAACAGATCTTACTTTTATCCAGCTCGCCGCGCATTCGCCAAAGCTGCGCCGCTATAAAATGGAACCAGGGCACGTCGTTCACCGATGTAGAACATTTATTCATCTCCGCTGAGCTTATCTGTTTGAGAGCATTCGCCGATTTCTCAATTTCACCGTCCCCCAAGTACGCTACGGCTTTTACAAAAACTATCCAATTGGGATTTTTAAATCTGATGGAATATTTATCTAGCTTTTGCACACACTGATTCGTCTCATTAAAATATCGTCGTTCACAATAGTACTCCAAGAGAGATCTTAACTTCTCGTCGGGTAACTTAGCTAAGAGTTCTTCATTTTTATCGAAAAAATTGACGAATTCTCTTATATACCCCAACGACACGGCTTTGCCGACAAACGAGACTAAGAATAACTCCTTAACTGTATCAGGCGCTGTCGTTAGGGCCCGAAACGCATCAGCGGCTGACTGTTTGGCCAGAATCCCTTCGAGGAGACGCAAAAATAGAGCCCCAGACAAGGCATCATTGCCGTTGAAAATAGGAGCTTGTGCAACTTGTAAAAGAAAGGAATTGTAACGATTCACGTCCAACCTCACAAGCCGTTGGAGCCCCAAAACAACGTTGTCTACATTCACTTCTTTTTTAATTGTTAATTCGACTTCGAGGCGACGTTGGATAATTTTTGCGGTCTGCAATGGGTCTTTTTTTGTTTGAATACGCTCCAAATAATCGAGAAAGGAACTTGTCTGAGCTTTGGCCGAATGCGATAAGCACAGAATAACATATAATAAAAGTAAGTATCTCATAGCCTCGTTCCGCCCCTCGTTGAGACATTATTTGACAAGATAAAAAATGCATCATTTAATATTCATATGTGTAAACTACTCAATAAAAAAACTGCAATCCTTCTGTTGCTTTCAATCTTAACTATCTCGCAAGTTGTTGTCATTGCTTTTCGAATCGACTATTGGCCGTTTTCTGCCTATCCGATGTTTTCGCAAACGAAGTCTCCCGAAGAAGCTGGTGCGTTTCAACTTTTTGCTGCCCACCAAGATGGGACCCTTGACCAAATCCCCCTCGAGGGACACAAACAGGTCTGGTTCGTGTTTAACCAACTCATATCGGGACCTTCCGACAATACTAGAAATATTGCAGAAAAAATGATGCTCAACAACTACCAGAGTTATCAACAAAACCAACCAACGTCTAAGCAACCTCTTGAGTTAAAGTTATTTTTTACCGCCCTTGATAAAAATTCGTCGACGAGCTCGATGACGACAAAGCGTCAGCTCGTTCACTCAATAAAGCTGTAGCATGCTTTCGAAGCTTGAACACAGAGGGCCCTTTCTCAACTTCCGAATGTTTAGATTTTTGTATTGCTCCTTCCTCGCATGGATGCTGCCGAGCAGAGAATGGTTTTTTTTCAACTCAGACTTTGGTTTGCATCAGGGAATGATTTTCGTGCCTGACCAACTGGCCCCACAGCTTACAAACCTCATCTTTATTTCGCTCACTTGTATTATGGGCTTTTGTTTGCTGTTGTCTGCTATTGAAATCCGTCCCAGCTGGAACTTAGCGATCGCTCTTTTCATTTTTGTAATCATTAGTCAACCCACCGAAGCTCACTTAAACCCCTACGATTCGAATATAATTTTTTTTAACCTTCTTGTTCTCTGTTTGAGTTCTATGGCGAGTTGGGATGACCAAGATTTATTGAGCAAAAATAAATTCCTCTCGTTTTGGCCGCTGCAAGCGATTAAGCTCAATCTTGCTCTTGTTTATTTTTCGGCTTTTATTTCTAAAATGGTCAATGGCAATGGCCTCGAGTGGGCCAATGGAACAACCCTGCAAGCTCATTTAATTGAACGATATTTAATGACAGGGAATGAACTCGCAGGATGGCTTGCTGAAATCCATTGGCTGTGTTTGGCATTAAGTTGTATGACGTTGATCGCGGAAAGTACTTTTTGGACAATTCTCGTTCCGACTCGGTTCACCCCGTATATCGCATTTTCTGGTTTCTTAATGCATGTTTTTATCTATTTAGTGATGAGCATAAATTTTAGATTCTTTATACTCACTTATCTGGTTTTTATTCCATACGAAAAAATAATTTATTTTACTCGATCTCGTTTTTACAAATTATCGCATCGTACGCTTTAATGACATCTTCATTCTTGAGGCTGAGATTTAAAAACAGTTTTAAATTAAAAAATATGTTTGTCTTTTTACAGTAAATTCCAACATAAATAACCTTATACTTAAAATTGAGGTGATCACAAACTCCTAAAGACTTTCTATCATTGCTATACAAAGACACCCCATTTTTCCAGAAAAGCTGGTTTTGAACTTTATCCAAGGGTTGGGGCCTATAACTTTTTGGGCATGACACCTTCTGAGTGACCCCGCCGCCATAGGGAGCTGGATAGTCTTGGTAAAGGTTGATTAATTGCGCGTACTTCCCTTCCCACAAAGCTTTCGCCTCTGTGTCTCCTAAAAGAGTTTTTTCGATCTGCAGGGAACCGCCTTGACCGGTAAAAAAGAAGTGCATGGTAGAACCAATTTTGTATCGACGAACTTCGTGGAGTTCAGCAAGCAAGGGGCTTTCCACTTGCATTTTTTCGTAGTGATTGCACGTGCAACAGGAAAGGCTAATGAATATGAACAGTTTTTTTAACATCTCAGAGACCCGAATTTTTTTCGAAAAAAGGCTGAAGCTGCGCTTCTCTAACGTTCAAAACCTTATATCCTAAATCTAAAACGGAAAACGATTTGCTTTCGGACCCATCGCGATTAATTATTTTTATTTTATTGTCTTTGGTTGTGTCCGTATAGACAAGTCTGCCATCATGCAACACGTCTACACCCCCACAGACTTCAGAGGAAAACTTCATCCTTGGCTTCTCCTCGTAGTGCCAAAGAGTCTTTAAAGTCCGTGGATCAATTTCAACCAACGCCGAAAACACGTCTTCCCTGTCCTTTATCTGATTCACATAGAGTAGTATGTTTCCGTTTCGCAACACCTGAGCATCATGGTTAAAGGCTACAGTCCGTCCTATCCCAGGATAGAACCTGCCAGCCCACAGAATAGCTTTTAGATTCTTATCCAAAATAAAAAAATTATCGAGACCGCCAGCATGAACAATAATGTTGCCTTTTTTAAAAGCGGGGTTATTTTTAGCGGTCTCATTGTCTGGGATTTCGTAGGCGGAATTTGCATGCGAAAATTCAAAATGGAGACCTGAATAGAAGTCGTTTTCCCAAATCATAGAAAAACCATCGGTTATTGGAGGCCTTAGCTTTGCTTTTAGCTCATCTATTTTTTCGAAAAAGTCGTAAGTGGCAATGATCTTCCCTTCGAGATTGATTTTAACGACAACGTCGAAACGGGTCATCTTCCCCTTATACTTTCGAACGGAGCTTGAAAGCCCAAGTAAATCTCCATCAGCGAGTTGCATGAGTGTGTGGTGAAAATGCCGTCGAATTCTCCATTTCTCCTTATACTGAGCATCTCTCAAAAAAAGTTCGCGTGTCTTACGATCTCTTGCAACCCAACTTCCATCTTTTAAAAAAACACATTGACTTCCATCATACTGACGTACAATTTTTCCATCGAAGTCATAGATAAGACACTCCGTAACAAGCCACCTTTTAGGTTGTTTTGAAAAGAAATTTTCGCAACCCATTAACAACAACAAATAAACTAAAAAAGTAAGACTCCATCGGTTCATTTTTGTGATTTTTCTCCAAGGGAATGAATAACACTCAGAGCATCGAGGTAGACATGGTGATTGGGCCCTAAATTTCTCTTCAATCCCGACAGAACATGAGGCGTGTTGGCCGTCGATTTTTTTAGAATCGCTCTGGGAATTTCTTGCAGGAACAACAAGGAGGGTATCTGCTCTAGCTGCCGACGCAAGCTTTCTGAAACTTCAGCAGCGCTTTTCGTATCGCCAAGCAAGGCATAAACATAGAACCTCTCAAGATCAAACCATATCCAGGCTTGCAATGACCCAGTCATCAATGCTTCGTATTCTTTTTTGATGCGGATTCCGTAAGTTACCGCTTCCGCGAACCTCTTTTGCTTCCTTAGCAGTTGCATACGCAAAGTCTTTGCATAGAGCCTCTCCCACGGAAACGAGCCTTTATCAGATCGCACCTTCTCCTCATGTTTATCCAGGGCTACCGTCCCAACATCGAGCTGCCCGGTGGAAAGGGCCATCTCTGCAAGATGAAGCTCAGTCCATTTGATATACGATGGCTCTGCCTGCTCTATTAACTTACTTTGTGCTCTATGAAAAGTGGCAATGGCTTTTTTAAACTGACCTGTGTCGCGTAAATTCTTTGCTTTTTCTATCATAACGATTTCGTACAGTATTGGACGTTGAGCAAATCGGTCCAATAAAATATCTAAAATTTTGTCGCAGTCTGCAATCCGGTTTTTGAGTCGCAAAGCGAAGCAAGCGACCTTCGACATCCACAGAGCAATTTCGGGGTTGGCTCGTGAAAGTGTCGCTGGAGAAACTTTTTGAACTCGGTCTAAAAATAGCTGACTCAGCCCAAAGGCAGGAAGCAGTCGAGTTGCTTCGTCGAACCAAGCCGCATTCCAACTTTGAGGAATTTGCCCTTGCGGGATCCAGGAATTCGAAATCACAAATAACGTCTTAAGGCGATCCGCCTTTACCGGCTTTTGGGCAATCATTTTCTCGCAAAGATTGGAGAGTTTCTCAAGGAGAGGTCCATTTTTTTCGGTGAAAGTGAACTTCAGTTCTGCAAGATCATCGATCAGCTTATCCACGTTCGTATCTTGCTGCTGTTGAAGAGCCAAACCCAACAGATCTAAAATTCGACCGACTTCAGTCTCGCCATTTTGAGCAAAGGAATACGGGACGGTGAGCCCGAATAGGCCAATTGCTACCACAAACGTAAAAACATAAATCCTCATCGCCCTGCCCTGCTTCGACCCAATTCCTGTTGAATAACATTGCATAACAATCTGGAGTTTTTGTCTAGCTCGTAGGCATAAATCTATTTGCAGTGGAGTTACAACTGGATAATAATAGGATAATCCAGGGGGAATCTGTGAAGCTATTTTTTATATTTATATCTTTTTTTGTTTTTTCTCAAAAAACATTAGCTCAATCACCATCTGATATTAGGCTCGCCTGGCTTGTAAAAAGTTTTAGCGCGAGCAACGTAGAAAAAATTGATAAAAGTAAAAACCCGTTCGCGAAAATTCCAAACACTTTCTTGGATAAAAAGAAATGCCTATTTGATGAAGCTGTTTCGCTTGAAATCGAACAAAAAGTTATTCACTTCTGGGCCGAAACCTGGAAACATAAAAATCTTCCCAAATTCGAAACGCTGTTAACGAATGACAGCCAAATGACGGCTTGGCACCGTGAAAAGACCAAATCAATATCACCCCTTTATGTATCGAGTCACTGGACGGCCGACAAAAAGACTCCGACGATGGTCACAGTTGCGCCGTTTCTTAAGGACTATGAAACGATTGATTCTGTACAGCTCGATTTTGTGAATATGAATGTGCCAGCAGAGTCTCGCTTGCAGAAGAGTAACGCTTTTTCCGATGCCACACTGCTTGTGCGCTTCGACATTCGCGGGGTTGTGGGCGATCTTAGCCGCCGAAATGACACCGGAACCTTCTCAGTGAAGGTGCAAAAAATGAACGCAGACTGGAAGATCAAAGACATCGAGCTCGTCTCCGGTCAAACAGTAGCAGCCCATAAAAAACTTTTCGAAGAAGAAACCTCGAGTGCACAATTAAATACCCTTCCCACTCTTTTAAGGACGGAGGCGATACGAAGAGGGGGCTTTGCTCTTTCGGTGGCAGATTACAATAATGATTCTATTGCAGATTTATTCGTTGGAACTGAGAAGAGCAGTTATCTAATGAAAGGACAGGCCAATGGAACTTTCGCGCAGGACATGATCAATAATTTGGCGACTGAGACGTCGGTGAAAACAGCAATGTTTACCGACCTGGATAACGATGGGTGGCAGGATCTTGTGTTGGTGCACTTTATCTACGACAAAGTAAACAGCATTTCACTTTACCACAATGCAAATGGTGTGTTTGTGAAGTCAAAGAACAGCCCCGAAAAAAATCCTCCTGATTATCCCATGCCTGCTGCAATAGGAGACTTTAATTCAGATGGCTTCATCGACATGTACGTTGGGTTCCCGGGAGTCAAAGATTTTACAAATCTCGACTTCAAATACAGTGCAAAAACAAACACAAAAAAAACTTCGAACCCCGAAGGAATTTATTTAAATAATCAGAACGGAGAGTTTTTTCCGGCACTTTGGGACTTTAAGAAGAAAATGAGTGACGAAAAACTAAGCCCTAAAGAGGCTCGCTCTGCCGTGTTTCCCCATTCAGCAGTTGCCGTGGACTATAATAACGACGGACACCAAGACATTATTGTGATGGATGACCGGGGTGGAATCAGTCCGGTTTTTAAAAATTTGGGAAATGGGCAGTTTGAACAGGTCGCTGAAAAAATTGGGGTCTCTAACCATGGTTATGGTATGGGCGTTGCTGTCGCTGACTATAATAACGACGGGTCACAAGATATTATCATGACCAACGTTGATTTTACTGCTGCTCACCGACTCTACAATAGTTGCCGTCAAAACCATGATATCGACGCCGCAGTGAATTTCAGCCAAGGATTTTCTTTGTACAGAAACGATAGGAATGGACAATTTGTAAACGACACAAAGGCAGCAAACCTGTCATGGATTGGAGAAGGCGCCGGTGGTGCTGAGTTTATTGATTTTGACAACGATGGTTGGCAGGACATTTATGTCGTTAACGGTTTATGGTCGGGAACTACACCGTCTGAGGATCTTTCCAGCTATTTCGTGAGAGCCGTTTTTACTGCAATGGCTTGGGACCGCCCCGACCTGGACTATGGCCGGTCTCACTTTATGGGTATATTATCCGATCATAACGGACCGCTAAATAAGACGTCAGAATTTACCAAACCGCTACGACTTTCTATGGGTGGTTTTCAGAGAAATCGTCTATTCCATAACAACCGAGACGGAACATTTACTGAAATTGGATACATCGCCGGTGTAGATTCGTTGGCAGACGGCTACGTTGTCGCCAAAGCCGACTTTAATAAAGATGGAAATATGGATCTGATTTTAAGAAACGCGGACCCTGGAACAAAAGACTACACATTCCCGCCCGTTCAGCTTTTTTTAAATAAAGGAGTTTCTCAGCAAAAGAGTATTTTAATAAAGTTACAGGGTAAAAAATCGAACCGCGACGGAATTGCTTCAAAAGTGATCGCAAAAATCAATGGACAGACTCAAACTTACGAGGCCATCGGTAACAACGGCGCCGCTCAAAGCGAAAAAATGATTCATATTGGGCTCGGCAACGCTAAAAAAGCCGACTCGCTGGAAGTTTATTGGCCCTCAGGAGAAAAAAGTGTTTTAAAAAATGTGCCGGCAGGTGGCCTCAATATCCAGGAACCAACCACACAAAAAGTTGGCGGCCTGTAATCACCCGGTGTAAATTTATTGGAAGATATCAAGCGGATGACCATCAAAATCCTGTTCGACCTTAAAATCCATTGTTTTTAGAATTGTCGGCAACTGGTGTATTTGCAAAAATTCCTTTTGGATGAAATTATTTTTTTTCACTCCCGGGCCCATGATCACGAAGGGCGTCCATAGACTGTTTGTCTCTGTGGCAAGTAGGGCCTGTTTATAACCCGCAACGAGGGGGGTGGAAAATAGCACGCCGTCTTGAGTTGGTTCTTCTTTCCATCCGTAACCTATTCGATTCGCAACGACTAAATCGCCAACACGCTCTGCAGGTAAATTAAAAACCGTGTCCACGTTTTCCCATGTTGCTATTTTTTCGATGGGCGAGACGCCTGAGCTATCTTTAAGAGCTAAAAGTTCGTTAATCACCTGGCGCCTCAACTCGAGATAAGCTGCGCCTTTGGCTCGCAGCCATTTACCTGAAAGCCCTTTTGGATTGATATAAATATTGTCCATTTTTAAAAAAACCACTGTGCTATTTTCCCAGTCAATGATCGGTACTCCAGAAATTGCATCTACTTTAAACTTCAGCCATTTTTTTTTAACAAATAAATTATTAATATGAACCCAATGATTTAACGCCGCCACACCATGGTCCGAACTCAGCACAACAACGGTTTTGTCGCCCGACACTTTTAGCACTTCGCCAATCATATTATCAATTTGCTTATACATACTCTTGAGCTCTTTCCAGGATTGCTCAATATCTTCTGAACGTGTCGACGCGTGACGATTACTTTTGGGGTCGACGGCGCCCAGCCACCAACGACTCGTGAGCATCTGATTGGGATTGTAAATGTTATGGATGACAACATCCGGTCGATAGGTTTTTACAAAGTGCGGAATCAGCTTGGTATGCCAGAGAAAGGAATCTTCCTGCTCCTGAAGAAATGTCAATTTGTCCTCGGGATAGTCAATCAGCTGTGGCGGAAAGTTATCCACAAAATCAGTCATGGGCCCTAAGCGCTGAGATAGCTCCTGAGCAAGGGAACTGGGTTGAGTGAGTGTCTCATTGAGGCTATTGAATAAGACGCGAATTCTAAAGAAGTTCTCTCCATCCAACTTGATCACATGAAATCGAATGTTTGAGCGAACTTGCAAATTCGCCCCTTTGAGTTGGACATCCAGTGGTAGCCAGTGGCTCCACCCCTGTTGCGCGACAGCCGCCACTTCTTTTTTTCCATCGAAAGAAAACACCACCTTGTCATATCTCTTTAGACCATCCTTTGTCGTATCTACCAAAGCCGCGAAGAACTTTTTTTCGCCAATGCTAAACTGAAAAAAATTGGGGGCTGTTTCCGATTCCGTGGCCACTGGCCATTTTTTCTCAGAAAAAGAAACATATTGCGTTAACTGAGGATCTTGCTGAATAAAACGATTTTCACGCTTTAGATGGTCACTCTTTAAGCCTCCAGCAAATTCAATATTGATCCCGGGCATCTCGTAGCCCCAATTGCCCCAACGTCCCCGAACAATCAAACCTGTGTCAATCTCCGGCGGTGTTGAACCAGGAGTAGAAATAATTCCGACTTTGAAACCCTTGTCCTCAAAGTGCGACCAAATGGCCGGCACTTTCCTCGCCGTTGAACTAAATCCACCGACCGAAACTTTGTCTAAAGGATTTCCCTCTGTGTGCATAGGACCGTCGGCAACGCCATTATTTTTAGGCAACTTGCCGGTGAGCAAGGCGGCAAAATTGACAGGCGTATGACTGGGAAATACAGGAACCGAATATCCGTAGCTCCCTTGTTCCATCAATTTTTTTATATTTGGCAGTTCACCTTCTTGGGCCCATTTGAAAATCGTAAAAACATCGGGTTCAGCTCGTAAGCCGTCGGGTATAAACCAGTAAAGTTTTAAATTGTTGGCTGGCGACTTGAAGCGGGTGTAAATGCCGAAGGTGCCCACCATGAGAGCCGCCAGTGTTACCAAGAACCATTTCATGATGGACTCCTCTAATAGGGCCTCATCATAGGTATTGACGTCCACAAGCTCAAGAAATTATTCTGCCCAAAGAATTCTCTGGAGTTTTATGAACAAAGAACCTCGTTTTCAGTTTCGGTTAAACCATATTTCAGATGTTTACGGGCCAGACTTTATCGTGAGGACGTATTTAGAGCACTCAGCACTACGCAATATTCTTGCTGCTCTACCGGAAAAAATGCACAAAGCAGCCGAACTCGGAGCTGGTTACGGTCGTATGGCTGTTGTTCTCAAAGAGTTTTCAAACGAGGTCCATGCCTATGAAAGGGAGTCTGATTTTATTAACATCGGACGACGACTCATTCCGCAAGTGAGCTTCGTGTCAGTGAATAGTTTGGCTGACATACCTGTTGAAACAAATTTTTTTGACCTCCTCTTAACATTCACCTGTTTGCAACACCACGCGAACGAGGAACTTCAGCCAGTGCTCGATGAAGTCACTCGGATTATAAAACGACAAGGCTACCTTTTGCTTTGTGAGGAGACCGACGGCTTTTTTGACGACGAATTTAAAACCGGTGAATTTGGAACGAAGAGTCGTTCTGTGGCCGTCTACTCTGAGCTCCTCCCGGAGTTCGATTTAATAAAAACCGCACCGCGTCCACCTGAACCTTCTTACCCACGGAAAGACGTGGGTACTTTTATGCTATTTCGCAAACGAGCTGCTGTCCTTGACTAACGTGGGGTACGAGCATAAGAGCTCTGCATGTCGTTTCAATGGGGCACCTCACTTAAAATAAAAATTTTAGTCTTGTGCCACCACCTCTTCTTTATCATAGGCCTTTTATTTTTTGATGCAAAACACCTCGCTGTGGCTTTATTAAGTTATTTCATCTTTGGCAAAATTGGCGGCGAGATCGCCTTGCACCGTTACTTTTCACATAAATCTTTTAAAACCACCCCGGCTGTGGATAAATTTTTGCGGCTGGTTTCGATCGGAGCTGGATTAGGATCTCCGATATCTTGGGCGGCAACACATCGTCTTCATCATCGGCATGAGGATAGCGTGGGGGATCCCCACAGTCCTCGCTTGCAGTCCCCTTGGAATGTTTGGCTCACTTACTGGAAGCCCTTTGTTGTTCCGCAAAAACTGATCAGTGATTTATCCAAAGATCCGCTCCATCGTATGATCCATAACCACTACTTTTTACTTCACATTGCGCTGTGGATCCCCTCGCTAATATTATTTCCCACCTATTTCCCCTACATCTTTTCATTTCCCTGCATCTATGGATTTCACCTCGCAGGAGCAGTCAATGTCCTTGGACATTCGCCAGAGATACGAAACGTACTATGGCTCAATTTTTTTGGTCTCGGAGACGCCCTTCATCTGAATCACCACAAACACCCCAACGCTTCCTCAACAGCCGGTGCAAACTTATTGGAGTTCGATTTATCCGGCTGGATCATTCGTACTTTTTGCCGGGTAGACAAATAGGTTACAAAGGCTCATTTCCTCTGTGGTTTTTTCACCCCACAACACCCGTTGATTCGGATTGGGATTGAACGTGTTCGTTGAAGAATTATCAAAGACGTTTTCGCAAATAATTTTTTGCCCCGCTTTAACCAATAAAACTTTTTGCCTCTCATACGTAAATTGAAAGTCAAAAAGGTAGGGATCAACTTCGAAAATAGTCTCGGTGCGACCGCTGGGTGTTTGCAAAAGTATTCGAGAACTCTTTCCTCGCAGATGCATGTGAGTGTTCATTGCCATGACGTAGGCATCGTAGGGCACTATTTTTTCAATCCGATTTTTATAATTGCCGTCGCCTGGCGGAATGTCCAATTTTTCGTCCAACAAAGTCCATTCTTCGCGAATCCGTGCGGGCTTTTTTGAATGGAGATAAAAACCAATCTGCGTTTTGTTGTCGATTGTGCTTTCGCCATTCGACGCATAATGGACCGTCAGCGCAAGCTTAGATCCCTTGGGTATCAAAGCTCCTACATCCGGCGGAAAATGTTGTGCTCGCGCTCCCGGAGCCCAGCCAAAACGAGAAACGAAGTTCACGGGGAATTTTTCTGGGCGCAAGTCTTTGCCATCCTTTAAGACATGCACCACTGCATGGTGGACAACTTTAGGAAGGGTTTTAAAATCGAAACCACGCACCCAAACATCTTTAGAGAAAGGATTGTTTAAAATAAAATGTTGATATTCCATGGGACCGTCCGCAGGGACTTTTACCTGTCGTGGCATTTTGACTATTTTGCTGGGTTCTCCTAGTGCCCAAACATTATAAATTTCTGGCGCAGGAGCGTTAACCAAAGTCCCCGTTTTTCTCGAAAACGTTTTTAGCCATTTTAAAATGAGTTTTTTTTCGTCCTCGGATAAGGAGAAATCATCAACCCATGGTCCTCCTTTCGTCACATTCCACGGCGGCATTATATTTTTTGCGATGACGTATTCTATCGTTTCACCCCTCGATTTTACCAAATCAAAAGTTGATAAATCCATAACTCCAGTTTGCGATGAGTGGCATGCTAAACATTTTCTTTCAAAAATAGGAGCGATATGATCTTCGTAGGTAAGGTCGCTCGGTCCTGCCACTGCCTTGGAGGGGTAGGAGATTAAACAGCCATGGGGAGTGGTTTCCGAATAGGTTATTGTTTTATCGACTAAAATATTTTTAATTTTCTGCTCGAGGTAGTACTTAGATGCTTCGAACTTCTGAGAGCCAATTGCAAATTGATCATCCACGGCTCCGCGATAGAGAAGTTTGCCATTTTTGCTAAAAACAAGAGCTTCTGTCGTGGTTTTTAAACCGAGAACTTTTGCCAATGAAAGTTTTGGGTCTACCAAATAGGGACCACTAAAACCGTACTTTTCCTTGTCCACGTAGGCACTGCTTGTGGGATTCGTCTGCCCCACATACAAAAAAACAAACGGCAATCCATGTGCTGCGTATTTTGCTTCCATGGTTTTTAAACGCGGGCCTATTTTTTCGGAAATGGGGCAGCCGCTTTCGCGGGCTAGCAATACCAGCCCATACTCACCGGCGAGACGATCCAGGGTGATATTGGACCCCTGAATCGTCTGACCTTTCAATTCTGAAAATTCAAAAGAATCTTGCGCAAAACTGAGCGTGAAAAAAAATATGATTTGCAAAAAAACCATCAAATTATCACCTAACATTCGAGTTACTTTAAATTAAATTCTGCCAAGGCTTTTTGGTCTACGCAATCTGCAGTTTCTTGCGCGTCACAAAATGGCATCTTGGCGAACTCTGAGGGAGTCAATCGACGCAACGATTGCACCGGCTCCATGCCATGCAAATCGTCTTGGCCGTTGAGGCAAATTCGAATTTGAAAGCGCGGTTCCTGCCCCAAATTAATTGCGTAGTGTTCGTAACCAGCATTGATAAAGTAAATACCTCCGTCGGCTGGCAGATGGAACTCTTCCCATCCATGCGGACCTTTTACTCCGATCGTCGCTCCGGCGTTTGTAAATATCGGAATCTGCAATCGAGTAATGTATTCGGCACCGACATCAAAATGCGGCGACAAAAACTCACCGGGGTACAACACCACCAAAGCTGACCGGCAAGAGGCACTTTGGAACATATCCAAAACTTCCTGAATGTAACCTTCGCAGTATTCAGTTTTCTCGGTGTAATTTCGTTCGTCATAAAACGGATGGTAGAATTTGGAGCTTGTGTTTGTCATCCCATGCAAACGCTGGACGGGGGTTAAATCGGAAACACTGTATGATAAATTCCGGGCAAACTGTTTGGCCTCTTCGCTTAATTCCTGCAAGCCAATCACGCTATACTTTCGGTAGACTTCCTCGTAATTTTTTACAAATAATTCACCTTTTGTATTGCGCAAATTATAACTGTGTTCGGTGGATGCCGGATCGGCGGAAAAATTCTGTGCGTCGATTTTGCATCGATATTTAACCAAAAGCTCAGAAACCTGAGCTTTTATTTTGCGGATGTCTACGTTCGTTTTAATTCGACCCACCAAAGGCAGATCCCTTTTGCACTTTCTCTGTTTTATAACTTCAGTGTAATCAATGCCAATCTTGTGTGTGTTTTTCATATTCTTTGCGCAAAATTTCTTTGGCCCTATGGTCGATGGGTTTTGTGGGACGGTCGATACAAAACTTTCCGTCTGGCGAACTAAAGATAACATACTGCCAAACGCCTCTTTCAAAAATCATTTTCTCGTAGGGTATGAGACTTTTTCTGAAGTGGTGTCCAATCGTCGGAGAGTAAGGATTTTTTCTAAAAAGATGACGCCTTTCGCCAATCCGACGGGCTGTCCACTCCAGAGTTCGCAGATTTCCTTCATTAATCGTCAGGTATATTCGGGCAATTTTTTTGCTCTCACACCAGTCGAAAAGGGCTGGCTCAAAAAAACGATCAATTGTCGAGTGAGGAACTCCCTTTTTCAAATGCAGTCGCCCATATATTTTAGCCACGGGTCCGCCAATCTCCTCTGTGACAATAATCGACGCAACGGCCGAAACCTTGAGATATTGATCTAGCCACAAAAAAAGATCCCCTTGATTTCCATCATAGCAATTTAATCTTAGGCTCTGAGCATCCTTATTATTCGGCGGCGGATCATTTGCAAAGTAAGCCTGTAAAAGCGGGACCAAGGCGGGTCTGTATTTAACGAGAAGTCCTTGCTTGAGTTCTGAAAGGACCCTCCACTCACTCCTAAGGTGAAACTCAACGAGAGCCTCCGCAAGGGCCAAACCCTCTCGACTGTAATACGTTAGGAAATTCCACCAGGGCTCTGCTGCCAGCTGTTTCTGTTTATAGAAATTAATTATGAGTTTGTGAAATTCGAAAATGTTTTTCTCTGAATCCGATAGGCCTTGGAATTCAACCGGGTTCATAGTCTGGATATGAACGGGCAAATTTGAATTCAGTTCAGTGAATGTCTTTTCGGAAAAAAACGGTTTATAGACGAAGTCGCGATACGAGCCCGGAAAATTTTCTTTTACCTTTTCAAAGTATGTTTCTGTAATCACCGCGAGGCCGTTGTAATGCCCTGCAAGATGAGCCAGATAGAACTTTCCTTTCAGCATACCGAGGGATAACACATTGAGTATGAAGAAGACAGTGCGATTCGAACAGAATTTGTTGTTTGCAGCTCAGCTTGTCGCTCATTTCGCCGTGGTTCCCATGTTTTTTTATGCAAGTTTCCAGGATTATATTCAATCCGTGGTGGTCTATTCCTTATTTTTTTGCGTTGGCATCAGTATGACATACCACCGCCTCGTCTCTCATAAATCTTGGTCTCCTCCCAAAGGTTTCGAATATATTGGATCCTGTTTGGGCGCACTGTGCCTGCAAGGCAGCCCCTTGGCATGGGCGGCAATGCATCGGGAGCACCATCGCTTCGCAGACTCAACGAAGGATCCACACGCACCCAAGGGAAATGTCTTTAATGCTCATTTTTTAAGCATGTACCATGAACCCAAACTTCGTTACATTTTGGATTACAAATCAAGTCATTTTCAACACTGGTTGCATCGAAATTATTGGGCATTAAATATAACCTACGCCCTGACAGTTTGTTTGCTGTTTGGTCCCTTTGCCGTAATTTCTCTATTTCTTTTTCCTGCCGTGCTAAGTTGGCACGCTGCAAGCCTTGTGAATACTCTTTGTCACATGTTTGGTTACCGTAATTTTGTGACCCGAGACCGCAGTACAAATGTCTGGTGGGTGGCCCTGTTCAACTTTGGAGAAGGCTGGCACAACAATCATCACGCGAATCCTCAGAATCCTTATTTTGGTCGTAATCTGTGGGAAATCGACCCTTCCGGTCTCTTCATAAGGCTGTTGAACCAGCAAAAAAGTGGAGTCGCTAAGAATCAATTATCTTAAAACTCGAGTTTTAATCCTATAAGAATTAGTGAGTGCCTGTTTGTTAAATATTTTAAGTAGATCTTTTTTGAGAGTCCAGTAAACAAAAACCAGCATTGAGCTAAATTCGTACGTGTAAACAGCCTTATCACTCAAGTACGAGTACTTAATTTCTTTTATCCAGCCTTTTTCCATAAACTTCTTATTGAGACTTACAAGGCGTTCCATGTCCATAAATCCCAGCTCTATGGCCGGGGCGCGATCTGCTTTGACAGTGGGAGGATAGTGCCACGTAAACTCAACCGGGTACGACGTCGTTGACTCGTTGTGATCCATTACCACAAGTGATGGTGCAAAAAATAAAACACTCTTGATCAAACTTCTGCGCTTTGACTGCATGCTTAATTATAGGCGGATAAAAATGGGAACTCCAAGAAAAAAAGCTTAGACTCAAACAGATATCCTTTCTAAGGTTAAAAAAGTGAATCTGATTGAGACCATAAAGTCACCGCGTGACCATCATTTTTTAATTCCATTAAAAGTTGATGCCGTCATGTCTTGGTGCCTTGCTAGGACCATTGTTGATCTTTCTCTGGTCCCGGAAGTTCAGTACTCATTCGGGGCTGCAAAAGGTATTGATATCGACGCACACCCGGTTTTTTTTCAGTTGGCTCAGCAGTTTTGCTTAAAAACGCGAATTTTTGTCATTCGAATGCCTGCTGACTTCCAGGCATTGCCGATACATATCGATGGCCACGCAGACAAGAACAACGCCGCAAGCATTATTTGGCCCCTTGAAGGGTGCGACGAGCGCTCCCCCACAAAATGGTTCGAGACTAAAAGACATGAGTTTGAACTTATAAAAAATAGCTACTTTTTAAAAAACGCCGAGGATCTAAAAGTTTGTCATAGCCAGCCGATGCTCTCCGCAAGAAAAGCTCCCTATTTATTTCGCAGTGACATTCTCCACTGTGGATACAATTTTTCTGGAACCACCAAGGTTATTGTAAAGTGGGAATTGAACGTTTCTGACTGGGAGGATGCGAAACATTTATTCGCCTCTTTGGATCTTATCGCGACTTGATCAAGCCTTGAATCAAAGGAAGTATGTTATTTTTCACGTCTTGATCTCGAATTCTATAAAGGACTCCATCCACCAGATAGTGGGATAAGGAGAGTATCGGAACTAGCAATGTGAGCGTTAAGAGTGGTGGATACATCGAAAAAAAACTATCGACGTTGTCACCTTGATATGCCGTAAAAAGTTCTATCCCATTATATAGAAATAATAAAAACAAAAAAAACGAAGCAAAACGCAAGAGGCGGCCATAGACCGATGCGTGGGACCGCGACATCATTTTTTGAATTAAGGCAATATATTCATGCCCATGAATAATCCCGATAAACAACTTTGCAACCCATGAGTAGCCTGCCATGGGCCAAAAAAGCATTCTTAAGGAAAATAAAAGCTTGTCAGTTTTGGCTAAAGCCTCGACTTTTTGAATTTTAAAAAATAGATAAAAAGCACAGCCTGCGGGAAAACAAAAAAGCAATGGAATTAACAAGCCATGCAAGTGAATTCCTTGCCCCTGAGCTCCCTGCACAACCAAGGCAAGAAGTGTTGTCGTGTAAAGAAAAAAAAGGATTGATCTCTCGTTTTTTTGAAAATTGGCCAAACTCTCTTTTTCTTGAGTCGCAGCTTCGTTATAAATTGCTTTGCTATAGAGTATTCCAAGACCTCCACTTTGACGTAATCCGTGGATAGTGGGTAGCAGTATCCAAATCCAAAAAAAAATGGATTCTGTATTGTGCTTTGCGAAGGTAAATATCCACCCCTTCTGGACAACTAACATGAGTGAAATCACAAGAAAAGTGGAGAGGACAATCAGCAAATTTCCAACTCCGCTCTTGCCTTTTAACTTACAAAAAAATAACTGTCTAAATTCTGGCACGGTGGCCAGTAAGACAAAAGGAAAGATCAAGTGCGTCGCGTTTAAAAATACTAAATTGTAGATGAATCGAAGCCGACTTGGATCCAGACTTTCGAAGACTTGCCCAAAAAAAAGGATCTCGACGATAGCTCCAAAAATTCCTACGACTGGCAACCAAAGGCAAACCAACCAGTCGTTACGTAAAAAAAAAGGCGCTGCACCAACTCTGTTCATTCTCCTATTCTCGTCATTTCGCACGTAAGTTACAAGATCACTGTCGCACGATGTCTTCTTGACAACAATTTTACCTTTGACGATGATCTGTGGGGTGAACCAAATCGACCCCAACACAATCTACCGGGAATTACAGTATAACTCCTTGGTTACCCTCGGCAACTACTACGGGCTCGATATTTATTTCGATTGGCAGCGAATCAACGAACAAATTAAACCTTTTGTAAATGATTGGAAGCAATACAACCCGCGCAAAAGCCATATTCCACGCTTTGGTCTAAGTCTCACCTCCCTCGATGGCGGTCTTTCTGGAGAACCAGATTTGGGCTCCATCGTAGAATACAATCATGAGCACTCAACCACTTTTGGTGAAGAGTCGTTTACAACTGAGACACGTGTACTGAAAACCAGTCCTGCCCTACGTAAACCCCTAGAACCTTTCCTTCCCTATTTAGGAAGGTCGCATTTAATTTGCCTTAACGAAGGGGGACACTTTCCCTTTCATCGCGACAGCCAAATTTTTGGTGCGAGCACTTTTCGCCTTATTAGCCTACTAAATAACTGCGACTCCAACGCTTTTTGCTTTCTTTATAATGATCAAAGAATTGTTTTAAACCAAAACCAATTGTACTTTATGAATACCAAGGTCTGTCACGCGTTATTTTCATTCAGCGACGATGCCACTCTATTGATTTTGAATGTTATCGTCAGTGAAGAGAGCACAAACTGCGTACGCAAATATCTAACCGCTAAATAGTCACAAGATTCTCTATCGTCCCGACCCAAGGTCCGCGATACGGTTCATAACTGGCTTATTGGTACTGGAATCTTTATCCAAGCAAAAGTAACCAACACGCTCAAATTGGTAACGCAACTCAGTCTTCATTTTCTTAAGACTCCATTCCAGTCGCGCCTTTTTAATAATTTTCAGCGACTCTGAATTTAAATTATCTTTAAAATATTTTCCCTCTGGCACATTTTCGGGGTCTGCCACTTTAAAGAGACGGCCATAAATACGAACTTCTGCCGGAATGGACTTTGCCACAGAAACCCAGTGGATCACTGCTTTTACTTTGCAACCACCGATAAGGGAATCGTCTTGATGTCCACGCCGTCGATGAACTGAACCCAAAGGCGGTATTCTCCGCGAGCTGGAAATGTGGCATGCAGCATTCCCGAAGTTGGACCAGCCTCCATGGGATGGACGTGGATCAACTCGGTGCCGTTGACAGCGGTTGCGATGACGTGGGCAAAGGCTCCAAGATAGAGCGACAACTGTGGCGTTGTACCGTCGGTGTGGGACACAGTAAAATCAAGCATCACCATTTTTCCGGCCTTAACAGTCTTGGCGTCTAATTCCACCTGCGTGATTCCATCAGTGCCCGTTCGCACATCTCCAAGCGGTTGCACGATGTTTTCGGCTAAACCATTTTCCACCGTCAGCGACCGATAAACTGAAAACTCCTCGCCCGCAGTGGTCTCGCCCTGGGCCCAAACCATATAAGATCCGTTCACTGGCAGGTTGAGATCCACCTTCCACAGACTTCCATCGAATTCTGGGTGCACATGATTAAACTCGTTGAGAGATTTATCGTAAACAACGAGATGTAAAATTTTTGTATGGGTTTTTACAAGGTCAATGTTACTCACGGGCTGCGATGTTTTACCGTCGACGAGCTGAAAAGAGTAAGGCACAGTCTCGTCGGCCGCCACCACTAATTGTGTGGATTCGATTTTGATGCCTGCAAGTGCCTGAAGTGAAAATGCAGAAACGAAAACGATTGTAACTAAAATTTGATTCATGGATCCCCCGTTAACGATGGTTTACTCGAAATTCGTTACTGAGGCAAACGCAACTCGGGGAAAACTTGATCGCGAAGGCGTTCCCGGTCGGCACGCTGATGGTTTTCGTTGAGGGAGTGGCTGGAGTCCATGGAACCCATAATGTTGCCCAAATAAACAACGGAAAAAAGCATGCCTGACGCCAGGGCAGCCGCCCCCATTTTTTCGCGATGCAGCTCAATGGTCGCGCTGAGAAAAATGGAATTGAGAACAAAACTAAAAAAGGCGGACTGAAAATTCCCATTGTAGACTTGGCCGGCCCCAGGAACCACAGCACTCAACGTGCCCGCCAGCCATGGCTTCTTGACATTTTCGAGCTGACCGATTTGTCTTTGAAAATCGGAAAAACGATCTTGCTCAGCCGAGGCGAGGCTTTGCTTGAGCTCCGGTTGATACCAAGCTCTGATGACTCGAACTTTGCTCTCCCAAGCCTGGTTTTTGGCAACTGGTAAAATAACCCGCTCGGCCTCGGCTGCTTCGTTCAACTCGTAAAGAGCGCGCGCCCAAAAAACGCGGGCTTCCAAGGATTGAGCTTCGTTGCAGGTCAAAAGAGTGAAGGTTGCGAGTTGGTTAGCTGCCAACAAATACTGCCCGTTCGTGTAGTACGCTTTGCCTTGTTCAAACAATTTATCGGTTTTTAATGCGCAGTCAGCCTGCGCAAAAAGTGAGGTAAGGAGAATGAGAAAATTAAAAAATATCACAGGACTCTCGTAGATTTACAAAACGCAGACGGCCTTGGTCATTCACAGCGTGCCCGGAAATCAGGGCCGCATCGGCCTCTGCGAGGAAACGTCCAACAGCAAGAAGACTGCCTCTTGCCTGCCCACACTGTTTTGCTTTTATTTTCAGGTACTGGCTATCCGAAGGGAGCCACTGGCATTTGGAATACATGGACTTTGCAAAAACATCTTTATAGATTTTTTCGATTTCGGTTTTGACTTGCAGTTTTCCCTCGGCCTGGCGGCCGAGTTTAAACTTTTCATCGATGAGATTGCGACTATACGCGGCTGAAACCGATGATACGAACAGAAGAAATAAAAAAATTATTTCTTTTTGGAACATGCGTATTCGTAAGTGTGCTCAGGCTTGTATTTTTGAATCCAAAGAAATGGCACAAGAACAAACACGCCACCGATACAGGCACCGGCATCAAATTCTTCGTTGCGGGAAAAATTATAATAAACAGGTTCGCAACCTTCTTTTTCCATACGCACTTGAGTTGTTCCGCCGACGGTTTTTTGATCCGTGTGGCTTACACTGCCTTTGCCTTTGAATTCGCCATCCACATAGATTTTCGCTTCAGGATCTGAAGAGCGAATCAAAGTTGTGCTGGAGCAATTGACGATGGACACAAGGGCGATTGTAAGTACGAAATAGCGGAACATTTTAAACATGTTATATCCTTTGAAAATATGTGGAAATCGCAAGATAGCACCGTCTTTTTTATTTATCGAGCGAGGAGTCGATTTAACGCGTTCGCAAAATTAGGCGCAGCCACGGGAGTGGTTCTAAAATACAACGATGGCTCCACAAGCTCCAGCTCCATGATTTCGAGCTCCCCTTCTGGGCTTCGCACCAAATCCACCCGGTGAAAAAGCGTCGGCGTCTTTAATTTGCCTTCCACCGTTTTATAAATTGTCGTGGCTAATTCAAGGTCTTCGGGGCTGGGCGTAATGGAAACAATGTTTCCACCATACTCCTCCTGAACTCGATAATCTCCTGACTTTGGGATTTTTTGAATGGCATGGCTAAATTCACCGTAGAAAAAATGAAATGAAAACTCACCCTCCGTCAGGATATTTTCTCGAAAGGGCTGGACGAGCGGGCCTTGAGAAAACAACGGTCTTAGGGGAAGGGTTTCCCGGGTGACCTTAAACGTGTTTATTGAACTGGCGCCCACCTGTGGTTTAACCATCAAAGTTTCGGTTCGCCATTTTTCAAAGAGGGCTGACCAATCGCTCGGCCACGAATACTCGGTGGGGATGATTTTGAGCCCCCAGGATTTAAGATCGCGCAGGTAGGTTTTCTTGGAGTTCCACTGGATGATCGACAAATCATTGATGAGTTGGGTTTGCGACGAAATATGCTCGAGCGCCACGAGGAATTCGTCCAACTTTTGCGTGTAGTCCCAAGTGGTGCGCACCACGACCGCCCTGTACTGAGACCAGTCGCAGCTGGCACTCCAAGGCTTTGTCTCCACGAGGAAACCCGCCTCCTTCAGGGGCTGTAGGGCGAGATCGTCGTCGACGATATATCCATCGAGATTGTCACAAGAAAGAAACGCAATTTTTATGGGTGTCATGAATCTCTATCTCCCGGTGGCCAACTCCACAATGCGATTCAAAACAAGAGCCGACGGCTGAGACTCTTTATCTAGGAAAAAATAGCCAACACGCTCAAACTGATAAGGCAACTCAGACTTCATCTCCTTAAGACTCCACTCGAGACGCGCGGTCTTTATTATCTTGAGTGATTCTGGATTTAAATTATCTTTAAAGTCTTTTCCCTCCGGCACATTTTCTGGATCGGCAACGCTGAATAGTCGCCCATAGATACGAACCTCTGCCGGAATGGACTTTGCTACAGATACCCAGTGAATCACGCCCTTCACCTTGCGACCATCCGAAGTGGGTTTACCACCCAGCGTAGCCACGTCATAGTCACAGCGCAACTCCGTCACCTTCCCTTGGGAATCTTTAATCACTTCTTTGCATTTGATCACGTAGGCATTTCGCAAACGCACTTCTCTGTCTTTAGCGAGTCTAAAAAAATCAGGTGTTGGGTTTTCCATAAAATCGGCACGATCAATGAAAACCTCACGACTAAAAAACAGTTTGCGATTTCCCATCTCCGCTTTTTTGGGATGCACCGGCGACTCGATCTCTTCTTCGTTGTTTTCGGGATAGTTTTCGATAACCACTTTAATGGGATCGAGCACCGCCATGGCGCGATGAGCGACGGCGTCGAGATCTTCGCGAACGCAGTTTTCCAAAATATCATAATCGATGATACTTTCGGCTTTAGACACGCCAATCCGTTTTGCAAATAACTGAATGGACGCCGGAGTGTAGCCACGGCGGCGCATTCCCGAAATGGTTGGCATCCGCGGGTCGTCCCAGCCGCTGACCAACTTCTCTTTCACCATTTGCAAGAGTTTGCGTTTACTCATCACCAAGTAGGTCATATTCATTCGCGCAAATTCATACTGCCTTGGCTCACCATGTGTGGGTAAATTTTCGATGCACCAGTCGTAAAAAGGACGATGATCTTGAAATTCAAGAGTGCAAATGGAATGGGTAATTTTTTCGATAGCATCGGAGAGCGGATGGGCATAGTCGTACATCGGGTAAATGCACCACTCGTTCCCTGTGCGATGGTGTTTTACTTTGCGGATGCGATACAAGAGAGGATCGCGCATGTTCATATTGGGAGACTGCATATCAATTTTCGCGCGCAGAACGTGTTCGCCTTCCGAAAATTCTCCAGCCTTCATCCGGCGAAATAAATCCAAATTCTCACTCACCGAACGCTCGCGATAGGGACTGTTTTTACCGGGACGGTTAAAATCCCCCCGATAGTCGCGGAGCTCGTCCTCGTTGAGGCTGCAAACGTAGGCCTTACCAGCAGAAATCAAGTGTTCTGCCCAGCCGTACAGTTGTTGAAAGTAATCAGATGCAAAATACAAATGTTCATTCCAATCGAATCCCAACCACTGCACGTCGGCTTTAATAGATTCCACATATTCCACCTCTTCCGTTTCGGGATTGGTGTCATCAAAGCGCAAATGGCAGCGCCCCTGGTAATCCTTAGCTAGCCCAAAATTAAGGCATATCGATTTTGCGTGGCCTAAATGAAGATATCCATTGGGCTCTGGAGGAAACCGCGTCACAACCTGCCCATTGTTCTTCCCCGCCTTGATGTCCGATTCGATGATTTGTTTTAAAAAATTGGGGGCGTCGGTCATTTGGGGTCTCCTCGATTCGATACTTTCAGATGGAAAGACTATCTTATTCGCTGGGACCTGTCATTTTGTTAATGCAGACTCAATAGATCCATCGGTGCCTCCGCACCCACAGGTTTTAACTTCAGCCCCATTTTTTGATTTAAGATATCCACAGCGATATTTGTCATTTCGGGACAAAGAATATCGTCGGGTTGATGAACAAATAGAAACACCCGCGACAAACCATTCTCTCGCAGCTGCTTGAGGCGTTCGCCCCACAGTTGCATGCGAACAGTGTCGCTCTCGTGCAGACTGTTTCCAATAAAGCGAACTATAGTAAAATCACTGGTCACGCTGGAGTGCAAAACATCTCTTCTGCCGGAAACGTCGGTGATCACTGTGCCGATCCCGCGTTGAAACAGATATTCACTCAGCATAGGTAAAACGGATCCATTTTCAAACCAGCTCGGATGGCGAAATTCTATAGCTAACTCAAAGTCCCGTGGCCACTGCTTTAAAAAATGGTGGAGTTCGGTTTTACGTTTATAATCAAAAAATGGCGGCAACTGCAAAAAGCACGGACCACAGTTGGCCCCTAATCGCTCGAGAAAACCCACCCACGACTTTAATAAGACCGAATTTTGTAGACCTTGGGCAGCATGCGAAATTCCTTGGTAAACCTTTGGGCAAAAAAGAAAATGGGACGGCACTTTTTCTAACCACTTCGTCGTCTGCTGAAGCGTTGGAATTTGATAGTGCGAGGAGTTGAACTCAATGGCACCGTATTGTTTGGAATAATGCTGTAAAAAGTCAGTCGGCTTGCAACCTTTGGGATAAATTTTGCCGACCCACTCACGGTGGGCCCAGGCCGGAGTGCCAAAACGCAAATCTAATTTGCGCTCAGACAAAGATCGGCTCAAAGAGCCGCTCAAATAGTGATTCAGATATTGAACCGTCTTCTCTGAAACCACCGGAAGTGTCCAATCGACACCTTCAACGGTCTCTAACTTTCCAAATTCCATCCCAGGTTTCTATCGCTGATAAATGGGACTCGTCAATGCTAAGGACAGCTTTTGCCCCAGGTATTGGCGGTAAAATCACCTACTCCAAAATGCAAGGACGTAGAGGAATAATAACCCAAAGCTCTGAGCTCCCCCTGTTTACGCCATTTACACAGAAGCGAATGGGCCTTGGCCTGATCGGACTTTGCGGCGAAACGAACATCCACCGAAGTTCCGTAGGGATGTCGACCCGCAGCACCACCCACGTTTTTATTGTAGGGCTCGGGCCTCCACCAATTGTAAATCTCGCTGATACGAACCCCATTGGCTTCGAGCCGCTCTATTAAATTCACCGCTTGATACGCATACTTCCAGGTGCTTTCGTCGGGATGAATGAGTAAATGTTTTTGTTGGGAACCATAGGTACAGTAAAAAGTAGAAACACTGTTTGGATTGGGGCGAACCAACTGCTGACACCATGGTGAGCCCGCAGTAGCTCGACCGCACTCGTTGAGGAAGCTTATTTTTTTTGCGCTTCCCATATCGACGGTGGCAATCTGCGCACTGGTGGCGCGCACACAACTTGCTTTTTCGAAAAGCAATTCGTCGATAAACTCGTGGTCATCCTCGGCCGCAGCATCGATGGCGAGTGAGTTTTCATTCTTTGAATTGGGCTGTGAAGCCTGCTGACATCCAGCCAAAGCCAGAAACAAGATAAGTCCGTAGAGCATATAAACCTCCAGATAGAGGCCTATCGGCAAAAATTGCCGAGCTCACAACACGACCTATAGATTGAATATTTTTGTAGAAAAACTTTAGTCGTGGGCAGAGTGGTAGATGTAATAGAGCGAGCCGTTTTTCGTTTTGGCCATAAAATCTTTGATGTTAGCCAAAGAGACCGCTGGGCAACCTTGGCTACGGCCCATTTTGCTCAGACTCGGATCTACATACGAGGCGCTGTGCACAACGATGGCTCGCGCCCGCACGTTGCTATTTCGCGACTCAAGCCCATCCAATCTCATCGATTCTCCATGTTTCCCATTGTAAGTTTCGGCGGTGAGCATAAAGCCCAGCGATGACATGTTGGAGCCACTCGTATTTGAAAATGTAGTGGCCACGCCATCATGATTGGAATCCGAGCCGCTTCCATGGGCAACATGCATCGATTGTACAGCGCCCGTCTCAACGTTGATGAGGTACAAACGGCGTTGCCCAGAGTGCTGACCAATATCAAAAATGCTTATGTACTTTTTGTTGCGAATTACGCTCTGATTTTTGTTGTAGTAAGCAAACGCCGTGTCCAAGGCTTTTTGCGGAACTGTGGATGTGGCCAAAATTTGTTCGCGCAAGCTCACCAAGGGACCTTGCGAAGGAACTTCGGGCATTACGACGGCACTTGGTTCTTCGTCAATCGGTGCTTCGAGTCCAGGCTCCTCGCTATCAAGGGTTGCGGATCCCGCATCCACGGGAACCATTCTTTCATTTAAATCCACAACGGATTCCAAAGAGTTTCCGCAGCCCGACAGTGTTATTAAAAACAATGCAAAGAACCAACCAATTTGCGATCGATTTAAAATCATAGACACCCCTCGGTTATCATCGGCGGCAATTTTAAATCGGCAGAGGCTAGATTTTCTTCTCATTCTGAAACAGCGCGCGCTTTAAGTAAAAAAAACGGCCGACTTTTTCAAAGTCAGCCGCAAAATTCCTCAAAAAAAACCGAAGACAACTACCTCTGATAATTGAACCAAAGATCGAAGATCAGATCTAACGAACCATCTTGGTATTGGATGACCGATTTGTAGACCGTCTCATTCCCATGGGCGTCTCGTTCGTAAAAACCTGGATCGTAATTTAAATCGATATTCTTCACCTGCATTTGTTCCAGCGAAACTAATTCGCTTGCTGTACCGACTCCATCAAAGTTTTTATCCTTCCAGAGGCGTAGAGACTTGAACACTGCGTCTTTGCTGTTGATCAAGCCGTCCGCATTGCTATCAAACTTGGCCAGCGCCAGGAATCCGTTAGCTGCGAAGTCCTTGTCTGGTCCGCGTGTGTTGTCGCCAAACATTTCATCAACGCCTTCAACGCGACCTTTTTTATTTGGTTTCACAAGGAACATATATTGATCCGTATTTAACCAACTAATCTGATGGGGCGCATTTTTTCGTGGCTCTGCATTAAAGCCAAGGATGTTAAACTGAATCCCATCGGCGATGGACGACAGCTCTACATATCTTGCCTGATCGTGGTTTGGATTTACATGTACAATCAGCGGCGACGCTTTCATGTCACACTTCTTCTTATCCACTTTTGAGTTAAAGTCAGGGTTATCGTTCGTAATCACCTGAAGTTTCTCTGTGAGCTTTGCATATCGGACGTCACGTGAACCATACATGATAAAGCTGATTTCGTCTTTACCGCGCTTATCGGAGTCCTTAGCAAAGAAGCGAACATTGTCATATTCACTATTGCTCACTGGTAAATCTCCACCCTGTGCAGGCGAGAACAATGTTACATACAAATCCGACTTCTTATGACCCGAGATATCACAACTTGAAAGATCCAAACGCTTTTTCTCGATCACATCATTTTTAATCTGTGCCGTGTTACGTGATTCACAAATCGGCACCATAGTTACAACTTTCTTTTTCTCTTTCTTGCACAGCATTTTTTTATCGCCGTGCTTGCAGTTGCTCTTATGCGTGTGTGAATCATCATCGTCGTCGTCAGAATCCCACCAATTGGTTTTTTCGGTTTTGCAAACTTCAACTTCTTGAACTGTCTCTACGCGTTTTACAACTCTCAGTACAAGCTCGAGACGGTCTTTCAGCGAAAACCGGCCACTGCTTGTGCGAATACGTGAACACACTCTGTCCACCGGCACATTCCATGGATTGCATTTAGCAAAATTAACTTCGGCGTTTAAGCCAGGAATTAAATTCATTTCGCAGTCGTCAACAGGAGGGCATTGTCCGTGGCCTGGGACACCATCATCGTCGGTTCCATCACCATTGTTTGAGCGACCGGGATTCGAAGAGTCGTTTCCATCGCGGTCATTGCCGTGGCCGTTATTCCCTTTAACGCATTCTCCACCCGACGTAGAACCACCTGTTGACGAACCACCAGACGTTGTTCCACCTGAAGTTGAACCACCACTTGTGCTGCCGCCAGTGTCACTACCGGTTGTAGAACCACCAGAAGTTGAACCAGATGATGTGCTACCGCCGGTATCGCTACCAGTCGTAGAACCCGCAGATGTACTACCACCAGTGTCGCTACCAGTTGTAGAACCCGCAGATGTACTACCACCAGTATCACTGCCGGTTGTAGATCCACCAGAAGTTGAACCAGATGATGTGCTACCGCCGGTATCGCTACCAGTCGTAGAACC
>JAYUKO010000234.1:0-3219 GCA_043764415.1 Bdellovibrionales bacterium | reverse complement strand
TCTTTTGGTTTACGAGCTTCGAAAAGCTCAGCCACACGCGGTAGACCACCCGTAATATCTTTTGTTTTACTAGTTTCTCTGTGGATTTTCGCAACGACATCACCGGCATGGATCTCTTGACCATCCGTAACGAGAAGTTGGGCTCCAACAGGAATTACATAGCGAACTTCAGCGTCGCGACCGGTAAACTTTTGTGTTTTTCCGTTTTCATCAACGATGCAAACCGTTGGACGTTTTGTTCCGCCCTTGCTCTCTGTAATTACTTTTGTCGAGAAGCCCGTCACTGTATCAACTTGCTCTGTAACAGTAACGCCTTCTTCGATGTCTTCGTATTTTACAAAGCCGTTTGAGTCAGAAAGGATGGGGTTTGAATAGGGATCCCACTCGGCCAGAGTCTTCGCTTTTTCAACGCGCTCGCCTTCTTTGTAATTCAAAATTGTTCCGTAAGTCAGCGCGAAGGTTTCGCGCTCACGACCGTTGTCGTCGATGATGGCAATAACACCACTGCGATTCATTACAGTCATCTTCTTGTCGCGGTTTTCTACACCTACAACATTTTTGAACTTAATCGTTCCTTCATGTCGAGTGGTGTGGATCGATTTTTCCACTGAACGAGAAGCTGTACCACCCAAATGGAAGGTTCTCATCGTTAGCTGTGTACCCGGCTCACCAATGGACTGTGCAGCAATAATACCTACTGTTTCTCCAAGGTTTACGAGGTTTCCTCGCGCCAAATCGCGGCCGTAACATTTTACGCAAATTCCGCGACGTGTTTTGCATGTGAGCGCTGAACGAATAACAACTCTATCGACGCCTAAGCGATCGATTTTCTCGATATCGTCTTCAACAATCTCTTCGCCAGCTTGTACCAAGATTTGATTGGAATTCGGGTCGACGATATCTTCGAGGGGAATACGCCCAAGAACGCGATCGCCTACTGGAAGAATAACTTCTCCGCCTTCAACCACTGTTTCCACAGTGAGACCGTCTTTTGAGCCGCAATCGTGCTCGACAACGATCACATCTTGCGCCACATCTACGAGACGACGAGTGAGGTATCCAGAGTTCGCTGTTTTAAGAGCTGTATCCGCCAAACCTTTTCGCGCTCCATGAGTCGAAATAAAGTACTGAAGAACTGAAAGACCTTCACGGAAGTTTGCCGTGATGGGAGTTTCGATAATTTCACCCGATGGCTTGGCCATAAGACCGCGCATTCCAGCAAGCTGTCTTAACTGAGCCGCAGACCCCCGCGCTCCAGAATCTGCCATGATGAAAATCGAGTTGAAAGATGGGCTGATAACTTTTTCGCCGTTAACGACGAATTCTTGTTTCTCAAGACCCGCTAACATTTGTTTTGCTAACTTATCTGCAGACTGTGCCCAAATATCCACAACTTTGTTGTAGCGTTCACCATCAGTGATCAGACCTTCATCGTATTGACCTTGAATCTCTTTAACTTGGTCTTCCGCGTCTTTGATCATCTGAACTTTGCTGTCTGGAATTTTCATGTCGTCCAAGCAAATTGAAATTCCGGCTTTTGTCGAAAACTCAAAACCAAGGCTCATGATTTTATCTGCCATAATTGCTGTGGCTTTTGCACCAGCTAAACGGAAGCATGTATCCATAAGTTTGGCGAGTTCCTTCTTCGTCATCACTGTATTACAGTTTTCGAAAGGAACTTCTTTAGGAACGTAGGCGCTAAGAATAGCTCGTCCCACACTAGTTTCACGAATTTTGCCGTCTCGTCTCACTTTACAAGCGGCCTGAAGATCAATCACACCTGAATCGTAAGCTAAGAAAATTTCTTCAATATCAGAGAAAATTCGACCTGTACCCTTAGCTCCTGGACGCAAACGAGTCATCCAGTACAATCCAAGTACGATATCCTGAGTTGGATTGATGATCGGTTTACCGTTGGCAGGGCTTAGAATGTTGTTTGTCGACATCATTAGAACCCGAGCTTCCACCTGTGCTTCCACGGAAAGTGGAACGTGGACGGCCATCTGATCTCCATCGAAATCGGCGTTGAAGGCAGTACATACGAGCGGATGAAGCTGGATGGCTTTTCCTTCGTGAAGTACTGGTTCGAAAGCTTGAATACCAAGTCTGTGCAATGTAGGCGCACGGTTCAAAAGTACTGGATGTTCTTTAACTACATCAGCAAGAATGTCCCATACTTCCACAGTTTCCATTTCTACAGTCTTTTTGGCTTGCTTGATTGTAGCTGTGAAACCTTTTTCTTCGAGTTTGTTATAAATAAATGGTTTGAAAAGTTCGAGGGCCATCTTCTTTGGAAGACCGCACTGATGCAGCTTCAAAGTCGGGCCAACCACGATCACCGAACGACCAGAGTAATCCACACGCTTTCCAAGAAGGTTCTGACGGAAACGACCTTGTTTTCCTTTGAGCATATCGCTCAACGAACGCAGTGGACGTTTATTTGGGCCGGTGAATGTTTTTCCGCGACGTCCGTTATCAAGAAGAGCATCGACTGCTTCTTGTAACATACGTTTTTCATTACGAATAATGATGTCTGGAGCGTTCAATTCTTGAAGACGCTTCAAACGATTGTTTCTGTTGATAACACGACGATAAAGATCGTTGAGATCCGAAGTCGCGAATCGACCACCATCAAGAGGTACAAGAGGGCGTAAATCCGGTGGAATCACAGGAAGAGCTTCTAGCATCATCCACTCAGGTTTATTGGTGGAATCTTTAAAAGCTTCTACAACTTTTAGACGCTTAACTAGTTTTTTGATGGCCGCGTCTGACTTCGCTTCTTTAAGGTCCAGACGAAGTTTTCGAGAAAGATATTCTGGATCCACTTTGCGTAAAATTTCACGGATGGCTTCGCCGCCCATGCCAGATTTAAAGTTAGGTCCAAATTCATCAAGCGCATTTTGATAAGCTTCTTCAGGAAGAACCTGGCCTTCTGCGAGCTTTGTTTCCATGGGATCGATGACGATATAAGCTTCGCAATAGAGAACTTTTTCAAGCTCTTTGAGCGAAAGATCGAGCATATTTGCAATACGGCTTGGTAAAGAGCGCAAAAACCAAATGTGCGCTACGGGAGAGGCAAGCTCAATGTGACCCATGCGCTCACGGCGCACTTTACTTTGAGTGACTTCCACACCGCACTTTTCGCACACAACACCGCGATACTTCATGCGCTTGTATTTACCGCATAAGCATTCGTAATCTTTGATTGGACCAAAGATC
>JAYUKO010000233.1:0-3221 GCA_043764415.1 Bdellovibrionales bacterium | reverse complement strand
TTTAAATCAACCGGCGAATTATATGGAAACAGTCTCTGAGATGCTCTCCATTGCCCTGCGCTATAGTGGAGACATGAAATGAAGAAACACCGCTTCCGCATGGAATCCTATTTAAAAATTAAAGAATTTGAAGAAAAACTTTCGTGGACGGAAGTTCTCTCTCAAATGAATCGCGTCACAGTTATCGTGCAAAAGATCATCCATTTAAAAAACCAACAAAAGACGATTCGAAAAAATATTTCTATGATTGGACAAAATCAGGGTCCACAAATTTACGAATTGTCGCTTGCTGGGGAATCTATTGAAGGTACAAAAGTAAGAATAGAGAGTCTTCTCCTTGAGCAAAAAAATGAAGAAAAAATTCTGGAGCGCTTGCGGTTGAAGCACATCGAAGCAAAGAAAGACTTAAAAACTATCGAAAAGCTAAAAGAAAATGATCTTAAAAGTTTTAAAATTGATCGAGACAAAAAAGATTTAAAAATAACCTCCGAACTTGCTTTGCAAATGCATAATCGACAGAAGGCAGAAAATGAATAACTATCAGAAGCACTTTCAAAAAATAAAAAAACAAAAAAAGATGAGCCTTGGCTATCAGTCAGGAAAGATAAAGAAAGAAAGCCCGTATTTACAGTTTTTAGGCCTTATGGCGCTCCTTGCATTTTGTCTAACGTTGTACGGAATCTTATACCCCGAGAATATTGAAAAAATGTCGCAGGTACGACTGAGCCTTTTTTCAAAAAGTCTCGCCGCTGATGCGGAAGAAAAGTCCCCATCCAAAGAGGTGGTAACGGAAAAAAGTGCCTCTTCAGAAGTTGAGAAGGCAGCGGTCGAAACTAAAAAATCAAAGGCGGCAGTTGAAAAGAACGCTAGTCATGTTGAGCAGTTACTCGAAAAAGAAAGAGAACTAGTTGAGCGCGAAAAAAGAGTGAAAGAAATGGAAGAGAAATTGCATCAGGTACAAGTAGAGATGGAAAGTCGGATGGCGCAACTCGACCAAACGCGAAGAGACATTGCGAGTCGGCTTGAGTCGCGAGTGGTTGAAGAGGAAGAGAATATAGACAAGTTAGTAGGGGTTTACTCTAATATGAAACCGCAAAGCGCAGCGATGGTCCTTTCGAAACTTGACGAAGACTTAGCCATAGCGATTTTGAAGAAGATGAAGAAGCAAGATGCGGGAAGTATTTTAAACTTTATAGATATACAAAAAGCGAAAGTACTTTCAGAAAAATATTCAGGGTATTAAGAAAAAGGGGCGATGCATGGTTTCAAATTCGATTTCACCATTAGAGATAAAGTCTTTAGAGAGCAAAAAAGCGCCCAAAAAATCTAAAAACGACGACAACTCGTTTAAAAACGAAATGCTAGAAAACGAAAAGCGCATGAAAAAGAAATCGGTTGATGGCCGTGAAACAACTGGTCAAAGTCATGCAGCCAAGTCGCAAAAATCCAATTCGAGCAAACAGGAAGCTCCTAGGCAGACGACTCGTACTGACAAACAACCGACCAGTGCACCGGTCGCAGGTACTATGAGCGGTAGTAAAGTTACCACGGAAACGCAAGCTCAGCCGCAGACCCTTGCGACAGAATCCGCTTCGAAAGCTGAATTAGCTCAGGAAATGATGGCAGAGTTGCAAACGGCTGGCGTCGACATGACGGCTCTTCAAAAGAAGGACGGAAAGCTGAGTATTGAGGGGATGCAGCTGGTTCAACCACAGTTGTTGCAAACATCTACAACTTCCGTGGTCGAACCCAGTGCCGAGGGATCGTCTGCCGTTGAAACCATTTTAGCGGCGGCGTCGCCGTCGATTGAGCAGAAGCCGTCTGATCTCTTATCGCAAGATTCTAATCAAGACTTTAGCGGATTTAACAATGGAAGTGAATTTTCTGCCGTTCAAAGTACCATGGTCAAAGAAAACGCTACGAACCAGCAGGCCTTTGCCGCCGTACTGGACTCTAAATTACAAACTCCCGAGCAAGTGCGAGAAAACAACGTAGAGAACATGATTACGCAGGCCCGTGCAATCTTAAAAGATGGCGGCGGCGAAATGACACTCAAGTTAAGTCCCGAAGGAATGGGCACAGTGGATTTGAAAGTGGTTTCTGAAAACGGTCAAGTGTCGGTGGAGATCATGACACAGGATCAAAACGTAAAGAAAATGTTTGAAGACAGTGTATTTGATATTCGCGGAGCTCTAGAGAGCCAAAATTTAAAAATTGATACCTTTAAGGTTGGTGTTTCCGAAAATTACGATCAAATGATGGGTCAGCAAAATGGAGCCCAACAACAGTTTGAAGAGCGCGAATTTGCCCGGGACTTTATGGGGCAGTTTAGAAACGAGAGACAGGGATTTCGTCAGCAAGGAATTGACAGTGTTCTCAGTGGACGAACGCCAGCAAACGCAAGGCCTGATGGGCTTTCACCGGCTTCATCAAAACATATTAACGGTCGACTTAACATCATTGCTTAGAGGTAAAATATGAAAGTGAATACGCCAACTCAACAAATGATGGCCCCGACGGCCAAACAGACATCGGAGCCAGGGAAAGCGCCAAAAGAAAACATTGGCGACATTGGTAATCGCGTGGCAAGCACCGGCAAGCCCGCTTCCGGGCGTATGGTCGAAGGGAAGGGAAATCCCAAACTGGATAAAGATGCTTTTTTTAAGTTGATGTTAACCCATCTTAAAAATCAAGATCCAACAAGTCCGCTCAAGAGCCATGAAATGGCCGCGCAATTAGCGCAGTTTTCGTCGCTTGAACAAATGTCCAACATCAACGAAGTCTTAAAAGACATGAACAAAGGACAGACCAGCACAGGGCAGTTCCAGGCCTTGGATCTCATCGGTAAAACGGTGGGCGGTGACAGCTCTAAAATTGAACATAAAAATGGTGATACACGCCATGCGATTTCTTTTAATCTTGCCGACAGTGCCGATGAGGTCAAAGTTGCGATTCAAGATTCTGAAGGTAAAGTTATTAAAAACTTTGATCTCAAGAGCCAAAGTAAGGGAACTGTAAAACTGGAATGGGACGGAAAGAGTCTTGATGGGCGACCACAGCCAGCGGGAATTTACAAACTACAAGTGGATGCAAAAAATTCGTCGGGTGCTAAAGTGGGAACCGAAACACAATTTAAAGGGCAAGTGACAGGAATTCAGTTTGCCGAAACCGGTCCTATCGTATTTATCGGTAACAAATCGATTCCGCTGAAGGAAATTAAA
>JAYUKO010000232.1:0-41237 GCA_043764415.1 Bdellovibrionales bacterium | reverse complement strand
AGGATTTGAACCTGCGACCTCAACCACCCCAAGGTTGCGCGCTACCAAGCTGCGCCACAGGCAGAAAGAACGTACGAGAAATACTTGTTCTAGATGGCCTCGGCAAGGCGTTTTTTGGCTTGGCGAATTTCTTCGACAAGATAGTCCACAGACGACGCCCAGTACTGATGCATTTCGCGTTCGCGCTGCACAACAGCTTTTTGTACCTGGTCCGCCGTGGGCAGCGGAGCCGATTTGCTAAAAACCACCTCGGCCGCGGGCTGATGGGCTTCGACCACTTGTTCTTGGGTGGTGCCCTCAAGAATCGGTTGAATTTGCGATTTTTGCGATTTCATTTTCTTTAAAACCGCGCGAGCGCCCTCGATGGAAAAACGATCTTCATGTAAAAGTTTACGAATTGTCAGCGCCATTTCAATATCTTTGCGCGTATAAAAACGTTGCCCGTTGTTGGATTTTTTTGGATGAAGTGATTCAAACTCAGTCTCCCAATAACGGAGAACATATTGCTTCACACCCACGTACTTTGCGACTTCGCCAATCTTAAAACCCATTTTATTAGGAATGGATTTGATACGCTCTTTAAGTTCGCTCTGGGCTGTTTGTGGGCTATTCGTCGTACTATTGGTCGTACTATTCATCGTCGAACTCATCTCCACCAAACTCAGCATCTTTGCCATTGAGCATGGCTTTTAGAACTTGGCTGGGGCTAAAGTTAAGCACCCGGCGGGCAGAAATGGTGATGCGATCCCCAGTTTGCGGATTGCGCCCTACACGTTCTTTTTTTTGCTTCACTTCGAATTTGCCAAAGCCTGAGATTTTCACTTTTTCGCCATTCACCAGAGTGCCGCGGAGGGCATCAAAGACGATTTCAACTAGGTCGGACGCTTCTTTTTTGGAGAAGCCAATTTTTTCATAAACTCGGTCAACGATATCTGCTTTTGTGACCGTAGAATTAGAAACGTTTTTACCAGCCATGGCGTCCTCCCAAGGGCATGATTGACCCTTCTCTTAAAGGCTAGCAAGTAGTTGAAAACTTTCAACTTTTATCTGGTCAGCGGCCCGATTTATGGCCTATTGAGTCAAATTCGTGGGTTTAAAACCTAGATATACCCAGCCTACCCCATCTAATTGATCTTAAAGTTATAGAAGTGCAAGCCCACGGACACAAAGATCGTGTTTAAATTTTCATCAGTTCTGAGGCGTGTGTACTTGTAGCCCACTTCAGGGGCTAGAGAGAATAAGTCATAAAGCCAAAACTCCCAGCCCACGCTCAACGAAGCTCCATATCCGCCAATATTATCAACGGCCGTTTTTGTGTCTACCAAGGCATAAAAAAGCGTGTTTCGAACAAATACCTTGGCACCGTCCACTGGAAAATACTTTATATCGCTTCCAAGCTGATAAACTCGAATTTCTTTTCCGAGGTTTAAAGACACTATGTTATTTTTTTCTTCAAAACTCGACAGGCCGGGATTAATTCCTAACCCATACGAGTATTTAAATGGCTCCTCGTATAGAAAATTAATTGTGCTGCTGAGTCCAGCAAAGTTTTGCTGAGTATCAGAAACTTTAGTCACCTCATAGTTTTCTCGAGCTCGAAACGCCCACTGTGCTGCAAAGGATTCCAACGAAAAAATGAACATAAAAAAGAAAGTAAGTACTTTCATTATAAATCTCCGCCTGCAGCTTGTACAACCACTGAGGTTGCCTTGTCGGAAATCCATACTGCATAACTTAAACTTTTGTACGATGCATTAGGTTTTATTATTTTAAATTCATGAACTTCGTTCATGGGCTCTTCTCTTAGTTCCATAACAACAAAATTGTGTTTTAAAGTTCTGCCTGCATTTTCTCCAGACTTTACGACAGATTCAATGCCATTTGCTAAAAGCGCAAAGTTTAATTTAAACTGCTGAGAGTTTTTACTGCTTAATCTCACCCTCAAAGTATTTTCAGATGTTTTCTCTACGTTGATTCTTTGGTCCGACTTTACGCGACTCTCTTTGAAAGCAGGCAGACGCGATCCTTTTTCGAGGCCATCTAAAACAAAAGCTGGAGTGTATACACGTGTTGTCCTCCAAACACTTGCATAAGTATGCTGTCGGTCGGTAAATTTTTTATTCGAAAAAACATCAACCCACCCCAGGCGATTCCAGTAATCCACATGAAAGTTAATGGGCACAAATGTTTTCCATAAGTTCTTGTGGCTTTTAAGATTGTACAAAGACTCTTCCGCCGGCGGACAGCTCGAACAGCCTTCCGAGCTGTACAACTCAACTAAAGAGATCTTATCAACTTGTTGTGCTTCTAGTCTCAGCGAAACCAAAGAGGTTAAAATCACCAATAAATATATCATAACCTCTCCTAACGTTTGGCTCTACTGAAGCGTTGCTGTTACAGAAATGTCGGCACCCATTACAATATTTCCTAAGCCTATCAGAGTTCCCACAGCAGCGTTGAGAGCGATCGGATGAGCAAGAATCTTAATCGCAAAAGGAGTCGGATCGAAATCTGGCACAGGCTCTACAGAAACCACCACCAAATGATTTCCATCATTTAAAATTTTCGCTGGCGTTATATAGTCCTGACCAGGAAACGGAGGCGATCCGCCACTACCGGCTGTACTTCCTGCAGCATCACTATCTAGTCCACTTGCATTCATAAAAGTTCCCGTGGAGTAAACTCCGCCAGTCTGTGTGTTAACGATCCATCCCTCATACTGCCACTGCGAAGACAACTGCGGAATATTTAAACTGGCAGCTCCAGCCTGAGGATCTATAAACCAAATTCCTTGATTATCAGTAGATGCGCCATTGGTCGGCGTTGCAAGTATATAGCCACCGCTCACAGATAGAAAACTTTGGTTCAATGACGCCGCATGGCTCACTGACGCCAATGCAACTTTTGCAGAAAAATCACCAGCAAGATAATGAATAGCGCTCGGTTTGCTATCGCTATCTCCGTTGGGCTCAATGGTTAAAATAAACAAACCTTCATCACCCGCATTGCTATCGTAGGAAAAATCGGCGCTCATCTTATCGCCAATTTTGACGAGTTTTACCCCATCCGTATTTACAGACACAACATCACCATTGGCTTCTATATTAAAACGACCTGTGGTCACTACAGAATTAGTTCCTACAATCCATCCCTCGTAATGCTGTCCAACCATAGGCTCCAAACCTTTCATCTGAAGGGTAAGACTTTTATTTGTTCCAGAAACAGCTTGCGGCGGAGCACTTTGTTCAGATTTATTGCTTGAGCAGCCCGCAATGGCGCAAAATGTAAGACTCATCATTAGCTTTTGTTTAAACATTGGAATTTTTCCCCTTTTTAGATTTTGTGAAACTTTCTTGCTTCAATACTTAACTTCGTAAAAAGATCAAAAAAGTTACATCCCATTTACAAATAATAATGAAAAATTAAAAAGGCGGAGTCCGAAAACTCTTGGGCTTTAAATTTAGGACGGCTCCATAAAAGTTGCAGTTCAAAATGAGGTCTGGGATAAAAAGTAAGTCCTGTTCCAAAGGCGTAGTACTTTGTGCGCTCGTCCGACAAATTTGTTTGCGCCGCATCCAACTGAACAAGGGCGTGCAACCCACGCACAAACTCATAACCAAGTCGTTGATAAAAAAAACGGCTTTTCGTTTCTGCACCCAAATTCACTTGTGTCACCTGGTGATCCAGCTCTGTTAGTGAATAAACACTTTTACTAAACCCAACAAGAGCATTAAAGCCAGTCACATCTCTCCTTCGGTCAAACTGATCTCCGTACCAATAATTTACACCCAACCGAGAGGTCGGAGTGATGCTGTAGTTGAAGCCAACCGACGCCGCTTTTTCTTGATTGAGAATTGTTTTTGAATCCGGAGACTCGCTGTAATTTAAGTAAGCACTCCAGTCCTCTGCAATGTAATTCAGTTCGACGACATTTCTTTCTGTGAGCTGACCAAATTGCAATCTCTGCTTCACAGACAAATAATGATCATTCGTCATAATGCCAAATGTCGGCAGAAATCGACCCACTCTTAAAGACAACTCCTCACTGATGTTCCATAGCCCATAAATTCGACGCAAATCTAGATCGTCATTGGCGTTGGGCCGGTAGATAAAACCATAGCTTGTCACTAACGTAAATTGATCCCATTTTGCCGCAAGCTCTAAATCTCTTTGCATGGCAAAACTTCGTCTCTGTTCAAAGTTGTTTGTTTCCAGTCGGGTTTGTATGTAACGAAAGTTTCCGCCGATGTTAAAACCTCTCTCACGGGTTCCGTCGATCCAGCTTCGCACCTCTTCATTTTCTATAGCCCCATGAAACTGCTGCTCTTCGCCCTCATAAGACCAGCGACTGAGCAACTCCTTCGAGATCGATCGACCATAGGGAGTTGCAATACCATTCCCTGCTGGCGACACATGGCACGCAGTGCATGACGTGTAACCATGACGGATCATTTCTGGATACCCAAAAACCGAAAGAGTGTTTAGAAAAATAAAACCAAACAGAATTAGTCTCACTGAGCAGATTCCACAGCCATTGTTTTAACTTGAACCTGGATTGCATCCTTAAGAGCGAGTCCTGCATATTTTGGAATTGGAATTGAAAAATCTGATATTTTTGTATCAAACTGCGCCTCAACCTCGTACCCTGAAGCTGTTTTTTTAATTTGCAGCTTGCCTTTCTCGATAGGCTTTTCCACGTTTCTAACCACAAGTCGTCCTTTTAAGGTATAAGACCTCACTGGTGAGTTCATGTTAAAGTCTTTCACCTCGTCAATGATCAGCTTTGCCGAAGGAAACTTTTTTGTTTCTAAATAATTATCTTTCATGTGGGTGTTGCGGAGTCCGATTCCGGTGTCTAAAGAATCAAGATCTACAAGAACTTCTCCAGACACTGTGTCGTCTACCTTAATAGTGCCCGTTGGCCCCGTGCCTTTTCCATCAAATTTTAAGCCTAGAGCTGTTGCTTTAAACAGCGTATTTCCATTCTCTTTTTTAATATCGTACGATTTTGCATACGCTACAGATAAAAATAAAATCACACAAATATTCAAAAATAAATACATACATTCTCCTCAATTAAGGTAAGCCAGCTTTGATCCATTCAATCACAACGACCACTTCTTCCTCTGTCAGTTGTGGAATTGTGGATTGTGGTGGCAGCGGCGGCATTGGTTCTTCGGTATCTCGTAGTCTGATGACCAAATTACTTTCTTCGGGGTTTTTAAAATCGATATGTTTTAACAAGGTCTTTGCCATTGAAGCTCTACTTGAAAGATCAATCCATGGGGCCTTACCAACAGGGCTGTGGCAAACCAAACACTTGGGTTCAAAAATATGGAGGCTTAAAGAATTCCAAGTCGGCTTTAATAGTGTCACATCGTCAGGGATTGGCTCATTTGACGAATCCTGATCAAGAGTTTCATTGGCACCTTCAGCAAACCACGTTCTTAAAATATTTTTTAAATCTTCCGTCAGCGGAGGTGAATTTTTTGGCATTCTGTTCTGTTCAATGGAATTTAAAATACCACTCAGGTTTTGTTTTACAGACAAAAAGTTGGCGTAGTTGGAATGACATTTTACGCAATGAGGAGCAAATATTTTTTGTTTTACTTCTGCAAAATCAATAGTTGCGCTTGCTGAAGCTCCCTCCTCACCGGAGACATTGGCGGCTAAACTGTTTTTTTCACGAAAAAAGTTGCCACAACCCAAAAGAACAAAAACTAAAGAAACACAAATTAACAGTCTCATCTCTCCCCCAACAAACTAAAGACTTTGATCCAAGGCGACGCTAAAGCATCACCTTAAACAAACTCTTTTACTTACGAGCAGCTTCACCAGAAAAATTAAACCAAACTTGGTCTGCATCTTTTTCGTGGCTTGCAACATCTTTATCGAAAGTTCTCTTTGCCGATTTGCTAACAAAGAAGTGGAGTCTATTGCCGCTGATCGTGTAAATCGTGGGCATGATCTCTATCTTTGAACCTTGCGACATCGCATAGGCACACCAGCTTCCGTAAGACGGCTCATATTTGAGGGGATTTTTCATAAATTGCTCTTTATTTTCTTCGCTGGCGAAGTAGTACATTTTTGTGCCAGACGTGGCAGTGATCGATGTTAAACCTTGCACGGGGTTCGCTCCACCCTCGGGGAAGTAAGACACCGGATCGTACCCGTTAAGCACAACACCATATTGATTGTTGTACTCAGCTTCGTTTCGATCTGCCTGAACTGCAGCATCGGCGAACGCCTGAATTGACAATACCATAACTAATAAACCCATGATTTTATTCATAATTTCTCCCTTGTAGCATAATTGCTATACATAAATACGAAATCTGTTTCAAAAGGTTACAAAGTCCAGTAAAAATTTAAAGATATTTTAAAATGTAACTTTTTAATTTAAAGGACGAATCTTTTTGTGAGGACGATGAAATTTTCAAATTGGGAAGAGCTTATGGTTGAAGCCCAAAAAGGAAACACAAAAATGTACAACCAACTTCTCAGTGAAGTGGCCAGTTACCTTAACCCCTATCTGCGATATAAAGTCGGTTCAGAGCTCATTGCCGCCGAAATTGTGCAAGAGTCTCTCCTCTCCATTCATACTTCTCGTCATACTTTTAATCCACAGCTGCCGTTTAAACCCTGGCTGTTTAAGATCGTTCAAAGTCGCCTTATCGATTTTTACAGAAAAGATAAAAACCGAAAAGAGCTTCAATCTTCCATGGAATCCTATAGTGTCGATGCCTTTACTGCTGAAGCAGAGGTTTCGCAAATTGAAGTGGATGAGTTAAAAACAATATTAGCAACTCTATCTGACGATCAAAGAGAAATTGTCATCGCCTTAAAAATCCAAGGGCAATCCATAAAAGAGGTGGCGAACTCCCGTAACATGAGCGAGTCCGCCGTTAAAACATCAGCGCATCGAGCTTACAAAGCTTTGTCTTTACAGTTGGGAGTTGATTTATGAATCATGACAAATTGATTCAACAGCTCTCGCAAAATCTTAAGCCCGTCAACGTACAAAAAAGTTTTGCCTGGCGGTTTTCTATTTTAATTTCGACCTGCGCGTTCATTGCCGTGGCCGGTGTTTACTATTGGTTTCTAAAAAAGTCTGAATTTCATATCCTCGAAGGCAGATCTCTACTTGAAGGGGCTTTGCTTTTATTTGCTTTTGTTGTAAGCGCACTTTTGGGAACAAAATCAGCGTCTCCGGTGTCTTCAAACCCTAAAAGTTCTAAAAAACCTGCAATGCTACTGACTCTTTGGTTTTTCGTCTTAGCCATTAGTTTTGTTATGGGCTTTTTAGAAAACGCAACAGACTCTCTCGTTGCGCTCAAGTACAACACATGGCTTTGTCCGATGGTGATTATGACCGTGGCTATTCCGAGCTTTTTAGTGTCGTTGTTTTACTTTTTTAGAGGAGCCATCCTCTACCCTCTGCAAGCATTTCTTTACAGTTCCACACTGGCCATGAGCCTCGGCGCCCTGGGGCTTTCCTTTATCTGCCCTTGGGTAGATCCTCTGCACGAAATTCTCTGGCATGTGGCACCTGTTTTTTTATGTATTGGACTTTTAACGTTCCCGCTCAATGCTGCCTTGGCTATCGCAACCGCACACCTAAACACGAAGACACAGAATCAATAATCTGCTGCACCAACTTTAGAACTTCATCGTCGGCCAATGTGCGCTCAGGGCTTTGAAATTTCATGCGGAAGGCCAACGAGCGCTGATCGGTTCCTAGAGCCTCGCCTTCGTACATGTCCACCACTTTGACGTCAGTTAAAAGCGCGCCACCGGTTTTGGTGATTTCTTTTTGAATATCCTGGGCACGTAAAGTTTTAGGAACTACAAAGGCCAAATCTTTTTCGACCGCCGGAAAAGCAGAAATGCCACGGTATCGTGGCACCTTAGTGGTTTTAAATAAAGCAGCTAAATTCAATTCTGCAAAAGCCACATCCTCGCGCCACTTCCACTCTTTGGCTTTTTGCGGATGAACAGTACCGATAAAACCAATGGGCTGACCTTGGAAGACAAGCTGCACAGACTGCCCTGGGTGGATCAATGCTAAAGAAGACTCTGAGCTCTTCCACTGCCATTTTCCGCCGGGAACAAAAACCTCAAGTAAGTTCTCAATAAGCGACTTTAAACGGTAGACTGTTGGTACTTTTTGCGACCACAGGGCCTGCGGAGTGCCCCACAGAGCAAAGCCTAAACGCTGATCCTCTGTGTACTGACCGTTCTGTCGATAATGACCTTTACCCGTCTCGAAAACTTGTCCATATAAGTTTCCGTGGCGAAGATTGTGGGACACATTTTGCACTAAACTAGGAAGCGTAGACAGGCGCATCACCGCGAAGTCTTCGCTGATAGGATTCTTCACCGTAATTTCTTCTGCACTTGATAAACCCAGGGCCTCCATGGAACCCAACACATCGTCTTGCAATGCCTTGTTCACAAAGGCGTAGTTCACGGCTTGGTAAAAACCTTGCGACGACAAATAGGAAGACAGCTTGCGAGTGTTTAGGTAGTCCACATTGTGCTTGGTGGGCTCTTCGACAAGTTTTGGCAGACGCTCGAGCAAATGCTCGTAGCCATACACACGGGCGTATTCTTCGATGAGATCTTCGGGAACGGATAGATCCCAGCGATGCATGGGCGGCGTTACTGAATAACCCGTAACTTGCGCTCCGCTAACTTTACAGCCCAAACGCTTCATCAATGCACAAAAATCGGCATCGTTCACGGTATAGCCTAAACGATTTTCCACTTTGCGAACATCCACGGTAATAGCAGCTTTCGTTAGCGGCTGAGGGTAGACGTCGTAACCATCGCTCGCCACTTCACCACCCGCTACCTGCTGAATCAATTCACAGGCGCGCTCCAAAGCCATAACGGTTTGCTCTGGATTCACTCCGCGCGAAAAGCGGTAACAAGAATCTGTATCAATCCCTAAACGGCGCGAAGTGCGACGAACCGTTTGCGAATTAAAAAACGCCGCTTCTACAAAAAGATCTTTCGTCGCATCAGTCACACCAGAATTTAAACCACCCACAACGCCGGCCAAAGCCACTGCGCGTTTTTGATCGGCAATCACCAGCTCGTCGCCTGTGAGAGTTAATTCGGTTCCATCCAGCGTCTGAAATTTTTCGCCTTTTTCTGAGCCGCGAATAATAATTTCGCCGCCGTTAATTTGTGTCCAATCAAACGCGTGCAAGGGCTGCCCATAATCAAACATCACGTAGTTTGTCAAATCTACCACATTGTTCACCGAGCGCAGTCCGACACTCTCTAATCGTTTTTGCAACCAGGCCGGTGATGCGCCAATCTTCACTCCGCGAATCATACGCCCCGCATAGCGCGGACAGCGCTGCGAATCGCGCAAGGTCACTTTGGACAACTCGGTGGTTTTAAAGTTTCCAGTTTTAAATTCAGCTTTCTTTTGTTTCAGTGGACGATCTAGAAGTGCGGAGATTTCAAAAGCTAAACCCAAATGGCTCAAACAGTCAGCCCTGTTGGGAGTTACATTGATCTCAATGATCACATCATCCAAACCATACAACTCACTCATAAGCTGACCGGGTTTTCCGGAAGGCATGGTGATAATTCCTTCGCCGTCCGAGCTCAATCCCAATTCTTTGGGCGAGCACAACATCCCCAAAGATTCCACTCCTCTGATCTTGGATTTTTTAATCGCAAAGTCCCCAGGTAAAACGGCTCCTGGCAATGCGGCGATCACATAATCACCCGCTTTGTGATTTTTAGCTCCGCATACGATCTGTCGCGGAGTCCCTTCGCCCATGTCCAACTGACACAGTGTTAATTTATCGGCGTCGGGATGTTTTTCCACCGACAAAAGTTTTCCCACAACGACATGGTTAAACTGCGCCTTTTGATCCGTAACTCCCTCAACTTCAAGTCCGGCTTGCGTGAGCAGTTTGCCAAGATCGTCGATTTTATTTTGATAGTCTGAAAGGTCGATATAATCATTGAGCCATTTAAAAGAAATCTTCATCGGAACTGCTCCAAGAAACGCACATCATTTTCCATAAACAAACGAATATCATTCACGCCGTACTTAATGATGGCCATGCGTTCGATTCCAAAACCAAACGCGAAGCCTTGCCAATCGTCGGGATTGATACCAACAGCCTTAAATACATTAGGGTGAACCAAACCACTTCCACCAATTTCGATCCAGCCTGTGTGTTTGCACATTTTGCAGCCTTTGCCTTCACACAACGGGCACGAACAATCCACCTCGGCCGATGGCTCGGTGAACGGAAAAAAACTCGGGCGAAATCGGGTTTTAATATTTTGTCCAAAAAATTCTTTGATGAAATACGAAATGGTTCCCTTGAGATCAGCCATGGACACACTTTTATCCACCAGCAAAGCTTCGATTTGGTGAAAGTGCGGCGAATGGGAGGCATCGTAATCATGGCGAAACACGCCACCGGGAGCCAAAATGCGAATCGGTGGTTTTTCCGTCTCCATGGTGCGAATTTGAATGGGACTGGTGTGTGTGCGAAGTACGTGGGTCTCGTCGATATAAAACGTATCTTGCATATCGCGCGAGGGATGATCGGCAGGAATATTTAACGCCGAAAAATTATGAAAGTCGTCTTCGATAAAAGGCCCGGTGCGAACCGAAAAACCAATGCGCGCCAAAATATCCACGATCTCATCGATCACAACAGGAATAAGATGTCTTGCTCCTGGGGAAAGTTGCGGCCCAGGCAGCGTGAGATCCAAAGAGTCCTTAGCGAGTTTTGCTAACATTTCTTTTTGTGAAAGCTCGGCAAGGCGTGCATCGTGCAGCTGAGTTAAAGCATCGCGAACCAGGTTGACCTCTTTGCCAAATACGGGACGTTCTTCCTTGGGCATGTCGCCCATATCTTTCATGATCTGCGTGAGCTCACCATGTTTGCCAAAATACTTCACCTTGAGCTGGTAAAGTTCTTCGGAAGTTTGAGCCTTTTTGAGTTCGATTTCTGCACTTTTATTAATATCTTGGAGCTTTTGTTTCGACATGTCCAAAATATGATTGCCTGAACACTTTTTATCAATCATATTGGCGCCTAACATGGCGCACAAAAATCGATCAAATATCAGTCCCATGGGCCACCACAAAGGTGCCCATCTCCGAGTTGGAAAGCATAAAAAACCCAACGTTATTTTAAAACAAAATGATGCCGAAGATCGTCTTTACGATATCTTTCGCAATCATGACTTTGGCGATGTTCCCCACGAAGTTCGTACACAGTTGGTAAAGTTTTATCTTCTGCTGATGGAGCAACAAAATAGCGAAAATTTCACGCGTCTCCATAACTTTCGCGACGTGGCCATTAAACACTTTATCGACTGCCTCATTGTCCCTCGCCTGGTGGACCTCACGTTTCCGCTGCTCGATGTGGGCACAGGACCGGGCTTTCCCGGAATTCCTTTGCGAATGGTGATCCCCAACGACAAACGCATTCTTTTGGCGGAGGGCGTGCAAAAGCGCGTGGAGTTTTTAAAAAAAGCCCGCGAACATCTGCATCTGGAAAATTTAGATATTCTCGGAAAAAACATCAACAACGATTTCGTTTACCCGGTGGGCGGCGTGATCACGCGCGCGGTGGAAGACTGTCGCAATACTCTCGCCAACGTCATTCATTGTTTACAGCCCCACGGAAAAGTTTTTTTAATGAAGGGCCCCAATGTTCAACCCGAAATTGATTTGGCAATCCAAGACTGGGGACATTATTACGAGCTGGAAAAAAACATTCCTTATGTTTTGCCACACACACAGCACGAACGCCGCTTGATCGTGTTTCGTAAAATTCGAAGTCTTGAGCTTGAGCCCGTGACTGACGAGGATCTCGACGACGATGAAGATTAAAAAAATCGAAAGCAGTACAAATCCGCTCTACAAAAAACTACTCTCTCTGACTAAAAGTAAAGGTGTTCGCGAAGAAAAACTCTGCTTAGTGAGCGGCGAAAAAATTATTGCGGAGCAAATGGCGCTCAGTGCACCTAAAGATGCCTTTTGGGTTTTCCATTCGGAAACCCACCCCCTCTTTGAAATGCAACCTGATCTCCAATGCGTCGTTGTGCCAAAAGATCTTTTTCGTACACTCGATGTGGTGGGTAGCGAAAAACCCCTCGCATGCATTCCGTCACCTGATATCCAACCCTGGAAGCACGAAGCCATGCCCCAATCCCATGAGCTCCTCTGTGCCTTGGGCGACCCCAATAATCTCGGCGCCCTCCTTCGCAGCGCCAAAGCTTTTGGAATACAAAATGTGATTCTATTAGAAGAGAGCTGCCACCCTTTCCACCCCAAGGCCATCAAAGCCGCCTCTGGCGCGTGCTTTGGGCTTAATTATTTTAAAGGTCCCTCAATCAAACATCTTGGAGACGTGCAACGCCTGCTGGCTCTGGATCTCGCGGCACCTAGTGTGCGTGAGGCCGACTTTTCGCAGCCTTGGCGCATTTTACTTGGCGAAGAGGGTCAAGGCGTTCCCCAGTCCCTCCGATGCAAAAAGGTCTCTATTCCCTATCCTGGCAACGTTGAATCCCTCAATGCCACCATCGCCGCCAGCATTCTGTTTTTTGAAATGTCTAAATAATTGACGTTCCAGTTGTTTTTACTATGCCTCTCAAGCTTTTGCTGTGATCACTCAACCTCGTGATATATCCGTTTGAAATATCTGAGGAGAATTTTATGATTTCTATGGTTTTCGGTTTTTTAACTTCACTCATCTCTATTTCTGCAGCTCAAGCAAATACGTCCATCACAGTAGTGCTGGAAAAGAATGAAAAGATCGAATCTGTTCAGGCGGATGTGGTCATTCAAGCAGGTCAGTTGATTTCCAGCAACTGTGAACAACTTGGCCAACAAGAGGGAATGCCGACATTCAAACTGCAGCTCAATTCCGTCTCTGGTCAGTACCTTTGTGTTCCCGAAAGAGAGAGCAAAGTGATCTCGCAAAAAATGACTGTCGATATGGGCATGGAGCTTACCGTAGAAAATATCAAAAACGAAATCAATAGAATCACCGCCAAAATTAATCAAGCCGAAGGTTACACCTCCGCTCAGCCCGCCGCTCAATGCAGTATCGACTCGAATGGCGTTGTTATCGCAAACAGCTGTAAGTGCGAGAGCACAATGAATCTTTACGCCTTTGATACTGCAAGCAAGAGCTGCAAACTTATTAACGCTGATATTATGAGCTTTTTTGTTGCTGATTGCTCTTCTCAAATGCAAGACACTCTTGGTTTTTTACTGAATGCCGGTGTGCGCATGAAATCTCCGTATGATGGTGGCATCGAGTTTGGAATGTGTTCCAAATGGCGTTCGCAGGATTATTTAATTCCTGGAAATGATCTTATCTACAAGATATTCTACTTTCTCTACAACAAATTCGTCATCGCTGAGGAACTAGCCAAAACCAATGATTTTGAGAACATCAAAATCTTAGTTATGCCTGAAGAGATAGAAAAATTAAAAACGTGGACAACGACTTATCTACAAGAGTTTAGCGCCTCGGCAACTTCGCAATTAGTATTGGAAAATGCTGACGGGGATGTTTTGAGTCGTATCGAATGGATGCCAGAGACATTTCAATACATGGACGAAATAATTGTTATCGGAAAATAATTGCGAAGCCTCGCTTGAGGCTTCTAGTGAAACACCATAAATACATCGCTTGCCTCTGCCCATGAACCACAATCGAGGCCGCGAAAACGAATGCTCATTTTAAGTCCCGACGGGATCGCCGAAGTCATGTTGATGGCGGTCACCTGAGCCGTACCTTTGGGAGCGTAGGAATAAAAATTTTCAACCGAATAATTTCCAACCGTGATTTTGCCCCCGGCAGGTTCGGCATCGGACGTGCCGTAGACCCAAACTCGATACGATCCCACCTCTGTGCTTTGCTCTAAAAGAAAAAAGTTATCGATGGACATGTTTGCTTGAGCGTTTGAAAAACTTCCCGACAAAGCCACGCTACGCGCTCCTAAGAGCTGTAATTGAGTAATGTCTTTTTGCCCCAACACGTAGGGATGCATATCCCCATCGGCTCTCTCATGGGGGCTGGCAATCACGTCGCTGGCCACGGCTTCTCCGCGAGTGCCAGATTTTGCTCCGGGTTTCGCAAACATCAACCGCAGGTAATAACAAACGTTGCTGGCTGTACGTGCTGGAACAACGATGGAATCACCCGTCAGCTCTTGAAACGACTGACAATTAGAAAAGTTAACGTCTTCTCTTTGAGGAGTCGTTACGATGTCTTCGTCCAAAGCTTCGGGTGTTTTTGAGTTGTTATTATTATTTTCGTCGTCGTCGAACTGAGTCTCAGTCCCCGACCCAACGGATAGAGTAGATGCACTCTCTTTTGCGCTAAATGATTTTTGTGAGCAGTTTTGAAACGCAAAAAAAACCACTAAAACAGCAAAGCAGGCGCTTATCCATTTAAACATAGAATCCCCCGTACTACTTTAGCTTAGCAAACTTCAAAGCCTCTGCGTATGTTAAGATGCCAATAATGATATCATGGATCATTTTGAGAAAATTTAGCCGCGCGCCAGCTCAGCCACGCCCTGCTTATCCAAGCGGCATGTTACCCACTGCGGCTGCAGCGAAGTGCCGAAGGATTTATAAAATTCGATGGCTGGCTGATTCCAATCCAACACCTGCCATTCAAAACGAACACACCCCGATTCGTGAGCAATCCGTGCCAACTCCACCATGGCCAGTTTACCAAGCCCCTGACCACGGGCCTCTGGAACAACAAAAAGGTCCTCCAAATACAGGGTCTTGCCTTTCCAGGTGGAATATCGATTGTAGTACAAAGCAAATCCCACCGACACAAGATCCAGTTCGAGAATCAAACACTGAAACAACGGCTTGTCTGCAAACCCGTCGCGCAGCAATTCTTCGACTGTGATAGTGACTTCCTGGGGCTCTTTTTCATAGTCCGCAAGAGCGCGAATCATTTGTAAAATAAATGGAACATCTGACGGAACGGCCGGGCGAATTGTACTTTTCATAGGCAGAAACCTAAAAGGAGCTGGTGTTTTTGTCAAAAGATGATTAAGACTGTCACAAACCTAAGGGGTGGCTTGAAGAGCCTGAGATGTGCAGCAGCACGAACCCTTGAACCTGATCCAGATCATACTGGCGTAGGAATAGGAGAAAACATGCTCTGCATCGTTGTTTTATTTAATCTCGTCGTTTTATTTAATCTCGTCTCAGCACAATCCATCCAAATTAAAGCACCTAGGGAAGATTCGCCATCCGCGTTGAGTTCCACGGCTTCTGGTAAAACCTCTTCTGAAGATTCATTCTTAGAAATACCTAACGTGAACACGGCCGGTGGAACCAATCGAACCCGCTATCTGCAAGTTCGTGGTCTTGGTGAAACCAGTGTGTACGAAACCACACCTTCGCACTCTGTTGGATTTTGGATTGAAGACATTGATGTCACCGGACTCCTCGCAACGTGGTCGCAACAAAATATTCAAAACTTAAAAGTGCTTGCGGGTCCTCACTCTGTCAGGGATGGTGGTTTTGCCTCGGCCGGTGTTATAAAAATGCAGCTCAGCGAAACCGATAGAACGGATTTGCAATTGATGACCAGCACCGCGCGCGAGTACCAGGTGGGAGCACAAACTCATCCACTGAAACACTCCCATGCTTTTATATCGCACCGACAAAGCTCTGGTTTTTACGAAAATGCTTTTACAAAAAAACCAGGCACTCAACAAAACGAAGTTTCTTCGGCGTGGAAACAACAATGGATCGCCTCACCGTTTACAAAAATTCGATCCGCACATATTTACCAGTCTCAGCAAAATCTTTACGATGTTTGGAGTTTGAATAACTCTTATGTTACACAGTCAGATCGACAAGGCGAAGACGCTCTCCTACTTCACGGGCACTCCCTCAATATTGAGCAGCAAATCTCGAACGCACTCACGTTTAATTCTCTGAGCAGTTTTACACAGGGCCGTTCCGTTTATTCCTACGATGCAGATTGGGCTCACAGCGCCGACTATGATTATTTCGACTGGCAAGCACGAACGCGACAGCAGTGGCATCAAAAGTTTTTTTTAAATGCTCAAACCATGTCTGTAGGAACTCACATTTACGGTCTTGAGGAAAAAAGCGATATTAAAAACTATAAAAAAGGACTAATTAAAAATTCCTTGCTCAGTGATTTTTCAAACGTCAATGCGGCTGTAGTGCTGAAAAAACAGTGGTTCTTTTCTACCAGCGAGCTGAGTTTTGATTGGCGCCAGGAATGGCAAAGTTTGAGCTACCAGGACTCAAACTCTCTCTCACAAAAAAAATCACCGCAAGCACAAGCTCATCGCCTGCAGTGGTCGCAACCTTGGGGTGAGGACAGAACATGGGCTTTGCGTTGGGCACGGGGCTTTAAAAATTCCGGATTTAATGTGGATCCCGATATGGCGGCAAGCGATCTATACTACGGTCTCGAAACAACGCAATCCTACGAGCTGGAACTTTCTGCCAGTTCACAACGCCTGACTCTGTTTTACCAAAAACAAGACAACGCCCATCTCAAAATCTCCCAACAAACTGACCCAAATGATCCCAGCACCTTTTTATATCGCACAACCAATACTGGTCGTACGGACGGCTGGGGTCTTGAATATTCCGGCCGCTGGAATGTGCAGCGCTGGAGTTTTGAATCGCAACTCGGACTTTTAAAAACGCAATTTCGCGATTACAAGTTTGAAAATTTTAATTACCGTGGCCGTGACTTAGCGCACGCCCCGCGCTGGAATTACGCCACCTCCGCAAGATATGATTGGTCCTCAAGACAGCACTCGGGTGGACTGTCGCATTGGTCCTCCATCGTCAGCATGAATGGCCGCGATGCTTTTTATTACTCCAACAACCATCAGCAAAAATCATCACCCTACTCGCTGCTGAATGTGGGCCTGCTGTTGCAGACGAAAAAGTGGGATATGGCCTTATGGATTAAAAACGTGGCGAACACACGCACCACCGTCCGCGGCTTCTATTTCGCGAACGAACCTCCCGATTTTCCGGTGAAGTTGTACGAGCAGCTAGGCCCACCCCGCCATATTTTGCTCACGACCAATTATCGGTTTTGAAAGTCATCCTGACGCAAAGGACTCTGTCCTTTGAAACCTGTTTCGGTTGATCCTCCTGATCAACCGACATTGCTTAAAATATTTTTTTTCGACATTGATCATCAATGCTTGACGCTATTTTCGAGCCTTGCAATCAGCCTGTGCGACGTCTTCGAAAAAATTGTAATAAGCTTTTCAAACTGGCCGCAGATGTCTTTGGGGCAAAGCTCTAATTGCTCTTTACGCACCAATAAATAGCATTGCTCTTATAAAGATTAATTTTTGGTTATTCCCAAATTACGACTTTTAAAACGTGCTGTATTATGTCTTTTTAAGCCAATCGAGAAAGAATCTGGAGGGACTATGTCCATTAAAGGGAAACGTAAGTTGGTGCGGGTACTGGATCGTAATGTGAACCTGTATTCCCATCGAATTTCGATCCGTAAATTTCTTTTTCTCTATGCCAAAAAATTCGGAGTAACGGTGTACAAAGAAAGTGTGCAGAAAGACCACTTTCATTTTTGTATAAAAATAACCAATCGACCGCTGTACCGTGCTTTTATTCGCTCTCTAACTGGGGTTATATCACAAAAATTGGGAAAGGGGCTTTGGATCTTGGCGCCCTATTCGCGTGTGGTCACATGGGGGCGGGATTTTGTTGCGGTGTTGGATTACATTCTGCTCAATGATTGTGAAGTTAGCGATCGAGTTCCTTATGCGATCCGAGCGCCTCGGAGGAAGCTACTTGTTTAAGTTTTTGACAACCTTGTAATGGTTGCTCTATGGTTTGAGCATTGAAGCAAGTGATCATTGCCGATGGTAGTATTCGCTTATATAAATTTAAATTTTAGGAGTAACAATGGCATTCGCAAAAGTTTTCGCAATGGTCTTTAGTTTTCTGTTTCTAATTTCGTGTGCCTCAGAAGCAGAAAAAAAGAACGTCGTGAAAACTCTCTGGATATTTCAGGGCAGTACAAGGCAACCGTCGATGCAGGATCGCAATTGGATTTGCAATTCGAAATCAAAAACGAATCCGGGCGCCACGACATTGTTATCACCGCGATTCGTAACGGCGAACTGACTCCCCAAGAGACTCAGCTTTTAACCCGCCAAAATATCAATCCTGAGACGGTAAAGAATTACTTCAAAAATCCTCTGATCCTCGGGAAGGGCTACAGCAACCTGCAGCTTGATGGCGGAGAAAACATCTCCGAAGACCTCGGCGAAACTAGTCAATTTATGGTTTGCTCAAACACTCTTCGATACAACCAGGAATACATTGTTTATTATTGTATGGATGGGAAAATCTCTAAAAATGAAAAGAAAATGGAAGGCAAACTATCTCTTGAGTGGCACCGTTCACGAAAAGTAGTTAAGGACGGTAAAACCGTGGACGAATTTACGTCTGACCAAGTTGATTTAAAATATCGCTCGGATGCAAATCAAGTGTTTTATAAGCAATATTTTGGATCATGGTCCGGTGATTCATTTTCGTTGATGAGTGGCTTTGCTACAAATCAATTACAAACTTTAGAAATTCGCGAAAGCGCCAACGAAAAATATTCCGTAAAATTTGCCGGTTCAATTAATTATAACGGTGAAAGCTATGTGTTCCAAGACCAAGAAAGTCTTTTTGACGTGGCCGAATTGATGGTGTCGGAGTACCCGGCCATTGAAACAACTTACGTTTCTCCATCCGGGCGAAAATTAGTTCTCATCGCGCAAATTTGGAGCTTGGGAGACCTTACCGGAACCTTGGTTCAGGTTGACGGCAGTAATCTTTACGAGGTTGCAACCATTCGCCTGAAAAAAGACTAATAATTTAACAAAAGATTCAAAATTCCCTGGAGATAAAACCGCTTTTGCATATATCCTATGCAAGGCGGGGGTAAGCTTGAACATTAAACTTTTACTTGCGATTCTTTTTAGTCTTTTAAGTCTTCGATGTACCGAAGAGGAACAACAGGTCAGCGCTCTCGAGATCACCGAGAGTCCGCTCTACAATTTCGGAACTGTTTTGGTGGGTGCGAACGCCGAACAAACTTTTACAGTTACAAACAGTGGCGCGGTTGAGGCCACAAGTATCGATGGTCTCGACTTTGCTGATTCCTTCGATTTTAAAGGTGGAATTTATCCAGGCACGGGCGGAACGTGTGCAACGACGTTACCTACCACCAGTACATGCACGGTTGTTCTCACGTTTACGCCGACGACTGTTGGCGCAGCCACTGATATTCTAAATATCCGGTACAACAATGGAGACCTCAACCGTCTTTTAAGTTTAGAGCTCGAAGGGACCGGTTCAAATGGCTCGGGCGCTCTGCTGACGATCAGCGATGGTCCAACTTACGATTACGGTAACCTTGCCACAGGGAATGTATCGAATCATACCTTCACAGTTACAAATGCCGGCTCCCTCACCGCCACTGCGATTTCAGGAACAGGGTTAGCTGCGCCCTTCACTTTTCAAGGCGGCAGTTATCCCGGAACTGGCGGAACCTGCGGTGCGAGTCTAGCCACTGCCGCCACGTGCACCCTGGTTGTCAGCTTTTCGCCGACCATCGTGGGTCTCTCCACCGATACAATCACTTTGGATTACAACGATGGAAGCCAATTGCAAAGCTCAAATCGCAATGTCCAGGGCACGGGCACAGCGGGTGCGACGGCCACACTTGTCATCAGTGACGGTCCCGTTTACGATTACGGCACTCTTGCCACAGGGAACACTGTCACTAAGGTGTTCACTGTGACAAACGCGGGCTCTTTTATTGCGACGGCGCTCTCGGGCACAGGGCTTGCGGCGCCATTTAGTTTTCAAGGAGGCGTCTACCCGGGGACCGGTGGAACCTGCGGCGCCACTTTAGCTGCCAGTGGGACCTGTGTGATGGTGATCCAGTTTTCTCCGGTCGCTATGGGAGTTTTTGCAGATACCATTCAGCTTGACTACAATGACGGCAGCCAAGCGCAGGCAGCTACAAGGGACATTCAGGGGACGGGCATTTAAATGAGAACGATGAGGCTGTATTTTTCCTTTTCTTTTTCTGTTTTGTTTTTTTCCATATTCTTTCTGCAGAGCAACTCCTACGCCGCCAGTGCCTTTGCTCGTAAGGCTTTTACGCAGGACGAATCAATGGATACAAGCCTGCATGTGGGCATTGGTTTTACAGATTTTGAAGCAAAGAGCCCCGTATCGGCTGTGAGCCTTAGCAATGGCACATCCGTGTTCATTGCCGGCGAACAAGAGATCAACGAGCTCGGAAGCTCCATCGTCGTTTCCTTGACCTATCTGAGCACAGAGGGTCTTGCCTCCTATGACTACGGAGACAGTGGTGGCACAAGCTATGTGGGCTCTGACATCGGATTTGAGATGCAAAACTATCTTTTAGGTCTCGGCTTAAAACAGCGTTTTTTGCGTGAAGGTTGGTTAAATCCCTACCTCGAGGCTGGCGGCTTTGTGGGCTACCATGCCATCGAGTATTCCAGCAATCTCAGTTCCATATTGACTGTTGGCCCTGGCGATCCCAACGGATTCAAGCACGACGAAAGCGTCTTGGGCTTTGGTTACTTTGGCGAAGCCGGCTTCGAACTTGGCTTTTCCAATTCCTTGGGAGCCCGAGTTGGCGGCCGCTATCAGTACGCGCAAACCGAAAATTACAAAACCATCGGAAATCAAAAGCTGAACTTCCAAGCGGTTACATTTCATTTAGGTTTGCTTCTTCGATTTTAAATTCTTTTGCTAGGCTACGATAGAGGTCCCAAAAGGAGCTCTTTACCAAATTTTTCTATTTTAAAATCGCCCATGCCGTAAACACTTTTGAATTCGTCCATCTTAACGGGGTGTTTGCGTGCAAGATCGCGCAAGGTTTTATCGCTAAAGATAATAAAGGCTGGAGTGTCGAGCTCTTTTGCTTTGTCTTTTCGCCACAGTTTTAGAATTTCAAAAATGCGAAGTTGATCTTTTGTGAGTTCCGCGTTCTCGGCCGCCGCTTTGGCAGAGCGACTTTTTGTTTTAGTCACTGTTGTGCTCGATCCCGTTGACGTGCGCGCTGTCGCAGAAAACACTGGCATTTGAATTCGCAAGGATGACTCGGGCGCACACACATCGCAATGGCCGCAGCTATCGATTCGCTGCGAGTCTTGATAGTAAGTTAAAATTTCCGCATGCCTGCACTCACCGCCTTCAGCGTATCCCACCAAATTTTCCAGCGCTCGCCAGCGCGAGCTCTGCACCGACGCCGGTGCCTTTGAGTTCTGAATAAAAAATGACTGCAGTCCTTTGTCTTTTTTTGCATATAACAGCAGACAGGTGGACATTTTTCCGTCGCGCCCAGCCCGACCCATTTCCTGATAAAGCGAATCAATATTGGCGGGCATTTGGTAATGCACCACCAAGCGCACATCGGGATGATCAATTCCCATGCCGAAGGCGTTCGTTGCTAGGAGAATTCGCGTAGACCCTAGATTGTAATCTTCCTGCTTTTTCTGGCGCTGTTCTCCGCCCATTCCTGCATGGTAAAAATCAACGCCTGCAAACTGTCGCGATAAAACCTCGGCGATTTCCTCTGTTCGGCTGCGCGTCCCACAATACACAATCACTCGCCCCTCGGGAGTTTGCGCCAGCGCCTTCTGCAGCAACACTAGTTTTTCGTTTTCGTCGGCGCAGTTTTCTACCTGGTAGTACAAGTTGCTGCGATAAAACCCATGCACGTGGCGCGACGGTGTGACCAATGTTAATTGTTTGGCGATGTCCTTGATAACAAAGGGTGTGGCCGAGGCCGTCAATGCCAACATCGGAACATCCGGACGAAGCTCTTTGAGTTTATTTAAAAGCGAATACTCTTCGCGAAAATCATGTCCCCACACCGACACACAGTGGGCTTCGTCGATGGCAAACAGCGCCACAGGAATTTTTTGCACCCAACTTAAAAAGGCCTCTTTTTGCGTTCGCTCGGGCGAAACATACAGAACAAAAGCACCCCCGCGCTGCAAGCGCTGAAACATCTCGCGTTTTTGCTCGGTGCTCTGATCGGAATGAACGCAGCCCGCCGGGATCCCCATGCGGGTTAAACTTTCCACTTGGTCGTTCATCAGCGCGATCAAGGGCGACACCACAATGACTAACTGATTTTTAAAAACCGCTGGATACTGGTAACAGAGCGATTTCCCGCCGCCGGTGGGTAAAACGGCGATGGTGTCTTTGCCGTCCAATACAGACCTAATTATATCTTTTTGTCCCTTGCGAAAGGCGGGCATCGAAAAATGCGTCTGTAAAATATCTTCCATTATAGCTAAACACTATCAAATCCCGCGCCAGGGTAAACGACTATTCCTTGGTAACCACTGGAAAAAATCCGACGTAGCAACAAAAATAGGCATACTCTTTCCCGCGACAAGGACTGCGCACCGCATCCCCTCGAGGTACTTGGTACCTTCTTGATTCCTTTTACGATACACGTTGCCAGTGTATCAATTGATCAGTTTTTGCGGCATTGGGGTGTTTGTCGGCGTGGCGGTTTTGTTCTCAAACAACCGTCGGCGAATCGATTGGCAATTGGTGTTCCGAGCCTTTCTTTTGCAATCTGTTCTTGCGCTGCTGGTTCTTGGTGCGCCCTTCCTGGGCTTCGAAGGTCCCCTGGCATTTATCTTCGAAGGTGCCAACGGCGTTATTTTAAAAATATTAAATTTTTCCGATGAAGGCAGCCGGTTTTTATTTGGCTCTCTCCTCGACACACAAAAGCACGGCTACATCATCGCCTTCTCTGTGCTCCCCACCATTGTGTTTATGTCGTCGCTCATGTCGGTATTGTATCATGTGGGGTTCATGCAATGGATCGTAAAATTTTTTGCCTGGCTCATGCATAAAACACTTAAAGTCAGCGGAGCCGAATCCCTTTCCTCCGCCGCAAATATTTTTGTGGGTCAATCAGAGGCCCCCTTGGTGATTAAACCTTATCTTCCTAATGTGACGTCGTCGGAGTTGTTTTCGATTATGGTGGGCGGCATGGCCAATGTCGCAGGCGGCGTGCTCGCGGCCTATGTGGGTTTTTTAAAACATCTCGTACCGAATATTGGTGGCCATCTTCTCACGGCCAGCGTGATTTCCGCACCCGCGGCATTGATGGTGGCCAAAATTTTAGTTCCCGAAGTAAAAATTCCCGAAACTCTCGGAAGAATTCCCGAGCAAAAAAACAGCTTGCACACCAATGTCATCGAAGCCGCTGCCAACGGCGCAAGCGAGGGTGTATCGCTTGCCATCAACGTGGGCGGCATGCTGATGGCTTTTATTGCGTTGATCTCTCTGTTCGATTATCTGTTGATCGCTTTGGGTCACAGCATTTCATTTCAAGACTGGGCGCCCACACTCACCGCAGAAGCCCCCCAGCTTTCCCTCTCTTGGTTTATGAGTTGGCTGTTTTCGCCCGTCTCATTCTTTATGGGTATTCCTCTGCAAGACGTGGGGCCCATCTCTGCGATCCTCGGTAAAAAAACTGTGTTCAATGAATTTGTCGCCTATCTCGACCTCGCAAAACAAGGCTCACTCTACGAACCGCGAAGTGTATTGATCGCGTCCTACGCTTTGTGTGGCTTTGCCAACTTTTCGTCCATCGCCATTCAAATTGGCGGCATTGGCAGCCTGGTACCAAATAAAAAATCGGAACTCGCGCGTTTTGGACTGCTTGCAGTTTTGGGCGGTTCGTTGTCTTCTTTTATCACCGCCTGTTTTGCGGGGATTTTAACTTCATAGGATGTAATTATGTCGGCATGCTGCTCGTGTTTAAAACAAAAAGCTCCCCTCACCTGCTCCCTCTGCGAGGAGAATCTTTGTAAGGATTGCGCTCACTTTATCGATGAATCCAACTATCCCTACTTGCCCCTTTTTCTCGAAAAAATAAATTTAGGAACTCAATGCCCAACCTGTTTTCAAAAAAACACGGCGGGAGCTTTGCAAAAGTACGAAGAGATTTTAGAAAAAGCAAAGATCACGGAAGTATTCTACCGACGCACCGACGGCAAAGAAACCCGGCTCATGCGACGTCTCGAACCAGTTTTAACTGTGGAGAACTGCGACGATGAGGAAGATGTTCTGATGTCTCTCGCTTTTCAGGCCGCGCAAAAAGGGGCGACGATTGTGGTTGATATCGACATGCAGTCCGAAAAAACCAAAAACGGCTCCTATACCACTGTTCTGTGGAAAGGCTCTGGGAGCGCCGCTCATCGTCCCACCCGCGGCGACGACTGATTTTGTTTTACTCGATGCAAAATACACTTTTTCAATGCCCCTTCCGTAAGGCGTCCGTTACACTTTCGTCATGTTTGTTGGTTGGAAGATCCCGCTCGTAGTCTTCGTTTTCTATCCGTTAAGTCTTTTTGCTTCTGTGGAAAAATTCTTAGAGGTCGCGCAAAAACAATCCGAGATTTTTTTATCAATAAATACACGACTTGAGGCTTTAAACTACGAAATCGAAGGCCGAGATTTTGCCTTGTCTTCCGTACTCTCTTTAAATGCAGAAAATTTTAACAACGATCAACAAGCCTTGACCTTTGCTCGGCGCTCGCGGTCGCGACTTGCTAATTTAACGTTTGCCCAACCCTTCTCTACCGGCACGTTGTTTACGGCCACGGCCGGGCATGAGCGCGCAATCATTGATGGACGCGGACTTTTTCAATTTGCAACGTGGGAAGCTCGCCTTACTCAATCCCTTTGGCGAGATAGCTTTGGCCATGCAACGTCCTTGCGACATCGTGGCGAAGCGCAGGAATTGCAAAGTCGTCGAGCGGCATTGATCTACGAAAAGCAGTTATTGTTGATCGATCTCGAAGCCATGTATTGGGACTATATGACCCTCAAGCAATTGGAGCAAATTCGCTCGACAAATTTACAAACCAGTCGCGAGCTGCTAAAATGGATGCAGGGGCGAGTCAGTAAATTGGCTGCCGAAAAAGCTGATCTCTTGCAAATACAAGCCCTCGTGAGCGGGCAACAGTTGGATCTTATCACCGTGCAGAACCAACTGGCAGGCCTCATTACGCGCTTTCAAAGCGCGCTTCCACAAATAAAGGTGGAAGATCTGCAACTTCCCACCGAAGCCCTGACGCAGGAAAGATCGCTGCGCAGTTTAATTTCTGGCAATGGCACTAAAACCGGCGACGGACCCCCGCAGCGATGGGATACGCTCTCGTCCCGAGCCCTGGCTCTGCAAGCTGAAGTGGAAGCCAAAAAAGTTCGTGAACAGCTCAAACCACTCTTTGATGTTTATGTTGGCTACGGGCAAAACGGCATTGCCGATTCATTTTATAATTCTTGGTCCAATGCTGGAAGTGAGCGCTTCAGTGGCACCCGCGTGGGCGTTAATTTCAGTGTTCCTCTGCATCGAGGATTGGCAAACAAACAGTTTAAGTCTGCGCAGTTGCAAGCAGAGGCCCGGCACTTAGAGGCACAAAATCAAACACGAATTTCAGAGTTCGGCTGGACAGATTTAGAACGTCGACAAAAAGTACTGCAAGCCCAAGCCCAAGAGGCCAGTCGTCTGTCAGAATTTCAAAACCAAAAAGTCATCGAAGAACGCCGACGTTACAAAATTGGTCGGTCCACTTTGTTTCAACTTGTGTCTTTTGAAATTGGAGCTGCAGACGCCTCTGCACGTCGCCTGACTTATCTTTCAGAACTCCACAAGGTGGAGAGCGAAGCTCGGTTATTTACGACGGACATTTTGTAAGCAGTAGGGACATTTAGCCAGGAGATTTACAATCATGAAATCGCTCATTGCCCTCTCGATTCAACGCCCAGTTTTTGCATGGATCCTCATGGCCGCCCTCATCATTTTTGGCGGAATCAGTTTCGGCCGGCTCGGTGTCAGTCAGATGCCGGATGTCGACTTTCCTGTTTTAAGTATCAGTGTGCAGTACGAAGGCGCGGCGCCCGAGGTGGTTGAAACCGAGCTCATCGATCCCATGGAGCAAAACTTGCTTTCCGTGGAAGGCATTCAAGAGATGCGCTCCAGCGTGCAAACGGGTCAGGGAAATATCAGCCTCACCTTTGATATCTCCCGAGACATTAACGTTGCCCTGCAAGAGGTGCAGTCGGCGCTCAGTTCGGTGCGCTTGCCACAACAGGTGGACCCGCCGGTGATTCGCAAGAGCAACCCCGAAGAGTCGCCGATTATATTTATTGGCGTGTCGTCGGATCGACCGCTTCGCGAAACTCTGGAATGGGTAGACTCCTTTTTATTGGACCAGTTTCGGTTTCTTCCAGGAATCGGCGAAGTCTCCATCGCCGGTTATAGTTCGCGTAATTTACGAATTTGGCCCAACATCCAAAAACTATTAAAATACGAACTCACCATCAGCGACATCGCTGCCGCTCTCGAGTCTCAACATTTGGAGTCTGCTGCGGGGCAATTTTCCGATGGCAAAAATGAATACCGGGTTCGCTGGCTCGGCGAAGCCGCCACCGCGGATCAAGTCGCTGGCCTGCGCATTCTTCGTCGCGGCGGTCAGATCATTCAAGATCAAAAACTCACAATCGGCGATGTGGCGCGCGTGGAAGATGGGTTGAGTGATCTTCGGCGAACAGCCCGCGTGGATGGACGAGAAGCAGTTTCTATTTCCATTCGTAAACAGCGCGGTGGAAACGAGGTGGCTCTTGCGGAAGTCGTTCAGAAAAAAGTGGAAGAGTTGCAAAAATCTATTCCGAAAGACTTCAAACTGCAAATCAACGTCGATTTTACAAAAGCCACGAAAGCCGTGGTTTCTACCACGCAAGAAAAACTGATTTTTGCATCGATTGTCACAATCCTAGTGTGCTTTCTATTTCTCGGCAGTCTCGGCGCCGCCATCAATATTCTTTTTTCGATTCCCACATCCATCGTCGGCACGTTTATTGTGGTTTATTTTGCGGGCTTCACATTGAATCTTTTTTCGCTCCTCGCACTCACTCTCGCGATCTCCATTGTTGTCGACGATGCCATTATGCTATTGGAAAATATTGTTCGCCATCATCGCATGGGCAAATCAGCCACCCAGGCTGCCTATGATGGCTCCGTGGAAATTCTTCCGGCAGCCATCGCCGCAACGCTTGCCGTGGTGGCAGTGTTTCTGCCAGTGGTTTTTATGTCGGGAGTTATCGGCAAGTTCTTCTTCCAGTTCGGTGTCACCATGTCGGTGGCTGTGCTGCTTTCTCTTTTGGAAGCAGTTACGATTACACCGATGCGAGCTGCGGCTTTTTTGAGTCAATCGCCTAAAATTTCAAAATTCGAAATGAAGCTGGATCACCTCTTTGATAAAATCAACGCCGCTTACCAAAATCTTTTGCGTAAGACACTGGAGCACAGCAAAAAAATTGTCTTTGGTGCCACCGTTCTATTTTTAGTCTCTCTCTTTCTGGTGCAAAGAATTCGTCAGGAATTTGTACCTTCGCAAGATCAAAACGTTGTGATGTTGAACTCGCAGCTAAAACCTGGATCCTCTCTCGAAGCCACCTACATAAAGGCGCTGGAGATCGAAAAGGTTCTCAAGGCGAACAAAAATGTGGTTGGTTTTTTTCTGTCCATCGGCGGAGGACCTGGCGCAAGCAGCGTGAACCAAATTTTTATTCCCATCAACCTCACTCTGCGCGAGGAACGCTCCATTACCCACACGCAAATAATGGATGAACTTCGCGAAGAGCTAAAAATTGTTGAAGGCGTTCGCTTTTCGTTTCGCGATATTTCTGCGCGAGGCCTTACTTCGGGCCGCCTCAATCCATTGTCATTCAATATCACCGGTCCCGATCTACAGGTGTTAAACCAGAAAGCCGAAGAAATCATGGAGCAACTTTCTAAGGAAGGGTTGGCCGTGGATCTGGATACAGATTTTAAATTAGGTCTGCCCGAACTTTTAATTCGCCCCGAACGTAAGCGCATGGCGGAATCGGGGGTTACAATCTCTTCGGTGGCCACGGCGCTCAATGCCGCTGTCGCTGGCGCCCGCCAAAGCCAGTTCACTTCTGGAGGCCGACGCTACGATATTCGTATCAAACTCGAAGACGAAGATCTTCGCTCCTACAAAGATATCTCTAAAGTTTTGGTGCGAAATGATTTCGGGCTCGCCATTCCAATTGATAAATTTGTGGACTTTGAAAATCAAAAAACATTTCAATCCATCAATCGTCTGAACCGGCAACGTACAGTGGGAGTTTTTGGCAACTTGGCAAAAGGCGTGGGTCAAGCCAAAGCTCTCGATCGCGCCGCTCAAATTGCGCGAACGGCGCTGCCCAAAGGTTATGGCTTTTCGCTCGAGGGAACCGCCGCTGGCCTTAATGATAGCTTTAAAAACTTAGCCTATGCCCTCCTCGTCGGCATCCTTGTGGCTTACATGGTTCTGGCGATTCAGTTTAATTCCTTTATTCTTCCAGTTTCTGTTCTCGCAGCTCTTCCCTTCAGTATCACTGGCGCTCTTTTAATTTTGTGGGCGGGAGATGTTTCGTTAAATTTATTTAGTTTTATTGGAGTTATCGTTTTAATGGGTATTGCGAAGAAGAACTCTATTCTTCTGGTGGAGTTTACTAACCGCCTTCGCGATGAAAAAAACCTGGGGGTTACAGAAGCCCTGATCGAAGCGTGTCCTGTTCGCCTTCGCCCTATCATTATGACATCCGTGGCAACGGTGGCAGCAGCCCTTCCGTTGGTTTTCGGTAACAGTATCGGACAAGAGACACGTACGCCCATGGGTTTAACCATCGTGGGCGGAATTGTGGTCTCCACCGTTTTTACACTGGTGGTGGTTCCTTCAATTTATTTGCTGCTTTCCAAATTCGAGCGCCGGCAAAAAATCCTAATCTCGTAGAATTGCCGGCAAATTCCTAAGGCGGGTCTGATTACCGTAGAACTCTCAACTCGGTGATGCCATTGAGAGTGGTGCGAAGATCACCAATAGTGAAATCGCTGGCATTATTTTTAATGCAAAAAAGTTTTAGAGTGCCTTCCGAAAATTTGATCTCCAGAGTTGTGTTGCCCTTGCTGTCTGGCTTTTGCTCATTGGAAGATCCTTGCAATATCATGTCTTTTTGAATCGTATCTGATAACGAGGAACTATCGCCAGTGGTTGAAAACAAACAAAGTGTTCCGACGTCTTTAAATTTTTCCGACAGTTCGTTCACTGTTCCCATTTTTCCGTCGACAAAGAATAACGAAACTTGTTCAAGCGATTGTTTCACTTTGTCGTCGTCAACAACAAGCAAAGCAAGCTTGTCCGCTGAAGCAGAGCTCACAAGTTCACTGCTGGCCGGCGTTGTGGCCGGCAACAAATCATCCATCGAAAGTCCGCTTGCTACTGGTGCTTCGGGAATTTCGGTGACTTCAGGAACCGCAGGCACTTCGGGAACTACAGGAGCCTCAGGAACCTCTGAGATTTCAGGAATGTCTGTGACTTCGGGAACCGCTGGTATCTCAGGAACGGCTGCTACTTCAGGAACTTCTGTAGCTTCTGGAACCGCTGGTACTTGGGGAACTTCTTTGATCTCAGGAACCGCAGGCTCATCTGGTACAACTGTGACTTCGGGTTCAACCGAAACCTCGGGAGAGGCTGGTCCTCCGGGTAGGTCCCGTGCGTCGGTGCCCGGGCCAAAAATGATCCCGTCGCCATCATCATACAAACCCTCAAGTAAACCAGCGGAGGCGGAATCGTCTGAATATCGATCCACAAATGGGTCTGAAAATTGGTCGTCATATTGACCGTCATATTTATTCGCATCGACAGCTTGGTCGACGGGCTCGCCATAAACAGGTTCGGTGGCCTGCACCTGACTACTAATAATCACAACGAAAAGACTTAAAATTAAAACTCTAATAGCGCTCATTCGAACCTCACTTTGGCCTAAAAAGTTAACCTGTTAACGCAAGGTATTACCATTGCGCGTCATAAAGTGCAAGGATTGGATCCGCTCGATTGGAGGCCGAAAAGGCACTAAAATCACTCATTAATTTACTTTTTTTCAAAATGGGCAGTTTATTATTTCTCCAACACCAACAAATGGTACAAAGCGTTAACGCGACGTATTAATACAGTTGGAGGAACAATGCGCCCATTTTTAATCGCCCTTACGGTCACCGGACTTATGCTTGCACCTGGCCTGTCAAACGCCCAGGAATCACTGCCCTTGAAAACGCGAATCGACGCAAACATTCAGCTGATTGTTGAATCATTAACGACGGCTTTGATTGGCAGAACCCAAGTCACAACCGAAGAAACACAAATCACACTTTCCCCAAATAGCCAATTGGCGCAGGGCCTGATCATCACAGAAATTTCGTCGCCCGAAGCGTCCTCAACGCTCAACGGAACCATTGCAATGCAGCTTTCGAAAGAAGCATCTGATGTGATTCTCGAGGTTCAATTAGAAGTAGCTGTGTCCAAAGACCTCTTTTTTAAAACCATTGGCGAGCGCATGGGCACAACCTCCATGATTACCGACTTCGTTGGCCTTAAAAATACACTCAACGACGTCGTCGCAAACTTGCAACCGCAAGCGCAACGCCCCCGACAAACTTTTGGAAGCCCTTCACCACGAAGCTCTTCCGATGGCAGCGGAATGAGTCAGCAGTCTGTTGATCTTTTAAACCAAGTTCTGGCCCAAGCAATAAACGTCGAAACCGCCGACGGCTCGCAAACGATGACTCTGGATTTAGCGATGACAAAAACTTTACTCAGTTCTTCAACCGAGCTGGCAAATGTGAGTAAACATATTAATCAAATTGAGTCTCTTCGCATGACAATGAATTCAGAAAATGTCTCCATCTCTATGGTTTCCAAAATGACGTTACCGTTGCAAGCCGTAGAAACTTACGATCAGTATTTATCGCAACTGCAAATAAACGACGAGAGCCGACTTGCCGAAGTCAGTCTGCTCATATCTAAGATTGGTCCGTGGGCCATCGGCCGGTGTATGCACGAAAAATATCAAAGTGTTTGTGTAGAAAAGCTGCTATCGAGCTGCGTGCGAAGTCAAAGTAGTTTAGAAAGCTGTATTTCTTTAGCTCAAAACCTGCAATCAGCCCGCGAAGCCCGTAACGAAGGTGATTATCTGGGTGTCGTAACCAATGGTGCCGAGGCCGCTGCTACGTCGGCCCTTCAGTCAGTCGAGGACACGATCTCCAACTGGATGGCTCCCGAAGTAGAAGAATAATATGGATATCATCTCAAAACTCATTGTTTTGACATTTTTTTCGCTGCACCAATATGTGCCCGAAAATAAAATGCAGCAGAAGTATTTTAATACGACTGTGGATCCAGTGAGTCTTACTTTATTATCCACTGACGGCGTCATCACGTTGTCCGCAGCCAATCAAACCTGTCGAGCCCTCTTCGTAGACATGCAAAAAGAATTGGACATGTCGAAAACGGAGGTTTTAAGCTTTTTATTCCATATCGTTGACGAGCATGCCGACGATCTCGTCGCAGAAAACTCCAGCGCCGAACTGGTTAAATCGACGATTTCTAAAATATGCGCCGACGAATTCACCTCGCGAGCTTTTACTCCCCAGGAGACCGAGGACATTCAAACGTTTATTAAGAGCGAACTTCTCATCCTCACAACAAAAGACATCGAGAGTTTGGGCAACCTCCGCTACTTTGGCAAAACCAGCCTCTTTGACCGCAACGGTCAATTCATCGACTCTTTGTTTTCGCAAACCGAAAACTGGCTGGCTTATCCACAAATTTCACCGCATGTACCAAAGGCTTTAATCGCCGCCGAAGACAGCTCCTTTTGGCTGCACGAAGGTGTTGATATGGCCTCCATGGTGCGCATGGCGGTGCAAATGAAATCCACGTCGGATGAAAGTCAATTGTCTGGCGGATCAACTCTGACCATGCAGCTTCTAAAAAACTTCTATTTTTTAGACAAGGAGAGCGCCGATGGTAACACCCTCTTCACCAATGGCAGCTTAAAAAGCTTATTACGAAAAATCCGCGAATGGTTTTGGGCAAAACCCTACGAACTCTACTGGGACGCAAAAATCCCAGGCACGGGAAAAAAAGTGGTCCTCGAAAATTATTTAAATATGATGGATTACGGTCCCGGAATCCGCGGCATTGATCAAGCGGCGAAAACATTCTTTCAAAAAGAGGCTACAGCCATCAACATTCCTGAGGCCGCCTTCATCGCCGCTTTGTTTAAACGTCCTAACCGTTACTCGCTGCCAAGCAACTACGATTCCTACACCAAAGGTCGTCGACTCTATGTGCTCGAGCAAATGAGCAAGTTGACTTGGGAGAGCAGTTTGCTGGAACCCATCAGTCAGGACGAACTTACCCAAGCCCAAGCCACAGCCCTTCCGCAATGGGAGCAAAAAAGAAATCAAAGCCCAGCCTCTGACTCTTCAATTTATTTGGAACTCATGGCGCGAAACTTTGTCTCGGAAATTTCGGCCAACCCCTTGGGGGCTCAGGTTATCCAGCCAGAACTTGTGACAACGATCGATATGAATTTGCAGGAGATTGTCCGAAAAAATATTCTCAGTAAACTCGATAGCTACGATCGCGATCGCACCACAGAAAGTCGAATCGAAGCCGCGAGAAACGATCGAAGTCGCTTTGCCCAGATCGACGCGACTGATGTTACATCCGAACTGCGCGAGGCTTTGACGGAGGTTCGAAATCTCCTCGGCACTGAAGGTCGCACTGTTGATTTTGTAATTTCTTTGGCTTCGCACAATTCTACGCAGTTCTATTTCCATCCAGACAATGCGGTGATTCGAACACCACAAGAAGTATTTAACGTCGCCGACTTCGCTAACAAAAACTTCTCGCTTGGAGAAGTCATCGCGGTTTGGACCAACCCAACAGACTGCCAATCCATCTTGGATATATTTAGTCCCCCTACGGATGACTCCGAAACTCCTCTCGAAATCCTTCGACTGATGAGTCCGTGCTTCAAGGCTCTCGACGTGTCTGCCTATCCGCAAGTTCGCACGCAGCAGGTAAAGAGCTTGCTCATTCAAAGCGCGCTACAAAAAATGCTGGAGAATGCGCCTCGGGATTATATGCTACCTGCCTTTATCTCAAAAGGCGGTGCTAATACCAATGTTCTTATCAGCGCCCAGCAGGGTGTTGCTGAAATTCGTTTAACGCAGGAACATCAACGAATCCTGAGCTCAAAAATGCAGAGGAAGGACATCCTTCCGGAACAAATCGTTTGGGTTTCGAAAGTGGAAGGTTCGCAAACCTACACTCTGCAATCTTCCAAGCTGCAGGCCGCTGCCATTGTGATGAATAGTAATACAGGCGAAGTGCTGGCCCAGTTTGGTGGATACAACCCACAAACATCTCGTTTTTTTGATCGCTCAAATATCTCAAGACGTCCCGTAGGTTCTACGTTAAAGCCGTGGATTTATTATCTGGCACTCACGAAGGGGTTCCGCCCCGACACCCTCATTCAGAACTCTGGAGTGAACTTTCGGATAGACGACAACTCAAACTACGTTCCCGACAACTTCGATGGGAGCGCAGGTTCTCAACAGGTGACCATTGAGCAAGCGCTCACGCAGTCCATTAATAAACCTGCGGTAGGACTCCTTACAAACTCTTTTTTCGGGCCCGACAGATTTGATAATTTGCGGGAGTTTGTCGATTTCCTGGTGGAAATAGACCTTTACAGTAGCACGAGTGTGCAATACCGGCCTTCCATTGTGCTGGGGGCGCAGGAACTCACGGTGGAAAAGCTGGCTTCTTCGTTTAGCTTTTTTTCCAATGGTCAAAAAATAGTGAAGCCCGTGTATTTTAAAACTTTTAAAAATGGGCGTGGCGAAGACCTCAGCACACCGAATCTTTTCGACTCAACACGTGTTCCCTTTTCCGAAAACAGACAAGTCGTTTTTGATATCCAGCGGCTTTTAGTTCAGGTCGCCAACATAGGCACTGCAAAACTCTTACGAGACTTTCCTGCGAACACCCTTGGTCTTAACATTTGCGATGGTTCTGCCATTGGTATTTCGGGACAGATCTGTTTTGGCGGAAAAACCGGAACCAGTTCCAATTCCCACGATAATTGGTTTATCGGCTTTAGCAAAAATTTTGTGATCGCTGTTTGGGTTGGCTACGACAGTCCCGCCTCAACAGGGTCAACCGGCGGCGCTCTGGCCCTGCCAATTTTTATGGATATCGTCAAAGAAGGACTGCCACTACTGCCACCAGTGGAACCTATATTTTAATGGAGACAACTATGAGATTTTTTATTCTTTTGATTGGCACAATTATCGCAGGGCTTCAACCGGCTTTCGGCTTCGATTTTGTCGAATCGGCCTGCTCTGTTGAGAAAACTGATAATTTTATTTTTAAAGTTGATGATAACGAATTTGAATCCAATGTGCGCGTCGCCTTTACTTTTGAAAAAGCCTCTGAACAAACCGTCGTCCCCACCTTTAAAATCCAGTTTTTTTCTCATAAACCTAAAAAAGTATACCTCCAGTGGAAAGATATCGACGGTGTCGACAATACCGCGACATTCAATCCCTATCTTAATAACACCCTGAGAGCTTTAGAAAGCAAGCTCATTGAGCTTGTAGCCATGGCCACAGCGGATAATACCATGGTGTTTGAAACTAAGGATTTAGACGTCCGCGAAATTCAAACGATGGTGGCTCTTTTTTTATCGCAGAGAACTGCCAACGTTGTTGTGGAAAGCGCAGCCGGTGATATTTGGTCGGCAAATTTAAGTCTTTTAGGCACCACCAATGCATATAAAAAGCTGGCTAGCGCTTGTATGGCAGACAAAGCCTCTGAATTTTTACCCGAAGATGCTATTTCTACGGGCTACGGACTTTTAAATTACGCAAAACAATTGAGTGAACTGCAAGGGTTCGAACAGTCATTACCCATCACTGTGCAAAGCTACAATTCTGCATTACCTCTTCTGCAACAGAAAAATGCTATTGTGAGTCAGTTCGATGTGTTTCAATCCGAGTCTTTTTTAAATGCTGTAAATTTATTTAAAGATTACTCAACCCAACAGCAAGGAATTCAGAACCGTCTTCAGGCTATATCCGGTGGTTTGGAACAAAAAAATGGCCTTATCCCGCAAGTTGATCAACAAATCGTTGAACTCCAAAGCACGTTGTTGGCAACAAAAGAGAGTATTTTACAGGAATCGCAAAATATAACCACTGTCACTATGGAAATAGACGCCCTCAACCAATCTCTGGCGCCGTTTCTACCAAAAATTAATGAATTTAGTCAGCGAGAGCAGGAGCTGCGAGCCCAAGCGAACCAAGTTGCGACACTTATCGAGCATTTAACAGAAATGCGGAATGAAAAAACTTTGTTGATCCCAAACACTGAAAGCGTCCCGCAAAGCTCTCCCCCTTGGAGCTTGGAAACCATCGAGCAAAAAAATGCCGAAATTCTAACACGCACACAAGAGTACAACAGAATCAGTCAACAGGTTGAAGTGCTCAAAGCTCTTCACGATGGTTCGAAGCGCCTGGTCGATGCGGCACTTCAGCAAGATACGGCGTTGACTGAATATCTTGAGTTTGTTTCTGAAAAAACAAAATCAGAAACGGAGTTTCAAGGGATCGAAAGTGCCATACGTCAGTATCAACAAATCCCCTACTATGCAGATCTCGACGATATTTCGTTTATCATTTTAAATACCCGAGTCGAAGATACGGTTTCTGTCACTGGCGAACGGAATTTCGACAATGAGTTCTCCTTCCACCAAACAAAATTTCAGCAACTGAGCGACGAATTAAACACTTTTAAAAAAATAGATACCGAATCTAAAAATTTGATTTTCATGAATTTAGTTTGTGATCCAAAAATCATTCTCGATCCACAGCTTGAAATTAGTCCGTGCCTTAACCCCAACGAACTCTTAAATACGGCATCGAGAACTCAACTCCTAAATTCTCTACCGCCTGCAACCATAGATTCTCTTTTGAGTCGTGTGCCTCAGCCTTGGAATGAAGCCAATAGCAAAGTCGAAATTCTTGCGGAACGCCTGACTCAAGAGCTCACATCTTCGGACCCTGAACTCGAAGCCATGTTGCAGAATTGGAACTTACTCCGCTTGATTGTTTGGCGCTGGTCTTCACAACAACGCACCAGTGAAGAATTCGCAAATTGCAACAATCCCGCCCTCAACGCCATCGACGCTCGTACGCTCTACAATTCCGAATTTTACGAAAATGTTTTCAATTGCGAAAAACAGCAATTGAACGATTTGGAAGTCCAAAAGACCAATCAACAAAATCGTATTCAAGAATTGTCGTCAAAAATAGAAGCCTCGCGGACTGATTTTCGATCTTCTGAAAATGCATTTAATGTATTAGTTGAAAGTTTCCGCGAGCAAGTGCTACAAATGCAAGCCAGCACGGAATCTTCGAACTTCTTCGAAGCTATGTACGCGCGATGCCTCGTTCCCTCGATCAATCCCACTCAGTGCGAAAATTCCTTTCAGCAGATTTTTATCGGTAAGGTTCAGTTTGAAGACGCCGTTGTGCAACTTCAATCTCAACTGGTGCAAATGCTGGATCTGCAAAATAGCGAAAACAATAAAATTGCGAGCGATCTAATCGCCTTACAGCTCGCGGGGGCTGACTACGCCAACCAAAACAACATCAACAATTTACTGACAAACAAAGCTACCGCTCTGAAAAAAATAACGGACATCGAAGCCACGATCAAAAACCTCAACGCTTCGTTAGTTCAAAATGAAGGCAAAATGCTCGAGCTGCAAAAACAAAAGGAAGATCTTCTCACCGAAGAATCCCAGATAATGGCAAAAGCCTCGCTGCTGTCTTTAAAAAGTATCGAACTTAAATCCGTCGTCGCCAACACATGCCCGCAAATTTTTATTTTAAACACTCAAATCGCCCAAATCGACGAACAAATCCGAGCCACCCTCAATATCACCACCCCCGCAGAGCCCTCAGCACCGCAAACTGATATTTTCTCCCAAATCTGCCAGTAGCTAGGTACGGCAAGGGGCAAAAGTGCGTAGCTAGCACTCGAGGAGGTCGATACTTGTGGCGGTGGGCTTTTGGTCCCAGAGGCTTAATACAAACCCGCCGTCGCCGCTACCGGTGGGTTTCGTGGCAATAGCACCCAGCTTGTGTAGCTCGTTCATGTGCTCACTCAACTCCACACTCACCAAGCCCCAGCGCTCAAAACACGATCTCGCGAGCAAAATGGATTGTTGAAGTTCATGCATCGAATCGGGTCTGCTCAGGGATTTTTGCGCCAGTTCAAAGCTTCGTTGCATGTCGAGATCAATCATCTGACCCAAGCTCTCATTGGTTTGCCATAATTTTTTAACCCGACGAATACAGTCCGCTGTGACCCCGCGTTTTCCGCAATGGGATAAATACAAATACGGTTTCCACTTGGGTTCAAAGGGAATAAATTCGCCAATCTTGTAAAGCAAAGGACGAGCCTGAAGTGCAATGGCCACATCGACGCCGCTACTTTCACCATGAAATAAATCTTCCAACGACTTAGCGAAAGAAAAAATATTCTCTTCTTCCACAAATCCTAAATAATTTAAAAATTTTACGACAGACACGCAGATGGCGGCGCTCGCTCCCATGCCACCGACTAAGGGAATGCGATTGATAATACTGAGCTCGCCAGTTAGCTCCGTCGTTTCTTTGCCAAGATCCGAAAGTGCTTTATTCAGCAAACCCATAAACACCATTTTCATTTGCTCACCCTGATCGGAATCGCAAGTGAGATTGATTTTATTGGAAGATGGTTTGTATTCGATTTCGAAGTAACAAGACGTCACTGGAAACACTATAGCCGTATGACCGCGAAGCACAGCGTGCTCGCCAGCGAGAATCCATTTTCCGAAAACGCGATGCTTAAAGCTCATTTAGCATCCTCAATCCACTTCCACTGCAGGTTTGCTTTTGCAAACTCTTGGGCCATGGGCTTTTGATCGTGTCGCCATAACAAATGCACATTGGGGCCCGCATCCATGGTCACGAGGGGGCCGTCCTGTTTTTGCAGCCAATAGTCACGAACGATGTTTAGAATCTCAAGCGATTTTGCAGTCATGTAGCCAAACGACGGATCACTAGTTTCAAAAAGTGCATGCATATCCCAAAATTCTGACCACGTGAGCTCGTATAACCTTTTCCAATCGGGGCTGCCACTAAGCAATTGCTCGCACAACGACTCAAACCGTATCTGAACACGCTCTTCTCGTTGCTTCATTAGCAAACTCGACTGAACTCGTTGATGGGCCAGCGACGAAGACACTTGTTTTTTATCGCCACTCACGATGACGACTTGATGATAAAGTGAAGTTGGTGTTGGGAGCTGTCGCACACCATCCTCTTCCCAAACAACAAAGCCCGAAAAAAACGAGCGGCACGACGACCCGGAGCCTTGCCGACTCAAATCTGCAAGGGTCTCCATCGCCGGAAGAGGCTTTTTAGTTAATTGCGAAAATGCCTGAGCCGCAACCAGAGTGAGTGCTGCAAAACTCGACGCCGAACTGGCGACTCCGCAATCCGCGGGAAAATTATTTCCCGATCGTACTTTAAAAAAATAATTTTCAGCGGAAAATATTTTTTTTACACGTTGAAGATGGGCCAGATATTTTTGCTGCCCAACCTCACTCATTTCGAACAGCCAATTTGGGTGCGGCTGCCATGTGTCGTTCTGACTTTCGTCAGCACCAACAAGCTCTAGCTGCACAAAACTTCGCAGGTGATCCAAGGTCCAAGAAACCGAAGGATTGACCGCGACGTTCACATTCGCCTGAGTGGTGTTTGCAGAACTGAAGCTGCGCTTCCCCATGTATTTGATTAAAGCGATATTCGCAGGTGCCGACGCTTCCCACATCACGACCACCGCCAAACGGGTCCCGAACTTAGATTGTCTGGCAACGTGGCCACCGGCGTGAGCGCAAGATCCGAAAAGTCAATTTCGGCACCGGGTGAACCGTAAACGGCAATTACGTCGGCACCCAGGGCTCCACAGCCCCGTGCGCACAGAACATTGGCTCGCGTGGCAATTTTGCCAATCAACGCCATTGTTTCCGGAGACTGCAAACCAGCGCGATAGAGCTCTTCGGTGTACATGATAGATTGTCGCAAAAAACGAACGGAGTTTTTTTCCTTTAAAGCCACCAAAGCATTTTGCATAATTTCGCTCAACGCCGCCGTCGGAATGGACTCAGGATCCATGGATGCCAGGTGCTCGTGGGTCTTAATTTTATGCGATGTTTTTAGCAAATAAAGTTTGAGGTCGGGAAAGGGCCACTCATACTTTTGCACATCTTTTTTAATCGGATCCCAAACCGTCAGGCCACCGCAAAGTTGATTTATTAGATCAGCACCGCTCGGCGGTGCTTGAGGAAATAAATCACGGTAATCCTGCCAACACTCTTCGATGAACTGGGCATTCACATCCATAGGTTGTTTTTTTTTGACGGCTTTTGCATAATGCCACAAAGCTAAATACTGCGCCGTTGATTCTCCAAAGCCGCCAATACTTTTTGTCGGCTTGGTCATTTCGATTTGCATCGGGCCAACATCTTTTTGACATTTTTTATAAAAAAGACCAGCGGGACTTTGTGGATGAACCGTTTTTAAAAATTCGCCCACACAAAATTTAAATTCAAACCGAGGCTCTGTGGCCACCACAATTGATGGACCAGTAGAGAGGGCTAAATATTCACCGAGCAGAAATGTTTTGCTGGGAAGGCTAAGACGGAGTTGTGACATGCTTAGCTGTCTCTCTCATCGGATCTTTAACCGAGTCTTTCACCGAGCGAATCTTTTTTAACATTTGAATCGCATCCGAAAGAGAAATTCTTTTTTTAGCTTTCAGAACCTGTTCAAGAAGTTTGTGCAGCGTTGGCGACTCCTGCTCACTGGCTCCTGCACCCATGGCCAAATTCTTAATATGCAGCTTCATGTGACCTTCGATAATGCCCTCAGATGTAAGAGCACGGAGAGCCCCTAAATTTTGCACCAAACCCACGCTGGCGCAAACGCGCGAAAGCTGGTTGGCGCTTTCGATCTTCATCATTTTCATAGCCATCTTTGCTGTTGGATGAAGAGTTGTCACTCCACCCACCGTGCCCACGATGAGTGGAGCTAAAAATTCGCCAGTGAGAATATCATTTTCGAAGCGCCATTTGGTGATCGAGCGATACTGTCCATCGCGAGCCGCATAAGCATGAATACCCGCCTCAACAGCGCGCCAATCATTGCCTGTGGCGATAAGAATGGGATCAATGCCGTTGAGAACACCTTTATTGTTGGTCGCGGCCCGATACGAGTCAATTTCGCCAAACAGCGACGCTTCTTGAATGGCCTCGCCAATTTTGCTGTCGATCCCACGCATCTCAACACGCGCTTTCGTAAGTTTTGTATCCACTAAATTTGAGAGAATGCGCATGGTCACAGCTTCGCCAGTGGCTTCTTCGATGGGACCAGTGATGTACTCACAAACCTGATTGATAATATTTGCGCCCATGGCGTCGCACGGATTTAAATGAATATGTAAAATGCCCATCACATCGCCATCGGGTCTGATGATTTGTCGAGCGACGATGTCGCGAACACCGCCACCGCGCGCGTACATTCCCTGCGCCACAACTTGATTCAGTTCGCCGATCCATTGTTGTTTTTTTGCTTCGAGAACCGTCTGGAGTTTTAAAAAATCTTTCACGCGAGCAATCTGCACCTGCCCAATAATATTCTCGCCAATCACTTCTGTGGTTATCACTCCACGTTCGCTAATCCAGCGCGCGGTTTTACTAGCAGCTGCAATGATGGATGTTTCTTCCACCGCCATGGGAATCACATACTCAACTCCATCAATGCAAAAATTGGTCGCCACCCCCAGCGGAAGCTGAAAGTAGCCAATGGAGTTCTCGATAAAGTTGTCGGCCATGTCGAAGTCTTTGATTCCGCCGTTTTTAAGAAACGAAACATCTGATGAATCCAAAGCTCCGATTTCCACGAGCTTTTGAAAGCGCTCGGAGCGGTTGAGTTTCGAAAATCCTTTAAACAGAGATTTTATTTCATTTTCCACACGTCACCTCTTCGCAGCTCCAACACAGATTCTGTTCCCGTACAAAACATCGCCACCATCAACTCGTAATTTAATTGTTCAATTTGCTGCACAAGCTTTTCTTCGCC